>JANMCC010000379.1:0-2035 GCA_031360885.1 Burkholderiales bacterium | reverse complement strand
GGCACGTGGTCGCCGCCCGGCACCCAGTTGAGGATGAAGTCGACCTTGGTCTGGGCGAACGAAGGCGTGGCGGCGAAGCCGGCAGCGGCGACGGCGAGCAGGGCGAAGCGGCGAACGAAACTCATGGTGGTGGATTCCTGGGGAGGTGCGAGCGTCTTTTCAGTCTAGCAACCGGCCCCTCGCCGGGACAGAGCGTTGACCCCGATACGGCCGCTTCGCGCGACCTTCGCCCCTATCATCGGCGCGGCCCGATCGAGAGACCGCCGCACCCCCTGATGAACAACGAACGCTGGAACCGGACGCTGATGGCGGTGGCCTCCCACCTCGCCCTGCTGCTCGCCTGGTACCTGTTCGTGAAGTTCGGCGACGTGCCGAAGTTCGTCATGCCCTCGCCGGTGGACACGGCCAAGGCGCTCGGCTCGAGCAACTACAGCTGGTGGACCAACACCCTCGTCACCGCCACCGAGATCTACGGCGGCTACTTCGCCGCGCTGGTGGTGGGCGTGATGCTGGCGCTCGCCTTCACCTGGTCGAAGCCGCTCGAGGCGCTGATGATGCCCTTGCTCGTCAGCCTCAACATGATCCCCAAGGTGGCGCTCGGGCCGCTGATCATCGTCTGGTTCAAGTACGGGATCGTGCCGAACATGCTGATCGCGTTCTCGATCTGCGTCTTCCCGATCCTGTTGACCACCGTGCGCGGCCTGCGCGAGGTGGAGCCCGACCTGCTCGACCTGGTGAAGAGCCTGCACGGCTCGCGCTGGCAGTCCTTCACCAAGATCCAGCTCCCGGGCGCGCTGCCCTACATCTTCTCCGGCATGAAGGTCGCCGCGATCCTCGCCGTCGCCGGCGCGATCGTCGGCGAGTTCCTCGGCTCCGACAAGGGCCTCGGCTACCTGATGCTGCAGGTGCAGGTGACCCTCGACACGGCCGCGATGTTCATGGCGGTGATCCTGATCACGCTGATCGGCATGCTGCTGTACGGCGGGGTGCTGCTGCTCGAGCGTGCGCTGGTCGTTCCCGACGCACGGGTGTCCTGATGGCAAGGGTCGTCCAGAGCGGATGGATCGAGGAGGCGAGTGCCAAGCTCGCTTGGCACTCGGCGGGGGACGTGAGCGGAGGGGGCCGCCCCGTGCCCGAGGCCATCCAGCGCCACCAAGAGGTTCGATGATGGAACCCTTCATCCATCTCGAAGGCGTCACCAAGACCTACGGCAAGGGCGCGAAGACGCACCTCGCGATCTCGAACGCGACCTTCGACGTGATGCCCGGCGAGCTGGTCTCGCTGGTCGGGCCTTCGGGCTGCGGCAAAAGCACGCTGCTGAAGATCCTGGCCGGCCTGCATCCGCACGACGGCGGCACAGTCACCATGGGCTCGGCGAAGACGCCGTTCGATCCGGCGCGCGACATCGGCATGGTGTTCCAGCAGCCGCTGCTGCTGAAGTGGCGCACCATCCTCGACAACGTGCTGCTGCCGGCCGAGATCCTCGGCCTGCCCGAGAAGGCGAGCCGCGAGCGGGCCCGCGACCTGCTCGCGCTCGTCGGCCTCGCCGGCGCGGAGGACAAGCGTCCGTACGAGCTCTCCGGCGGCATGCAGCAACGCGCGGCGATCGCCCGCTCGCTGATCCACGACCCCAAGCTGGTGCTGATGGACGAGCCCTTCGGCGCGCTCGACGCGCTGACGCGCGAGAAGATGAACCTCGAGCTGCTGCGCATCTGGAAGCAGTCGGGAAAGACGATCCTGTTCGTCACCCACGGCATCTCCGAAGCGGTGTTCCTCGGCAGCCGGGTCGTCGTCTTCACCGCCGGGCCGGCGCGCATGGCCGACAACTTCACGATCGAGCTGCCCTACCCGCGCACGCTCGACATCAAGACCCACGAAGCCTTCGGCGCCTACACCCGGCGCATCTACAAGCTGCTCGGCATGGAGTGAGCGAAGGCCGGCGCACTGACCGGCGGCCACTCGGCCCGGGCCAGGGCCGCGGTGGTCGAGAGGTCGGGCACGACGGCGCTGCCGAAGGCCTTGCAGTCGAGCGAGT
>JANMCC010000369.1:0-13031 GCA_031360885.1 Burkholderiales bacterium | reverse complement strand
GGCCGGCTGGCGAGGCCTGACGGGCACGGGCGCTAGCGCGGGCGCCAGGGCGCGGCTCGACCGGCGCGGCGGCGCGACCGCCGCCGTCGGCGCCGCGGCCGCAGGCGACCTCGCCGCCCGGCCCCGGCCCACCGGCAGGGAGACGAAATCGTCGTAGGCGAGATGCGACTCGGCGCCGACCTTGCCCTCCTGGCCGACGCCCTCGACGCGGCAGCCGCGGTCGCGCAGGTGCATCACCAGCGGCGCGAAGTCGGAGTCGGAGCCGACGATGACGACGACCGTCGGCACCTCGTACTCGCAGAGCTGCACCGCGTCGATCGCCAGGGCGATGTCGGTGCAGTTCTTGCCCGCCGTCACGTTGACCATGGCGCGGATCGAGTTTTCCTTCAGGAAGGCGAGGTTCTTGACCGCGAAGTCGGCCGAGCAGTAGCAGCGCTTGACATGAATCGCGCCATGCAGCGCCTGCTTCATGGCCAGCGCCTTTTCGATCACCTCGACCGCGACGTTGTCGGCGTCGATCAGGAAGAGCTTGCGGCC
Organism: Burkholderiales bacterium; assembly: GCA_031360885.1. GTDB lineage: Bacteria > Pseudomonadota > Gammaproteobacteria > Burkholderiales > Burkholderiaceae_C > Schlegelella_A. The sequence goes on along the minus strand of JANMCC010000369.1, from coordinate 12,494 downwards.
CGGCGTGCTCATTGCGCGCTCCCGACTTCAGCCGCGACCAGCCGCCACGCCAGCGACTCGCCCCCGGCCAGCGGCTTCAGCTCGGCCTCGCCGAAGGGCAGCACCTCGGGCACCGTCCAGGCCTCGCGGCGCAGCGTCACCGTGCCGGCGTTGCGCGGCAGGCCGTAGAAGTCGGCGCCGTGGAAGCTGGCGAAGCCTTCGAGCCTGTCGAGCTTGCCGGCAGCGTCGAAGGCCTGTGCATAGAGCTCGAGGGCATGCAACCCGGTGTAGCAGCCGGCGCAGCCGCTGGCGTGCTCCTTCAGCGCAGAAGCGTGCGGCGCGCTGTCGGTGCCGAGGAAGAAGCGGCCGCTGCCCGAGGTCGCCGCGGCCACCAGGGCGCGCCTGTGCTCCTCGCGCTTGAGGATCGGCAGGCAGTACCAGTGCGGCCGCATGCCGCCGACGAACAGGGCGTTGCGGTTGTAGAGGAGGTGATGCGCGGTGAGCGTCGCCGCCGTGTTCTGCCCCCCCTCGGCGACGTAGTCGGCGCCCTGCTTCGTGGTCACGTGCTCGAGCACGATCTTCAGGCCCGGAAAGCTCCGCCGCAGGCCGACCAGGTGGCGCTCGATGAAGACCGCCTCGCGGTCGAACACGTCGACCTCGGGATCGGTCACCTCGCCGTGCACCAGCAGCACCACGCCTTCGCGCTCGGCCGCCTCGAGCACGCCCGCGACCTTCTTCAGGTCGGTGACGCCGGCGTCGCTGTGGGTCGTCGCCCCGGCCGGGTAGAGCTTGATGGCCACGATGCCGGCCTCGCGGGCGCGGCGCATCTCGCCGGGCGGCGTGGTGTCTGTCAGGTAGAGCGTCATCAAGGGCTCGAACGACGTGCCTGCGGGCAGCGCCTCGAGGATGCGGCGGCGATACGCCAGCGCCTGCTCGACGCGCACGACCGGCGGGCGCAGGTTCGGCATGACGATCGCCCGCGCGAACTGGCGGGCGCTGTGCGGCAGCACCGCGGCGAGGGCGGCGCCGTCGCGAAGGTGCAGGTGCCAGTCGTCGGGGCGGGCGATGCGGATCTGGTCGGGCATCGCCGCATTGTCCCATCGCCGTCGCGCGGGGCCGGCGTCGAGGCCGGCCGAAGCTCAGTGCGCCAGGATCTTCGAAAGGAAGTCCTTGGCCCGCGGCGAGCGCGCGTCGGGGTTGCCGAAGAATTCGTCGCGGGTGCAGTCCTCGACGATCTTGCCGGCGTCCATGAAGATCACCCGGTGGCTGACCTTGCGCGCGAAGCCCATTTCGTGAGTGACGACCATCATCGTCATGCCTTCCTTGGCGAGCAGCACCATCACGTCGAGCACCTCGCCCACCATCTCGGGGTCGAGCGCCGATGTCGGCTCGTCGAACAGCATGACGATCGGGTCCATGCTCAGGGCGCGGGCGATCGCCACCCGCTGCTGCTGGCCGCCCGAGAGCTGGCCGGGGAACTTGTCCTTGTGCACCATGAGGCCGACGCGGTCGAGCATCTTCAGGCCGCGCACCTTGGCGTCTTCCTGAGACCGGTTGAGCACCTTGATCTGCGCCAGGGTCAGGTTCTCGGTGACCGTGAGGTGCGGGAACAGCTCGAAGTGCTGGAACACCATGCCGACCCGCGAGCGCAGCTTCGGCAGGTCGGTCTTCGGGTCGCTGATCGAGATGCCGTCGACGACGACGTCGCCCTTCTGGATCGGCTCGAGCGCGTTCACGGTCTTGATCAGGGTCGACTTGCCCGAGCCCGAAGGCCCGCAGACGACCACGACCTCGCCCTTCTGGATCGCGGTGGTGCAATCGGTCAGCACCTGGAAGCTGCCGTACCACTTGGAGATGTTCTTGATGTCGATCATGGGTTTCGCTTCCTGTGCTCAGCGAATGATGGCGATCTTCTTCTGCAGCTGGCGAACCAGCATCGAGAGCGAGAAGCAGATGATGAAGTAGACGACCGCGGCGACCAGGTAGGTCTCGACCGGCCGGTTGAAGTTCTTGCCCGCCACCTCGAACCCCTTGAGAAGGTCGTAGGCGCCGATCGCATAGACCAGCGACGTGTCCTGGAACAGGATGATCGTCTGCGTGAGCAGCACCGGCAGCATGTTTCGGAACGCCTGCGGCAGCACGATCAGCTTCATGCACTGCGCATAGGTCATGCCGACGGCGTAGCCGGCGTAGACCTGCCCCTTGGCGACCGACTGGATGCCGGCGCGCATGATCTCCGAGTAGTAGGCGGCCTCGAACACGGTGAAGGTGATCAGCGCGGCGATCTCCGAGCGGTACTTGCTGCCCAGGCCGTACGGCAGCGCCTGGTAGAAGGAGCTCGGGATCAACAGGAAGAACCACAGGATCACCATCACCAGCGGGATCGAGCGCAGCGTGTTCACGTACGCCGCCGCCGGATTGACCAGCCAGGGCTTGCCCGAGAGCCGCATCAGCGCCAGGACCGTGCCGAGGGCGATGCCGCCGATCATCGCCACGATCGTCAGCTGGAACGAGAAGATCAGGCCCTTGATGATGAAGCTCTGGACCAGCGCCCAGTTGAAGAATCCGAAGTCGAGGTTCAGATTCATCATTTGGCCCCGATCATTCCGGGGACCTGGACGCGTCCCTCGATGAAGTGAGCCAGCCGGTTGACCGCGAACGCGGACACGAAATAGAGCACCGTCACCGCCAGGTAGACCTCGACGCCGCGCGAGGTTTCCTCCTGCGCCTGCATCGCGAACATCGTCAGCTCGGCGATGCTCACCGCGAACGCCACCGAGGTGTTCTTGATGATGTTCATCGACTCGCTGGTGAGCGGCGGGATGACGATCCGGTAGGCCATCGGCAGCAGCACGTAGCGATAGGTCTGCGGCAGCGTCAGGCCCATCGCCAGGCCGGCGTAGCGTTGGCCCTTGGGCAGCGACTGGATGCCGGCGCGAACCTGCTCCGAGATGCGCGCCGAGGTGAAGAAGCCGATCGCGAAGACGACCAGCAGGAAGCTCGGGATCGCCCGCAGAGACAGGAAGATCGACGGAATGACGTGGTACCAGAGGAAGATCTGGACCAGCAGAGGAACGTTGCGGAACAGCTCGGTCCAGGTGTTGCCGATGGCGACCAGCAGCTTGCTCGGCGTGGTGCGGAAGATGCCCATCACGGAACCGACGACCAGCGCCACCACGAGGGCGAGCACCGCGACCGCGAGGGTCCAGCCCCAGGCCGTCATCATCCAGTGCAGGTAGGTCTCGCCGCCCCCCGTGTCCCGCAGGAAGAAACTCCAGTCACCCATGCGCAGTCACGCCCCCGGTGTGCTGGCCGTCGAATGCGCCAGCCAAGAAAAAAGCGCGACGCGAATGGCTCCGCGCCGCGCTGATCGCAATGTAAGCAAGCTTCGCGCCGCCCGGCGCTAGGGCTTACCTTGTATCGGCGAACCGATTACTTCTCGGCGTATTCCTCCGCCGGCTTGTCGTTCGGATTCGCCCAGGCGGCCTTGGTGGCGTCGGAGGGCGGCAGGCCGACCTTGGTGTTGCTCGGCGGGATCGGCTGCATGAACCACTTGTCGTACAGCTTGGCGGCTTCGCCGCTCTTGGCGATGGCGCGCACGCTGTCGTCGACCGCCTTGCGGAACCCCGGGTCGTCCTTGCGGTACATGATGGCGATCGGCTCGACCGAGAGCACCTCGCCGACGATCCGGTAATCGGCCGGGCTCTTCGACTTGGAGATCAGGCCGGCCAGGATCTGGCCGTCCATGACGAACGCATCGGCGCGGCCCGACTCGAGCAGCAGGAAGCTGTCGGAGTGGTCCTTGCCGTTGAGCTCCTTGAAGTCCATGCCGGCGGCGCGCTTGTTCTTGCGCAGCAGCTGCACCGAGGTCGTGCCGGTGGTGGTGGCGACGGTCTTGCCGTTCAGCGTGGCGATGCTGGTGATGCCCGAGTTCGCCTTGGTGGCGATGCGCACCTCTTCGACGTAGAGCGTGGGGGCGAACGACACGTCCTTCTGGCGGGTGGCGTTGTTCGTGGTCGAGCCGCATTCGAGGTCGACGGTGCCGTTCTGCACGAGCGGAATCCGGTTCTGCGAGGTCACCGGCTGGTACTTGATGTCGATCTTGGCCATGCCGAGCTGCTTCTGGATGTCGGCAATGACATGCTGGCAGACGTCGTAGTGAAAGCCGGTGTACTTGCCGTCGCCGAGCGTGAAGGCGAGCGCGCCCGAAGACTCGCGCACGCCCATGGTGATCGAGCCGCTGTCCTTGATCTTCTTCAGCGTGTCCTGGGCGTGGGCCGCGCCCGTGGCGCCCAGCGCCGCGGCGAGCACCGCGGTGCTGACCCAAATCGACTTCTTCATGTGTACTCCTGAAAAGGAAAACGAGAGACAGCGGACCGCACAGATCCGCCGCCGTGGAAAAACAAGAACGAAATTCTAGGCAGCGCGGCTGACGCGATGCCCGTGTTTGCCCGGAAAGCGAGGGTTTTGCCGGAGGCCGGGAATGTGCAACCTTCGTGCCACGACGATCCGGCGCGGCGCGCCCGCGCTCACGCCTGCACCGTCGCCGGCTCCTCGCTGCTGCTCTGCTGCAGCCGCCACATCTCGGCGTAGCGGCCGCCCCGCGCCACCAGCTCGGCGTGGGTGCCGCGCTCCAGGACCCGGCCCGCCTCCATCACCAGAATCTGGTGCGCGTCGACGACCGTCGAGAGGCGGTGGGCGCTGACCAGGGCGCTGCGGTTCCTGGCCGCGCTCTGCAGCTCGGCCTGGATCGCCCGCTCGTTGGCCGAGTCGAGGGCCGAGGTCGCCTCGTCGAAGATCATGATCGGCGGGTTCTTCAGCAGCGTGCGGGCGATCGCCACGCGCTGCTTCTCGCCGCCCGAGAGCTTCAGGCCGCGCTCGCCGACCATCGTCTGGTAGCCGCGCGGCGTCGAGACGATGAAGTCGTGGATGTGGGCGGCGCGCGCCGCCGCCTCCACCACGGCCCGCGCGGCGCCGGTGCGGCCGTAGGCGATGTTGTATTCCACCGTGTCGTTGAACAGCACCGTGTCCTGCGGCACGATGCCGATCGCCTCGCGCAGGCTCTTCTGCGTCACCTCGCGGATGTCCTGCCCGTCGATCGCGATCCGGCCGGCGCCGACGTCGTAGAAGCGGAACATCAACCGCGCCAGCGTGCTCTTGCCCGAACCCGAAGGCCCGACCACGGCCACCGTCTTGCCCGCGGGGATCTCGAAGCTGACGCCGTGCAGGATCTCGCGCTCGGGGTCGTAGCCGAAGCGCACGTCCTCGAAGCGCACCGCGCCGCCGCGGGCCGCGAGCGGCAGGGCGCCGGGCGCGTCGGCGATCTCGCGGTTCTGGCCGAGCAGCGCGAACATCTTCTCCATGTCGATCATCGACTGCTTGATCTCGCGGTAGATCACGCCGAGGAAGTTGAGCGGAATGTAGAGCTGGATCATCAGCGCGTTGACGAGCACCAGGTCGCCGAGCGTCATGGTCCCGGCGACGACGCCGAGCGTGGCCCGCCAGACGAGCAGCGTCACCGCCGTGGCGATGATCAGGCTCTGGCCGAGGTTGAGCACCGAGAGCGAGGTCTGCGACTTGACCGAGGCCTTCTCGAGCCGGTGCAGGTTGTCGTCGTAGCGCGCCTGCTCGAACGGCTCGTTGGAGAAGTACTTGACGGTCTCGTAGTTGAGGAGGGCATCGAGCGCCTTGGTGTTGGCCTTCGAGTCCTGCTCGTTCATGGCGCGGCGAAAGCCGGTGCGCCATTCGGTCACCGTGACCGTGAAGCCGATGTAGAGGACGAGCGCGCCGAAGGTGATGGCCGCGAACCAGCCGTCGAACTTGGCCGAGAGCAGCACGATCACCATCGTGATCTCGACGAGCGTCGGCAATATGTTGTAGATCGTGTAGTTGAGCAGCGACTGGATCGAGCGCGAGCCGCGCTCGATGTCGCGCGAGACGCCGCCGGTCTGCCGCTCGAGGTGAAAGCGCAGGCTGAGCTGCAGCAGGTGCTCGAAGGCCTCGAGCGAGACCCGCCGGGCGATCCGGGCCGCGACCGGATAGAACAGGTACTCGCGCAGCTCGGTGAAGAGCGTGAACGACAGACGCAACAGACCGTAGCCGACCAGGATCGCCACCGGCACCACGAGCACGCTCGCCGGATCGCCCGGCTTGAGCGCGAGCGCGTCGACCAGGCTCTTCAGCACCAGCGGCACGCCGATATTGGCGAGCTTGGCGGCCACCAGGCAGGCGAGCGCCACCCCGACTCGCCAGCGCCATTGCCAGACGTAGGGAAGGAGCTTGCCGAGGGTGCGCCAGTCGGACTTGGGCGGCCTCTCGGCCGCGCCGGGTGGCGCGGCCGAGGGCGAAGACAGGGAGCCAGGGCGCATGAAGTCGGCGTTCGCGTTCGCTATTGGTGAAAGAATCGGTGGCCGTGACCCCGAGGTGAAGGAATATGCCCGAGATCGACAGGAAGCTCGACATCTCGTCGATCGCCCCGCTCACCCTGCCGAACGACCGGCAACTCGTGATGCGGGTGATGCCGATGCCGGCCGACGCCAACGGCAACGGCGACATCTTCGGAGGCTGGATCATGGCCCAGGTCGACGTTGCCGGCGCCGTCCTTCCGGCCAGGATCGCCAAGGGCCGGATCGCGACGGTCGCGGTCAACCAGTTCGTCTTCAAGCAGCCGGTGTCGGTCAGCGACCTGCTCAGCTTCTACGCCAAGGTCGAGCGGGTCGGCCGCACCTCGGTCACGGTGAACGTCGAGGTCTATGCCGAGCGCAACCCGGCCGACCTGCACGTGGTCAAGGTGACCGAGGCCAACCTCACCTACGTGGCCATCGACCTGCAGGGCCGGCCGCGCCCCATACCGGCGCAGTGAGAGCGGCGGGTCGCCTCAATCGTCGAACCCCTTGCAGCTCGCGCTCGCCCACCTCCCGGTGATCTCGACGCCCCGGGCGACGCCCTTGCCGTCCACGCTGGTGATGGTCATGGCGACCTGCTCGGTGCTCTTCGCATTGATCTCGAACTCGCCACGCGTCTTGCCGGCGCACACCGATGTGCCGGCCAGGCGCGACGACGATGACGACTTGACCGTGTACTTGCAGTCGTCGTCGCCCATGGCGCGCAGCAATTGCAGGTCTTCCTTCGTGACGCACGACTTGGCATCGAACGCCTTGCCGCCGGCGACGACGACGTGCATGTTCCAGCCGCCTGGCTTGATGGCCAGCGGATCGGCGACGGCGGTGGCGCACGCCGCGGCGGCAATGACGACGACGGACCGAAGCAGCGGACACGGCATGTTCATCTCCAAGCGGCACTGACAAAGAATGGAAGCCTACTCGGGTCGACCGAGCGCCAGCTCCCAGGCTTCGCCGGCCGGAACAACCCAGCCCGCCGTCGGTGGGGCGAAGTGGGTGCCTAGCACGAGCACCTTCCGTTCGGCCTGCTCTCGCAGGAAGCGAAAGCGCGTGTCGTAGGCCTGCGCCGGGTCGCTGTCGAAGCGCGAGCCGACCTCGGGCTCGCAGCACTGGATCGGGTGATGCATCAGGTCGCCCGTGATCACCGCCTCCTCGCCCGCCGAACGGATGCGCACGCTGACGTGGCCTGGCGTGTGCCCCGGCGTCGGCTCGAGCCGCACCTCCGCGGTGACGGCGTGGTCGCTGGCCACCCACTCGGCGAGGCCGGCGTCGATGACCGGCTGCACCGAGTCGGCGATCACGCGGCGCTCGTCGGCGTCGCCTGCGGCCTGCCAGTGCTCGTACTCGGGCCGGCCGAACAGGTAGCGCGCGTTCGCGAAGGTCGGCTGCCAGCGCCTGTCGACCAGGCGCGTGTTCCAGCCGACGTGGTCGGTGTGCATGTGCGTGCAGAGCACCGCGTCGACCCGCTCGGGCGCGAAGCCGGCGGCTTCGAGGTCGGCGAGAAACGGGCCGCTCAGTTCGTTCCACATCGCCGCGGCGCGCGGCTTGTCGTTGCCGACGCAAGTGTCGACGACGATGACCTGCCCCTGCGACTCGATGACGAAGCAGTGGATCGAGGCGATCAGCCGGCCGTCGGCGGTGGCGAAGTGCGGCCGCAGCCAGGCGTGCGACTGCACCCGCTCGGTCGTGAGGTCGGCGAACAGGAACGAAGGCGGACTCGAGCCGCCCGACTCGATCACCTGGGTGATGCGCGCGGCGCCGACCTGCCAGCGCCCGATCTTCGAACCGGCGACAGCGGGGCGGACCGCCACCTCAGGCCGCCAGGCCGAACTTGCCCTCGGCGATCGGCTTGTTCTCGTTCAGCTTCACCGCGCCGATCACAAGCCGGTAGATCACCCACACCATGTCGGCGAGCAGCACCAGCCAGCCGACCAGCACGATCATCAGCACCACGCCGATGATGGCGACGACGAGGCTGATCCAGAAGGTGCGGATCTGCCAGGTGAAGTGCGATTCGAGAAAGGTGCCGGCGACATCGCCGCGCTTCACGTAGTTGAGGATGATCGCGACGATCGAGGTGATGCCGACCAGGAAGCTCGCGCCGTACAGGCCGTAGAGGATCCAGGTGAGCGTCTTGTTCGAGCGCAGGGTGTCTTCGGTCGTGGTCAGTTCGGTCATCGTTCGGCTTTCGGCTCCGGTTGCGGGTCAGTCGACGAAGAAGTCGGGGACGAAGTCCTTCGTGCCCGGGGTCACGCTGTAGCGCTCGAGGTCGGTGACGCCGTGCGCGACGAGCACCTCGTCGTCGATGTAGAAGTTGCCGCTGGTCGTCTTCGCGTCGCACGTGAGGATGAGCCAGGCGGCGTCGGCCAGGATCTCCGGGGTGCGGCAGGCGGCGATGTCCACGCCCGGAATCATCTGCAGGGCCGCGGTCTTGATCGCGGTGCGCGGCCAGAGGCTGTTGACGCCGATGCCGAGCGGCCGGAACTCGCCGGCGTGGCCGAGCGTGCACATGCTCATGCCGTACTTGGCGATCGTGTAGGCGGTGTGCGGCGCGAACCAGTGCTCGCGCATCGAGAGCGGCGGCGACATGGTCAGCACGTGCGGATTGCGTCCCGCCTTCGCCGAAGCCGCCAGGTGCGGCAGGCACGCCTGGGTGCACAGGTAGGTGCCGCGCACGTTGACGCCGAACATCAGGTCGACCCGCTTCATCGGCGTGGCCGGGGTCGGCGTGAGGCTGATCGCGCTGGCGTTGTTGACCAGGATGTCGATGCCGCCGAAGCGCGCCGCCGCCGCGGCCACCGCCGCCTGCACGCTCGCTTCCTCGCGGATGTCGCACTGCACCGCCAGGGCCTTGCCGCCGGCGGCCTCGATCTCGGCCGCGGCGCTGTGGATCGTGCCCGGCAGCTTCGGGTTGCTCTCCGCGGTTTTCGCCGCGACGACGATGTTGGCGCCGTCGCGCGCCGCGCGCACGGCGATGGCGAGGCCGATGCCGCGCGATGCTCCGGTGATGAACAAGGTTTTCCCGGCGAGATTCATCGCGTCCTCCTCCGGCCCATTGGCGGGCTCTTGCGCGGCAGTGTGCCGCAAGCCTGCGACCGCGCCTAGCGCCGCCGGTCAGGCCACGCAGCGGGCGATGTGCAGGCCGAGCGCCTCGCCGCAGGCGCGGTAGACCGGCTCGCCAGGGTGAAAGCCGTCGCTCGCCATCGTCTGCGGCGTCAGATCGATCGCGATCGCCGCGACCGAGACGTCGCTGCGCGTCGCCGCCCAGCGCGCCAGCGCCTGGTCGTGGCGACGCGCGTCGACACCGATCACGCCGCGCAGCGGCTCGGGCAGGAGCGGGAAGCGGTGCATCGGCGGCAGCGGCGCGAAGACGACGTGGCGCGCGAGCCCCTGCGCGAGCAGCCAGTCGGCGAGCGCGGCGCGGTGGGCGAGTGCGCGGCGCGCCGGGACCTGGTCGATCACGTCGTTGACGCCGGTCACGACCACGGCCACGTCGGCCGGGGCCGGCGGCGCCGCGAGCAGCATCGCATGGACCTCGCGCGTGTTGAGGCCGGAGCGCGCGTGCAGGCGCCACTCGATGGTCCCGGCGCGGTGCGCCGCCAGCGTGCGAACCAGGTAGCCGACGACCGACTGATCCTGGTGCGCGACGCCCACGCCCGCGGCCGACGAATCGCCGGTCACGAGCACGCGGACCGTCGGCCCTTCGCCCGCGCCCGCGCGCCCCTCGCGCGGACCGGCGGCCTCGGGCAGGACGGGGGCGCGGCGCCGCGTCCGCACCGCCTGGGCGACGAGCAGCGGCGCCAGCGCGAGCTTGAAGGCGAGCGCGATCGCCGGATGGCCGAGGCGCGGCTCGCCCGCAACCGACGGGCCGGGCCGGGCGCTCTCAGAACTGGGAGAAATCGGGCTTGCGCTTCTGGAAGAAAGCACTGAAGGCTTCCTTGGCTTCCGGGCTGCGCAGGCGCGCGGCGAAGATGCCGGTCTCGATCGCGATCGCCTCCTCGGCGGCGGCGGCGCGCGGCCGGCGCATCAGCCGCTTGGTCTCGCGCACGGCGCCCGGCGGCAGGGCGTTGAAGCGCTCGGCGATCCGGCGGGCGTGCGGCGCCACCTCGGCGGCCGGCAGCACGGCGGTGGCGATCCCCATCTCGACCGCATCGGCACCGGTGAACGGGTCGCCGAGCAGCAGCTTCTCGGCGGCGCGCGCGTTGCCCATGAGCTGCGGCACGATCAGGCTGGATGCGAACTCGGGCACCAGGCCGAGGCTCACGAACGGCATCGCCAGGCGGGCCTCGTCGCTCACGTAGACGAAGTCGCAATGCAGCAGCAGGGTCGTGCCGATGCCGATCGCCGCGCCGGTGACGGCGGCGACGACCGGCTTGTCGCAGCCCATCAGCGCCTTCATGAACACCAGCGCCGGCGATTCGTTCGTGCCGGGCGGGCGCTGCATGAAGTCCTCGATGTCGTTACCCGAAGTGAAGATGCCGGGCTGGCCGGTGATCAGCACCGCGCGAACGGCGTTGTCTTCCTTCGCCGCATCGAGCGCCTCGGCCATCGCCTTGTACATCGCGCCGGTGATCGCGTTCTTCTTCTCCGGCCGCGCGATCTCGATCGTGGCCACCCCGTTCAGGGTGGCGGTGCGGATGCTCATCTCGTCTCCTTTGCCAGTCGGAATTCGTTCAGCCAGCCCGCGGGCCGACGCGCCTTTCAGACGCGCTCGAAGATGCCGGCCGCGCCTTGGCCGGTGCCGACGCACATCGTCACCATGCCGTACTTCAGGTTGTGCCGGCGCAGCGCGTGCACCACGGTCGCCGAGCGGATCGCCCCGGTCGCGCCGAGCGGGTGGCCGAGGGCGATCGCGCCGCCCATCGGGTTCACCTTGCTCATGTCGAGGCCGACGCTGTTGATCACAGCCAGCGACTGCGCCGCGAACGCCTCGTTGAGCTCGATCCAGCCCATGTCGTCGAGCTTCAGCCCGGCGTACTTCAGCGCCGCCGGAATCGCCTCGATCGGGCCGATGCCCATGATCTCGGGCGGCACGCCGCGCGCCGCGAAGCTGACGAAGCGGGCGAGCGGCTTCAGGTCGAAGCGCTTCACCGCGGCCTCGCTGGCGAGGATGAGCGCGCCGGCGCCGTCGCTGGTCTGCGAGCTGTTGCCGGCAGTGACGCTGCCCTTGGCGGCGAACACCGGCTTGAGCTTGGCGAGGCCCTCGGCCGAGGTGTCCTTGCGCGGCCCTTCGTCGAGCGCGACATTGCGCGTCGTCGTCGTCGTCTCGCCGCTGGCCAGGTCGGGGAAACGCGCAATCACGTCGATCGGCGTCATCTCGTCGCTGAACTCGCCGGCCGCCTGCGCCTTCAGCGCGCGCAGGTGCGACTCGAGCGCGAACGCGTCCTGCGCCTCGCGGCTCACCTTCCATTGCGCCGCCACCTTCTCGGCGGTGATGCCCATGCCGTAGGCGATGCCGACGTTCTCGTCGCGGGCGAAGATCTCGGGGTTGAACGAGGGCTTGTTGCCGCCCATCGGCACCAGGCTCATCGACTCGGCGCCGCCGGCGATCAGCACGTCGGCCTCGCCGACGCGGATGCGGTCGGCGGCCATCTGCACCGCGGTCAGGCCGGAGGCGCAGAAGCGGTTGACCGTGACGCCGCCCACCGGCTTCGGAAAGCCGCAGAGCTGCATCGCGATGCGGGCCATGTTCATGCCCTGCTCGGCCTCGGGGAACGAGCAGCCGATGACGGCGTCCTCGATCGCCGCCGGGTCGAGCCCCGGCACCTGCTTCATCGCGCTCCTGATCGCGGCGATCAGCAGGTCGTCGGGCCGGGTGTTGCGGAAGTAGCCGCGGCCCGACTTGCCGATCGGGGTGCGGGTGGCGGCGACGATGTAGGCGTCCTGCACTTGCTTGCTCATGTCGAACTCCTTCAGTTGCGCACCGGCTTGCCGGTCTGCAGCATGCCCATGATCCGTTCCTGCGTCTTCGGGTGGTCGAGCAGCGCGCAGAAGCGCACCCGTTCCATCGTCATCAGGTATTCCTCGGTGACCAGCGAGCCGGCGTCGACGTCGCCGCCGCACACCACCTCGGCGATCTGGGTCGCGATGTGGAAGTCGTGGGCGCTGGCGAAG
>JANMCC010000348.1:0-6915 GCA_031360885.1 Burkholderiales bacterium | reverse complement strand
CTCGAGAAGCGTCGGCAGGGTGGCGGGATCGAGCAGGGTCGGCAGGTTCATGGCGGCGGCATCCGGGCAGTGGGGGCAGGTGGCCGGTGGTGTCCGGCCCTCTGGTCGCGAGGCCACAGGAGCCTCTTGCACGGACGTACGGGCCGGACCGGCAGAACCGGCCATGCCACCCCGAAATCGCCTGGAAATCGCCGCTGATCGGCACAGCCGCCTACTGCAGAGCCGCCATCAGCAGCAACTTGGACTTCTCCCATGACCGACGCACCGTGCGCTCGGAGAGGCCGAGCACGTCGGCGATCTCGAGCTCCGTCATGCCGCCGAAGTACCGCATCTCGACGATCCGGGCCAGCCGCTCGTCGGCCTGCGCCAGCACCTCGAGCGCCTCGTGCACGCGCAGCACGTCGTTCTCCGGCGCCGCGAGCTTGTCGGACAGCAGGGTGTCGAGCGCGACGTGGTCGGCCTGGCCGCCACGGCGCTCGGCCAGCCGGGCCCGCGCGAAGTCGACGATCACCGAGCGCATGACCCGCGCCGCGTAGGCGAAGAAGTGATGCCGGTCCTCGACCGCGAGCGCCGCGTTGCCGACCAGCTTGAGGTAGGACTCGTGGACCAGCGAGGTGGTGTCGAGCAGCGTCATCGCCTGGTGCTGGCGGAGCCGCGAACGCGCCAGCCGGCGCAGATCGTCGTAGAGCAGACCGAAGGCCTGACCCGCCGCCTGCTCGTCACCCTGGCGCGCGGCAGCCAGCAGCGCAGTAAGTTCCGTCATCGCACGACCCTCCCGGCGCCCGATTCTGCCGCCTGGCCGGGGCGGGCTGGTCACACGGCGACGATGAGATTGCCGATCGCATCGAGCTCGACGCGGTTGCCGGGGGCGATGACGGTCGTGCAGTCGAGCTGCTCGACGATCGCGGGTCCCTCGAAACGCACCTTCAGAGGCAGATCCTGTCGCAGGTAGACGGGCGTGTCGAGCCAGCCGCCGTCGAACCAGACCGGCCGGGTCGTTCGCCGTGCTGCGTCGAGTGTCTGCTTCGGCCGCGCCGCGGCGATGGCGTTCAGCGAGACGGCCTGGCGCTTGCCGATCACCGCCGTGTGCAGGTTGACGAGCACCGGTCGGATCTCCGGCAGCTCGACGCCGAAGCGGCGCCAGTAGGCGGCCGAGAAAACGCTGCGCAGCTCGCCGATGGTGATCGTGGTCGACTCGAGCGGCACCGGCAGGATGTGGCTCTGGCCCTGGAACTGCATGTCGGCGCGGTGCAGCGTGACAATCCGCTCGACGGCGACGTTCTCGCGTGCCAGCAGCGCCCGGCCGCTTGCGATCTGCGCCGCGAATACCTCGGCGATGCGATCCTCGCCCAGCGCTTCGAGCGGCTGGTTGACGGTGGCGACGAAGTCGTGCCTCAAGTCGGCGACGACGCAGCCGAGCGCATTGGTGAGCCCCGGCCGCGCCGGGATCAGCACCTTCGGAATGGCCAGCTCGCGCGCGAGCGCCACCGCGTGCAGCGGCCCCGCGCCGCCGAACGCGAACAGGGCGAAGTCACGCGGATCGTGGCCGCGCGCCAGGCTCACCATGCGGATCGCGCCGGCCATGCGATCGTTGGCGACCCGGACGATCGCCGCCGCGGCTTCGGTCGCGTCGAGCCCGAGCGGGCGGCCGACGTGCTCGATCAGCGCGGCGCGGATCGCCTCCATCGACACTGCGTGCTCGACGGCGAGCAATCGCTCCGGGTCGAGCCGGCCGAGGACGAGGTTGGCGTCGGTGATCGTCGGTCGCGTGCCGCCGCGGGCGTAGCAGATCGGCCCCGGCGTCGCCCCCGCGCTCTCGGGGCCGACGCGCAGCATGCCCGAGGCGTCGACCGAGGCGATCGAGCCGCCGCCCGCGCCGATCGTGTGCACGTCGATCATCGGCACGTGGATCGGCATCGCGTACTCGAGCTCGAGGTCGCTCGAGACCGAGGGCTGGCCGGCGAGCACGAGGGCGACGTCGCTCGAGGTGCCGCCCATGTCGTAGGTGACGACGTTGCCGAACTCGCCCGGAGTCGATCCCGCCTGCATCGCCGTCGCCGCCGCGGCGATCACGCCCGACGCGGGGCCCGACATCACGGTCGCGACCGCGTGCTCGGCGACGATGCTCGAGGAGACCGTGCCGCCGTTGCCCTGCATCACCAGCAGGTCGCGCGCGAAGCCGCGGCTCGCGAGCTCGCTCTGCAGGCGCTCGATGTAGCGGTGCAGCACCGGCTGGATCGCCGCGTTCACCGCCGCGGTGGTGCCGCGCTCGTACTCGCGGTACTCGGCGACGATGGCGTGGCCCGCGGTGACGTAGCGGTTCGGCCAGAGCGCGCGCACGATCTCGGCGGCGCGCGCCTCGTGGCCCGAGTTGATGTAGCTGTGCAGGAAGTGGATGACGACGCTTTCGGCGCCGAGCGCGATCAGTTCCTTCGCGGCGGCCGCCACCTGCGCCTCGTCGAGCGGCACCAGCACCGCGCCTTCGGCGTCGACCCGCTCGTCGACCTCGAGGCGCAGGCGCCGCTCGATCAGCGGCACGAACTTGCCTTTCAGGCCGTAGGGCGTGGGCCGGGTGCGCCGACCGAGCTCGAGCACGTCGCGAAAGCCGCGCGTCGTGATCAGGCCGACGGCGGCGATCTTGCGCTCGAGCATCGCGTTGGTGGTCGTCGTCGTGCCGTGGACGATCGCGTCGAGCGACGCCGGCTCGACCTCGGCCGCCTCGAGCGCGGCGATCACGCCGAAGGCCTGGTTGTGCGCCGTCGTCGGCACCTTGGCGATGCGCACCTCGCCGGTCGCGTCGTCGACGACGATCAGGTCGGTGAAGGTGCCGCCGACGTCGATGCCCGCGATTCGGCTCATCTCATACGCTCAGGTGGGTTCGCAGCAGCGCATCGTCGCTCATCAGCGCCTCCATCGTGCCTTCGAACTTCACTTCGCCCTTCTCCAGGACGACCGCCCGGTCGGAGACGAGGCGGGCGAAATGGAGGTTCTGCTCCGACAGCAGCACCGCCACGCCCGCCTGCTTCAGCGCCAGGATCATGCGCGCCATCTCCTCGACGATGATCGGTGCCACGCCTTCGGAAGGCTCGTCGAGCAGCACCAGGTAGGGGTTGCCCATCAGCGTGCGCGCCACGGTGAGCATCTGCTGCTCGCCGCCGCTCATCCGGCCACCCGGACGGTCGGGCATCTGGCCCAGGTTGGGAAAGAGCGCGTACAGCCGCTCCGGGGTCCAGGCGGCCTGACCCTCGCGCGCCGGCTGGCGCGCGACCGAGAGGTTCTCGCGCACCGTGAGGTCGGTGAAGATGCGCCGGTCTTCCGGCACCCAGCCGAGGCCGAGCCGGCCGATGCGATAGGCTGGCAGGACCGAGATGTCGTGACCGCGAAAGACGATGCGACCGCGCTTCTTCGCCATCAGCCCCATCACCGCCTTCATGGTCGTCGACTTGCCCGCGCCGTTGCGGCCGACCAGGGCAACGCACTCGCCGGCGCCGACGCCCAGGCTCACGCCGTAGAGGATCTGCGCCTGGCCGTACCAGGCGTCGAGACCTTCGACGGCGAGCATGTCGGCGCTCATGCCAGCGCCACCGGCGACGCGAAGGTGGTGCCGCCGCCGAAATACACCTCGCGCACCCGCGCGTCGTCGCGCACCGCGGCCGGCGGGCCCTCGGCGATCAGCTCGCCACGCGCCAGGACGATGATCCGGTCGGCGTGCGCGAACACCACGTCCATGCTGTGCTCGGTGAAGAGCACGCCGATGGACTGCTCGCGCGCCAATCGGCGCGCCAGCGTCATCAACTCGTTCCGCTCGCGCGGCGCCATGCCGGCGGTCGGCTCGTCCATCAGCAGGAGGCGCGGCCTGTGCGCCAGCGCGATCGCCAGCTCGACCCGCTTGACGTCGCCGTAGGCGAGCACGCTGGTCGCTCGCTCGGCCTGCGCCGCCATGCCGACGCTCTCGAGCAGGGCCACGGCCTCGGCGCGGAACTGCAGCCGCGCCGGTCGCCAGAAGCCGCCCACCCGGCCGGCGTGCGAGAGCAGCGCCATCTGCACGTTCTCGACGACGGTGAGCGAGGCGAAGGTCTCGGCGATCTGGAAGGTGCGGCCCACGCCCTGGCGCCAGATCGCCTCCGGCTTCAGGCCGACCAGCTCGACCCCGCCCAGCCGCACCGAGCCGGCATCGGGCGCGAGCTGGCCGCCGACCATGTTGAAGCAGGTCGTCTTGCCCGCGCCGTTGGGTCCGATCAACGCCAGCATCTCGCCGGCCGCGAGCGCGAAGCTCACGTTCTCGACGGCGTGCACGCCGCCGAAGGCCTTGGAGAGCCCACGGACCGCGAGCAGTGCATGGCCTCCCTCTCCCGCTTGCGGGAGAGGGCCGGGGTGAGGGTGGCCCGCGCGCATGCCCCTCACCTCAGCCCTCTCCCCGCCGGGCGGGGAGAGGGAGTCGTATCGCGGATGAACAGCTTCTTCAGCCCGCCGGCGACGCCGAGCGGGAACACCAGTACCAGCGCCAGCATGACGATGCCGAGCAGGGCCCGCCAGTAGTCGGTCTGGCGCGCCACCGTGTCCTGCAGCCAGGTGAAAAGCGCGCCGCCGACCCACGGGCCCGAGACCGCCTGCACGCCGCCGAGCAGCACCATCACCAGGCCGTCGACCGACTTGGCGACGCCGAGCGTCTCGGGCGAGATCGTGCCCTTGGCGAAGGCGAACAGCGACCCGGCCAGCCCGGCGACCGTGCCGGCGACGACGAACGCGGCCCATTGGAGGCGCGGCACCGCCAGGCCGATCGCCGCGGCGCGGACCGGCGAGTCGCGGCTGGCGCGCAGCGCCAGGCCGAAGGGCGCGTGCAGCATCCGCACCAGCAGGCCGCAGCCGGCGACCGTGCAGGCGAGCACGAGCAGGTAGTACGCTGGCTTGGGCGCCAGCCACGCGGAAGGCCAGATGCCGACCAGGCCGTTGCTGCCGCCGGTGAGCGCATCCCACTGGAACACCACCGACCAGACGATCTGAGCGAACGCCAGCGTCAGCATCGCCAGGTACACGCCGGAAAGACGCACGCAGAACCAGCCGAAGACGAAGGCGCCGAGCGCGGCGAGCAGCGGCGCGAGCAGCAGCGACGCCTCCATCGGCAGGCCGAGCGCCTTGACGCAGAGCGCCGCGCCGTAGGCGCCGAGGCCGAAGTAGGCGGCGTGGCCGAACGAGTGCATGCCCGCCGGCCCCATCAGGAAATGCAGGCTGGCGGCGAACAGCACGGCGATCAGCACGTCGATCATCAGCACCACCGCGTAGGGCGCCGGACCGTCGAGGAATGCGACGAGCAGCAGCGCGGCGAGCGCCAGCCAGCCGGCCCGGCGCCAGATCGCCGGCAGCGGCCGAAGCGGCTGCTCCAGCGCCGTCTGCCCGCGCACCGCGCCCTGCGGCTTGCCGAACAGGCCCCACGGACGCCAGACCAGCACCACCGCCATGACCAGGAACTCGGCCACCAGCGTCAGCTTGCTGAGCGGAAAGGGCGCGCCGAAGACGTCGACCTCCCCGGCGGCGATGCAGAACGCCTTGACCATGGCGATCAGCACCGCGGCGACGAAGGCGCCGGGAATCGAGCCCATGCCACCGACGACCACGACGACGAAGGCCTCGCCGATCAGCGCCAGGTCGAGGTTGAGGTTGGCGGGCTCGTGCGGCATCTGCAGCGCGCCGCCGAGCGCCGCGAGAAAGGTGCCAAGCGCGAACACCGAGGTGAAGAGCCAGCGCTGGTTGACGCCGAGCGCGCCGACCATCTCCCGGTCCTGCGTCGCGGCACGCACCAGCAGGCCCCAGCGCGTTCTCGTCAGAAGCAGCCAGAGCGCGCCCAGCACGACCGGGCCGACGAAGATCGAGAACACGTCGTAGCTCGGGAACAGCTTGCCCGCCACCTCGACCGCGCCCTTCATCCCGGGCGCCTTCGGCCCGAGCAGGTCCTCCGAGCCCCATATCCAGAGCGCGGCGTCGCGGATCACGAGCACCAGGGCGAAGGTCGCGAGCAGCTGGTAGAGCTCGGGCGCGGCGTAGAGCCGGCGCAGCAGCAGCATCTCGATCACGGCGCCCACGGCGGCGACGAGCAGCGCCGCGAGCAGCACCCCGCCCCACCAGCCGAGCGGGCCGATGCCGGCGAACGCCTGCGAGAGCGAGACCGCCGCGTACAGGCCGAGCATGTAGAACGAGCCGTGCGCGAAGTTGACGACCCGCGTCACGCCGAAGATCAGCGAGAGGCCGCTGGCGACGAGAAAGAGCGCCGAGGCCGAGGCCAGACCCGTGAGGATCTGGAGGACGACGGCCGAGAACGACATCCGCGGCGGTTCAGTCGGGGGCTCGGAGCTTCTTCACTTCCTCGTCGCTCGGCAGGTACTTGGCGCCGTCGAGGTAGACGTAGTCGGTCATCACGCCCTTCGTGCCTTCGAGCTTGGTCTTGCCGAGGTAGGCGCCCATCGTCGACTGGTGATCGATCGCCCGGTAGGTCACCTTGCCGAGCGGCGACATGAACGTGAGGCCGCTGAAGGCGGCGATCAGCTTCTCGGTGTCGGTCGACTTGGCCTTCCTGATGCCCTCGGCGAGCGAGATGATGGTCGAGTAGCCGACCACCGAGCCGAGCTTCGGATACTCGTTGTACTTGCGGTAGTAGGCGAGGAAGAACTTCTTGTGCTCGTCGGTCTGGATGCCGTAGTACGGGTAGCCGGTGACGATCCAGCCGACCGGCGCCTCCTCGCGCAGCGGCTCGATGTACTCGGGCTCGCCGGTGAGCAGGCTCACGACCTCGCGCCCCTTGAAGAGCTGCCGGGTGTTGCCCTCGCGCACGAACTTCGACAGGTCGGCGCCGAACAGCACGTTGAAGATCGCGTCGGGCTTGGCGTCGACCAGCGCCTGCACCACCGCGCCGGCCTCGAT
>JANMCC010000327.1:0-8222 GCA_031360885.1 Burkholderiales bacterium | reverse complement strand
TCGCTGAAGATCAACCTCTCGGGCGAATCGATCACCGGCATGCCGAGCGATCGCTGCCAGTTCACCGACGTCGAGATCGCCACCTGCGTCGAGGAGGCCAAGGCCTGGGGCAAGCGGGTCGCGGCGCATGCCCGTTCCTGCAACTCGATCAAGCGCTGCGTCACCCACGGCATCGAGGTGATCTACCACGCGAGCTTCACCGACGAAGAGACGCTCGACCTGCTCGAGCAGCACAAGATGGAGCACTTCATCGCTCCCGGCCTCGCCTGGCTGATCAACACCTGCCACCACGCCAGCGAGTGGGGCCTGACTCCCGAGGTGACGAAGAAGATGGGCTACCACCGCGAGCTCGAAGCCGCGGTCGAGACGATGAAGGGCTTGCGCAGGCGCGGCGTACGCATCCTGCCCGGCGGAGACTACGGCTTCGCCTGGACGCCGCACGGCACCAACGCCAGGGACCTCGAGTACTTCGTCAAGATCGTCGGCATGAGCACGATGGAAGCGCTGCTCTCGGCCACCGCCTGGGGCGGGCCGATGATGAAGCGCGGCAAGGAGATCGGCTACATCCGCGAAGGGTGCCTCGCCGACATCCTGCTGGTCGACGGCGACCCGCTCGCCGACATCACCATCCTGCAGGACAAGGCGCGGATCCTGTCGGTGATGAAGGGCGGCGAGTTCCACCGCGCGCCGCCGATGCGCCAGGCCCGCACCCTGACCCGCTGGGCCGCTTGAGGAGAACGCGATGGCGACGACCGACAACAGCACCCTCTTCACCAACGTCCGCATCCTCGACGGCTCGGGCGCGATGCCGTACTCCGGCAGCGTGCTGGTGCAGGGCAACCGGATCCGCACGGTCGGCCGCTCGACCGCGGCGCTCTCGCCCTCGGGCGCGACCGTGATCGACGGCGCCGGCGCGACCCTCATGCCCGGCATGTGCGAGGCGCACACCCACTTCTCGTGGAACGACGCGGCCACGCTCGCCGGCATCCAGACCATGCCGCTCGAGGAGCACGTTCTCTGGTGCGCGAAGATCGCCAAGCGCTACCTCGAGGCCGGCTGGACCTCGTGCGTCGGCGCCGCCTGCGCCAAGCCGCGGCTCGACGTCGTCACCCGCAACGCCATCAACTCCGGCCAGATCCCGGGGCCGCGCTACCTCGCCGCCAGCCAGGAGATCACCGTCCCGGGCGGCCTCGGCGACGAGACCCTGCCGCACCTGCCGTTCCCGGAATTCTCGTTCGGCGTCAACGTCAACTCCGCCGACGAGATGAGGAAGGCGGTGCGCATGTTCCTCAAGTACGGCGTCGACTCGATCAAGCTCAACCTCTCGGGCGACAACTTCACCCAGGACTCGCCGGCCGAGACCACCTGGATGAGCGACGCCGAGGTCGCCGCGGCGATGGACGAGGTGCGGGTGCGCGGCAAGCGTGGCACCTCGCACGCCCGCTCCGCCGCTTCGGTGAAGCAGTCGCTGCGCCACGGCATCGACGTCATCTACCACGCCAGCTACAGCGACAGCGAGTCGCTCGACATGCTCGAGGCGGCGAAGGACCGGGTCTTCGTCGCGCCCGGCATCGCCATCATCCTGGCCATGCTCTACGAGGCCGAGCCCTGGGGCATCACCCACTCCAAGGCGGTGGGCATGGGCTACATGCGCGAGTGGGAGGCGGCGCAGGAGTCGCTGCGGGCGATGCACAAGCGCGGCATCCGCATCCTGCCCGGCGGCGACTACGGCTTCGCCTTCACACCGCATGGCCAGAACGCGCGCGACCTCGAGTTCTTCGTCAAGTACCTCGGCATGACGCCGATGGAGGCGATCCGCTCGGCCACGCTCTACGGCGGCCAGATCATGATGAAGCCGAACGAGCTCGGCGTGATCAAGGACGGCTACCTCGCCGACCTGCTGCTGGTCGACGGCGACCCGCTCGCCAACCTCGCGATCCTGCGCGACCCGAAGCGGATCCTCGCGGTGATGAAGGACGGCGTCTTCGCCAAGTCGCCCGAGATCGCGGCGCAGCGGCGCTGGGAGCGCGCGGCGTGACCCTTTCGAGGAAGCAGATCGCGCTCTGGCTGCTGTTCGCAGGGCCGATCGCCGTCTTCTCGGTCTGGGCGATCGTCGACAACCCGCCGCTCTACTTCAAGACCCTGCTCAACGGCCTGACGCTGGCCTCGCTCTACTTCCTCGTCGCCAGCGGCTTCACGCTGGTGTTCGGCCTGATGCGAAACGTCAACCTCGCGCACGGCTCGCTCTACCTGCTGGGCGCCTACGTCGGCTGGATCGTCGGCGAGAACACCGGCTCGTGGCTGCTCGCCGTCGCCGCCGGCTTCCTTTCGGCGGCGGTGGTCGGCCTGCTGCTGCAGGTGACCGTCTTCCGCTTCATGGAAGGCCAGGACCTGCGCCAGACGCTGGTGACGATCGGCATCTCGATCGTGCTCGCCGACCTCATGCTCTGGGGCTTCGGCGGCGAGATCTACACCTTCGATCCGCCGAAGTGGATCTACGGCTCGACCGAGCTGCCCCTGGTGGAGAAGTTCCCGACCTATCGCCTGTTCGTGCTGCTCGCGGCGATCGTCATCGGCATCGGCCTGTGGAGCTTCCTGGCGAAGACGAAGGTCGGCATGATGATCCGCGCCGGCGTCGACGACAAGAAGATGCTCGCCGCCTCGGGCGTCAACGTGCAGCTCGTGTTTGCCGTCACCTTCGCCATCGGCGCCGGGCTGGCGGGGCTGGCCGGCGTGGTCGGCGGCACCGCGCTCTCGATCTCGCCCGGCGAGGACACGCGTTACCTGCTCGCCTCGCTGGTGGTGGTGATCGTCGGCGGCATGGGCAGCGTCGTCGGCGCCTCGATCGGCGCGCTGCTGATCGGCCTGGCCGAGCAGTTCGGCCTGGCCTACGCGCCGACCTACAGCGTCGTCTTCACCTTCGTGATCATGTTCGTCGCGCTGGCGTTCCGGCCGCGCGGGATCATGGGGAAGGCGGCATGAGCCGCAGGGCCGCTCCCAAGGCGAATACCGCAGCGCGAAGCGCGGAGGTTTCCGAATGAGCGCTTCACAATGGCGAAGGGCGATGAACTCGGCGGCGACGGCGGCGGCGCCGGGCTCGTTGCCGCGCGGCGCACGCCTGCCGGAGACGGGTGCGACCTCGCGCGCCGCCGCAGCGCCCGGCCCCGCGCCGCTCTGGAGCGAGCGCATCGGCATCCGCCCGCGCCACCTAATCGTGCTCGCGGCAGTGATCCTCTATCCCTTCATCGCCTCGCCGTTCTTCACCTACCAGATCGGCGCACAGTCGCTCGCCCTCGGCCTGATCGCCCTCTCGCTCACCTTCCTCGGCGGCTACGGCGGCATGGTCTCGCTGGCGCAGATGTCGATCGCCGGCTTCGCCGGCTACGGCGTCGCGATCTTCGGCACGAGCAGCGTCGCGGCGATCAGTCTCGGCTGGCCGTGGTGGCTGGCGAGCGCGTTCTCGGTGCTTCTCGCGACGGTTTTCGCCGCCGCGGTCGGCTGGCTCTCGGTACGCACCGAAGGCATCTACACGATCATGATCACGCTCGCCGTCGGCGTCGCCTTCTTCTACCTGGCGCAGCAGAACTACACCGTTTTCAACGGCTTCGGCGGCCTCAGCAAGGTCGCGGCGCCCGAGTTCTGGGGCGTCGACTGGAAGGAGCCGATTCCCTTCTACTTCGCGACGCTGTTCTTCGCGCTCGCGGGCTACTTCCTCGTCAAGCACCTGGTGCGCGCCCCCTTCGGCATCGCCCTGCAGGGCATCCGCGACAACCCACGGCGGATGGACTCGCTCGGCTACCACGTCACCGCTCACCGGGTGGCGGCCTACGCGGTCGCGGGCCTGCTGGCGGCGGTCGGCGGCGTGCTGATGGTCTGGTACAACGGCCGCATCTCGCCCGGCACGGTCAACCTGGCGCAGATGATCGCCATCCTCATCGTCGCCGTGCTCGGCGGCATGCGGCACCCGATCGGCGCCTTCGTCGGCGCGATCGTCTACGTGCTGCTGCAGAACTTCGCGATCGACCTGTTCGTGCGCGAGCGCTTCAATCTCGTCATCGGTGGCGTGTTCCTCGCCATCGTCCTGTTTTCCCCCGATGGGCTGCTCGGGCTGTGGGCGATGCTTCGCTCACGCCTGGTCCAGCCCCAGCTTTCCAACCAGAAGAGGAGACAACCGTGATAGCAACGAAGAGAAGAATTTTCAACCGCTCGATCATCGGCGCGGCGGCGGCGCTCTGCCTGCTCGGCTCGGCCGCGGCGCAGGAGACGCTGAAGATCGGCCTGCTCGCCAACCTGGAAGGCCCGTTCGCGGTGCCGGGCCAGGACGGCTATCGCGGCGCCGACATGGCGCTGAAGGAAAAGAACGGCATGGCCGGCGGCAAGAAGATCGAGTTCGTCAAGGTCTCGTCCGACGCCACGCCCGACAAGGCCGTCGCCATGACGAGGAAGGCCGTCGAGCAGGACAAGGTGCAGATCATGATCGGGCCGCTTTCCGGCGACGAGGGCATCGCGGTCAAGAACTACGCCAAGACCAAGCCCGACATCACCTTCATCAACGGCTCCTCGGGCGCGCAGGCGACGACGCTCAGCGACCCGGCGCCCAACTTCTACCGCTTCAACACCGAAGGCGCGCAGTGGATGGTGGGCCTGGGCGAGCACGCGCTCGCCAAGGGCTACAAGAAGACCTTCCTGATCTCCGAGGACTACGGCTTTCCGTACTCGCAGGTGCAGGGCTTCATGGCGAGCTACTGCGCCAAGGGCGGCAAGGTGGTCGACAAGGCCTGGGTGCCGCTCGGCACCAAGGACTACGCCTCGGTGATCGCCAAGATCCCGAAGGACATCGACGCGCTGGTGGTCGTGCTCGGCGGCTCGGACGCGGTGAACTTCCTCACCCAATACGAGCAGGCGGGCGGAAGCAAGCCGATGATCGGCGGCTCGATCACGGTCGACCAGACGGTCCTCAACTACAAGGGCACGCGCCGCGAATCGCTGCTCGGCACGGCCTCCGCCGGGCCGATGGCCGACTCGATCGACACGCCCGAGTGGAAGAAGTTCGTCGCCGACTACAAGGCCCAGTTCAAGGACGGCTTCCCCAGCCCCTCGCTCTTCGCCTACCTGTACTACATCAACACCCGGGCCACGCTCGAGGCGCTCGATGCGGTCAAGGGCGATCTCTCGGGCGGGCAGAAGGCCTACCGCGCGGCGCTGCAGAAGACCAACTTCAAGGGCCCGGCCGGCGAAGTGAAGAT
This sequence comes from Burkholderiales bacterium, assembly GCA_031360885.1. Lineage (GTDB taxonomy): Bacteria > Pseudomonadota > Gammaproteobacteria > Burkholderiales > Burkholderiaceae_C > Schlegelella_A. The sequence continues at coordinate 2,976 of JANMCC010000327.1, read as the reverse complement.
CGACGCCAACCGCAACGGCGTCGGCACTACCTACATCACCGAAGTGACTAAGGCGGCGGACGGCTCGTTCTACAACAAGGTCGTCAAGACGGTGCCGAACATCTCGCAGACGCTCGGCCTGCCGGAAGCCGATTTCAAGAAGATGGGCCTGGGCTCGCGCGACGTGCCCGACTGCCGCAAGTAAGCAGAAGGACGGGTGGCCTCGATCACGTCGCTTCGTCCCCGCACCCGCGACAACGTCGCGCGGGTCCGGGCAGGTGCGTCGCCCGGCGGCAGCTTGCTGTCGGGCGACGCCCTGGTGCTCGACGGCGTGACGCGCGTCTTCGGCGCCTTGCGCGCCGTCGACGACGTGTCGCTCTCGGTGGCGGCAGGCGAGAAGGCGGCGATCCTCGGCTCCAACGGGGCCGGCAAGACGACGCTCTTCAACGCCATCACCGGCGACTTTCCGCCCACCGCCGGGCGGATTCATTTCTTCGGCGAAGACATCACGCTGCTGCCGCCGCACGAGCGCATCAGGAAGGGCCTCCGGCGCACGTACCAGTCTTCGCTGCTGTTTCGCGACCTCACGGTGCGCGACAACCTCTATCTCGCGGTCCGCGGCGTGGCCAGCGGCCGCTTCAGCTTCTGGCGCGCCGGCAGGGGCCATCCCTCGACGGTCGCCACCAACGACCTGCTCGATCGGGCCCGCCTCTCGCACATCGCCGACACCCGGGTCGCCGACCTGGCGCACGGCCAGCAGCGCCAGCTCGAGATCGGCATGGCGCTCGCCGGGGCGCCGCGCCTGATCCTGTTCGACGAGCCGGCCGCGGGCCTCTCGCCCGCCGAGCGGCGCGAGCTCGTGGCGCTGCTCGCCTCGCTGCCTCCGCACATGAGCTACCTCCTGATCGAGCACGACCTCGAGATCGCGATGCGCGCCGCGACGAGGGTGACGGTGATGCACAACGGCCGCGTACTCAAGAGCGGCAGCCCCGACGAGATCGAGAACGACGCGCAGGTTCAGCAGATCTACATGGGCGGGAAGCACTGATGGCTTGGCCTGGCAGCACGGACAAGGCGGCGGCGCCGCGCGGGCCGGTGCTTGCGGTCGAGGGCCTCGACGTCTACTACGGCCGCGCCCACGTCCTCCAGGGCGTGGGCTTCGCCCTCGAGCGCGGCGTGCTCGCCATCGTCGGCCGCAACGGCATGGGCAAGACGACCCTCTGCAACGCGATCACCGGCCTGGTGCCGGCGAGCGGCAGCATCCGCCTGTTCGGCGAGCAGATCCGCGGCATGGCGCCGAACCGCATCACCCAGCGTGGCATCGCCTACGTGCCGCAGGGCCGGCGGGTCTGGCCCTCGCTCAGCGTCGACGAGACCTTGCGCCTGGTGGCGCGGCATCGGCGCGAGGTCGATCGGGTCTACGCGATGTTCCCGCGCCTGGCCGAACGCAAGGACAACGGCGGCGCCCAGCTCTCGGGCGGCGAGCAGCAGATGCTGGCGATCGGCCGCGCCCTGCTGCTCGAGCCGAAGCTGCTGGTGATGGACGAGCCGACCGAGGGCCTGGCGCCGATCGTCGTCGAGCAGGTGGTGGAGGCGCTGCGCGGCCTGGCCGCGGAAAACGAGATCGCGGTGCTGCTGATCGAGCAGAACCTGGGCGTCGCGATCGACGTCGCCGACCGTGTCGGCGTCATGGTCAACGGCCGCATCGCCCACGAGATGGCCGCCGCCGAGCTTGGCGCCGACCGTGAATTGCAGGAGCGGCTGCTCGGCCTGCGCTCGGGCGGCGGCGACGACGACGAGGCCGAAGCGCCGCCCGTCGCCGACCTCGAGCCGACGCCGACCCGGGTGTTCACCGTGCGCCGCGCGCACGGCGACGGCGCGCCGTCGCTCGACGACATGGCCCCGCGAACGGTGCGCGGCTTCAACCGCTGGAACGCGGGCAGCACCGCGGCGCCGGTGGCCGACATCGCCCGGGTGACACCGATGCAACCCTCTCCCGCTGGCGGGAGAGGGCAGGGTGAGGGTGGTCTTTCGCGAGAACCCTCACGCCAAGCCTCTCCCGCAAGCGGGAGAGGGAGTCCTGCCGGGCAGGTGTTCGACTTTCCCGTCGCCGCCAGCAGCGGCCGCGCCGCCTACGTCTGCGGCACCTTCGACACCAAGGGCCGCGAGCTCTACTTCCTGCGCCAGTGCCTGGAAAAGCTCGGCCTGCGGGTCGTCACCGTCGACCTCTCGACCTCGGGCAAGCCCTCGACCGCCGCCGTGCATCCGCGCGAGGTCGCGCGCCACCATCCCGAGGGCGAGGCGGCGGTCTTCAGCGGCGATCGCGGCAACGCCGTGACGGCGATGGCGCTGGCCTTCTCCCGCTTCGTGCAGACGCGTTCCGACCTCGGCGGCCTGCTCTCGGCCGGCGGCTCGGGCGGCACGACGCTCGCCACTGCCGGCATGCGCGCGCTCGCGGTCGGCGTGCCCAAGGTGATGGTCTCGACCATGGCCAGCGGCGACACGCGGCCCTACGTCGGCCCGAGCGACATCTGCATGATGTATTCGGTGACCGACGTGCAGGGCATCCACCGCATCAGCGAGCGGGTGCTGGCGAATGCGGCGCATGCGCTCGCCGGGATGATCGCCCACCCGCCGACGATTTCCGCCGACAACAAGCCGGCCCTCGGCCTCACGATGTTCGGCGTCACCACGCCGTGCGTGCAGGCGGTGGTCAAGCGCCTCGACGCCGACTACGACTGCCTCGTCTTCCACGCCACCGGCGTCGGCGGCCAGTCGATGGAAAAGCTCGCCGACTCGGGCCTGCTCGCCGGCGCGATCGACGTCTCGACGACCGAGATCGCCGACGAGATCGGCGGCGGCGTGCTCTCGGCCGGGCCGACCCGGCTCGACGTGTTCGCGCGCCGGCCGCTGCCCTACGTCGGCTCGTGCGGCGCGCTCGACATGGTGAACTTCGGCGCCTGGGACACGGTGCCCGAGCGCTTCAAGGGCAGGAAG
>JANMCC010000325.1:0-6006 GCA_031360885.1 Burkholderiales bacterium | reverse complement strand
ACCTGTTCGACGTCGCCGGCGAGCCGACCCGCGCCGCCTCGATCGCCCTCGCCGACGCGGCCCCGGCCCTGCGCGACGCCCCCGCCGTCGCTCGCCTGCGCGCGGCCGGCGCGGCGTTCATCGGCAGGACGAACATGTCGGAGTTCGCCTTCTCCGGGGTCGGCCTCAATCCGCACCACGGCACGCCGGCCAACCCGGTGACCGCCCGGCTCGACCCGACGCCGCGGATTCCCGGCGGCTCGACCTCGGGCGGCGCGGTCTCGGTCGCGGCCGGCGCCGCCTGGGCGGCGCTCGGCTCCGACACCGGCGGCTCGATCCGCATCCCGGCGGCCCTGCAGGGCATCGTCGGCTTCAAGGGCACCGCGCGGCGGGTGCCGATCGACGGTGCCGTGCCGCTCTCGACGACGCTGGACACGGTCTCGGCGATGACGCTCTCGGTGCGCGATGCGGTGCTGATGCACGAAGTGATCGCCGAGCGCGGCGTCGCCCTGGCCGGCAAGCCGCTCGGCGCAAGCCGCTTCGCCGTGCCGCGCACGATGATGCTCGACGGGCTGGAGGCTGGCGTGGCCCGCGCCTTCGACCGCGCCCTCTCGGCACTTTCCGCGGCCGGCGCGACGATCGAGTCGATCGAGCTGCCCCTCCTCGGCGAGATCGCGGCGATCAACGCCAGCGGCGGCTTTGCCGCCGCCGAGAGCTGGACCTGGCACCGCAAGCTGCTCGCCGCCCATGGCGGCGACTACGACCCGCGGGTCGCCCTGCGCATTCGCCGCGGCGAGGCCATGTCCGCGGCCGACTACATCGAGCTGCTCGCCGCGCGCCGCAGCTGGACCCTGCGCATGGAGGCCGCGCTCGCCCCCTACGACGCCCTGCTCTCGCCCACCGTGCCGATCGTCGCCCCGGCGATCGAGCCGCTGCGTACCGACGACGCCGCCTTCTTCGCGGCCAACGGCCTGCTGCTGCGCAATCCCTCGGTCGTCAACCTGCTCGACGGCTGTGCCCTCAGCCTGCCCTGCCACGCCGAAGGCGAGCTGCCGGCCGGGCTGATGCTCTGGGCCGCGGCGATGCAGGACGACGCCGTCCTCGACGCCGCGCTCGCGGTCGAGGCCGCGCTGGCCCCGGTCCGGTCCGACGTGCCCGCCGCGACGTCGCGCTGACATGCGCGTCGCCGTCATCGGGGCCGGCGTGATCGGCGTGACGACGGCGTACGAGCTCGGCGCCGACGGCCACGCGGTGACCGTGTTCGAGCGCCGCGGCACGGTCGCCGCCGAATCGAGCTTCGCCAACGCCGGGCTGGTCGCCCCCGGCTACGTCTCGCCCTGGTCGGCGCCCGGCATGCCGGGCAAGGTGCTCTCGCACCTCTTCAGCGAGCACGCGCCGGTGCGTTTCGGCGGGGGCCCCGACCTCGCCACGATCGGCTGGCTCTGGCGCTGGTGGCGCGCGTGCAAGCCGGCGACCTATCGCGCCAACCGGGCACGCATGCATCGCCTCGCCCACTTCAGCCGCGAGCGGCTGCACGAGCTGACGGCGCGCCTGCACCTCGACTTCGAGCGCGCCGACGGCTTTCTCGTCCTGCTCCGCTCGGCCAGGGACCTGGCGATGGCGGAGCCGGGCATCCGCGCGCTCGCCGAGCTCGGGGTCGCGCCGCAGGTGCTCGACGCGGCCGGCTGCCGTAGGGTCGAGCCCGGCCTCAACCCCGAGACCGGGCTGCATGCCGGCGTCTACTCGAAGGACGACGAGGTCGGCAACTGCCGCGAGTTCACGCACCTGCTGCGCAAGGAGGCGGCGCGGGTCGGCGTGCGGTTCCGCTTCGAGATGCAGGTCGAGCGCATCGTCGCCGGTTCGCGGCCCGGCCTCGTCGTCGCACGCACGCCGGGCGATCCGCGCGATGCGGCAGCGGCCGGTTCGCGCGCCGGCGTCAGCGGCTGGACGACGACCGAGCCCGAGGAAGAAATCGCCGGCGAGGTGAGCTTCGATGCCGTCGTCGTCTGCGCCGCGATGGGCTCGGCCAAGCTGCTGCGCCCGCTCGGCATCCGCCTGCCGATGCAGCCGGTCTACGGCTATTCCGTGACCGCGCCGCTCCGCCACGACGACCCGCACCTGCACCGCGAGCCGCGTGCGGCGCTGATGGACGAGCGCTACAAGGTCGCGATCAGCCGCTTCGGCAACCGCGTCCGCGTCGCCGGCAGCGCCGAGATCGGCGGTCGTCTCGACCGGCAGAGCGAAGCCGCCCAGCGAACCCTCGACAAGGTGCTCGACGACTGGTTTCCCGGCGTGACGCAGCGCAGCCAGGCGCAGCGCTGGAAGGGCGCGCGGCCGATGCTGCCGGATGGGCCCCCGGTGCTCGGGCCGAGCGGCGCGGAGGGCGTGTGGCTCAATCTCGGCCATGGCGGCAGCGGCTGGGCGCTGTCCTGCGGCTCGGCGAAGCTGGTCGCCGACTCGGTGGCGGGGCGCCCCAATCCGATCGGCATCGACGGCCTGGGCATCGAGCGGCTCTGGCGTCGCGGAGGGAAGTGAGATGAAGCACGACGGCGCCATGAGGACGATCCGCCGCGTCGACGCCTCGCGCGGTCGCGAGCCCTTGTTCAGCGTCGCCTCGACCCGGCGGATTGAGGCCGCGGCCTTGCGCGACCTGCCCGCCTTCGCGCTGATGGCGCGCGCCGGCGATGCGGTCGCGCGGCTGGCGCTGGCGCTTGCGCCGCATGCGCAGCGCCTGCTCGTCCTCGCCGGCCCCGGCAACAACGGCGGCGACGGCATCGAGGCGGCGACCCGCCTGCGCGCGCTCGGCAAGGACGCGGTCGTGGTGCTGGTCGGCGATGCCGCCGCCTTGCCGGCCGACGCCGCGCAGGCCTTCGCCCGCGCGCAGCAGGCCGGCGTGCCCATCTCCGCGTGGTCGGCCGAGGCGGCATGGGCCACGGACTTCGGCCTGGTCATCGACGCCCTGCTCGGCATCGGCGCCTCGCGGCCGCCGGCCGGCGACCTGGCGGCGGCGATCGCGGTCGCAGCGGCGCACGCCGGCCGCGGCGTTCCGGTGCTCGCCGTCGACGTGCCTTCGGGCCTCGACCCGGATCGCGGCCAGCCGCTCGGCGCCGCATGCATCGCGGCGCAGCACACGCTCGCCCTCATCGGCGCGCGCCCGGGCCTCTTCACCGCGTCGGGCCGCGACCACGCGGGGACCGTCTGGACCGATTCGCTCGGTCTCGCGCTCGATCTCGAGACACCGGATGCCTGGCTGGTCGGCGCGAGCGAGAGCGCGCGCGACCACTCGCCGCGCCGCCACGCGCAGCACAAGGGCAGCTTCGGCGATGTCGCCATCGTCGGCGGCGCCACGGGCATGGCCGGCGCGGCGGTGCTCGCGGCGCGCGCCGCCCATGCGGCCGGCGCCGGCCGGGTGTTCCTCGACCTGCTCGACGCCGGCGCGGCCGGGCTCGACCTCGATCCCGAACGGCCCGAGCTGATGCTGCGCGCCGGCTGGTGGCAAGGCGCACCGGAGGCGATCGAGCAGAGCACGGTGGTCTGCGGCTGCGGCGCCGGCGACGCGGTGCGTGCCGCCCTGCCCCGCCTGATCGCCCTCGCGCCGCGCCTCGTTCTAGACGCCGACGCGCTCAACGCGATCGCCGACGACAGCGCCCTGCAGACGGCGCTCGCGGCGCGCGCCGGGCGCGACCGCGCGACCATCCTCACGCCGCATCCGCTCGAGGCGGCGCGACTCCTGGGATCGAGCACCGGCGAAGTCCAGGCCGACCGCCTGGCCGCCGCGCGCGCGCTCGCCGAGCGCTACCGTGCGACCGTGGTGCTGAAAGGCTCGGGCAGCGTGATCGCCGCGGCCGGAGAGCTGCCGCGCATCAATGCCACCGGCAACGCCTCGCTCGCCACCGCGGGCACCGGCGACGTGCTCGCCGGCTGGATCGGCGGCCGCTGGCGGGCCGGCGAGGCGGCATTCGAAGTCGCCACGCTCGGCGTTGCCGAGCACGGTGCCGCCGCCGAGCCGGAGCAGCCGGGGGCCCTGCGGGCCGCCGAGCTGGTCGAGAGGCTCTACCGGCGGTCGCGCAACCGCTGACCGGCCCGGCGACCGGCCGTCGCCGCGCCTGGCGGGCCGGCTCGCGCCTAGCCTGCGGCGCGCATCGCCTTGCCCACCTCGAGGGTGCCCTGCGCGGCGCCGCTCTCGGGAACGGTCTCGCCGTCGCGGTCGGAAATCGCCTCCCAGCCGGCGGCCACCTGCTCGGCGGTGTCGGCGGCGTGGCCGACGTGGATGCCCTGGGTCATCGTCACGTAGGCCCGCTCGAATCCGCCTGCGCCGGCGCAAAGGATCGCCCGCGTCGGCGCGTCCTCGGCGACGAGCGCGAGCAGGCCGGGCGTGACCGAGCCGGGCTCGAGCAGCTTCAGCACGGCCTCGGGCATCAGGCCCGCGGTCATGCGCGTCGCCGCCGTCGGCGCCAGGCAGTTGACGCGGATGTCGTACTTGGCGCCTTCGAGCGAGAGCGTCTGCATCAGGCCCACCAGCGCCATCTTCGCGGCGCCGTAGTTCGACTGGCCGAAGTTGCCGTACAGGCCGCTCGACGAGGTGGTCATGACGATCCGGCCGTATTTCTGCTCGCGCATCACTTCCCAGACCGCCTTGGCGCAATGCACCGCGCCCATCAGGTGAACGTCCAGCACCAGCCGGAAGTCGTCGAGGTCCATCTTGGCGAAGCTCTTGTCGCGCAGGATGCCGGCGTTGTTGACGAGGATGTCGACCCGGCCCCACTCGCCTACCGCCGCCTGCACCATCGCCTGCACCGCGGCGAAGTCGGTCACCGACGCGGCGCTGGCGATGGCCTTGCCGCCGGCGGCGCGGATCTCCTCCACCACCGCATTGGCGGCGGTCGGCGTGCCGCCGTTGCCCTCGAGCGTGCCGCCCAGGTCGTTGACGACCACCGCCGCGCCGCGCGCCGCCAGCGCCAGCGCATGCTGCCGGCCGAGGCCGCCGCCCGCGCCGGTGACGATCGCCACTCTGCCATCGAATCGAATCGACATCTTCTTCTCTCTCCCGGTTGAAATTCGGCGGGGCTAGCGTCGGCTCGCGCCGCGCGGCGCGCCACGCGTGCCGCCCGACTTGCGCGTCGCCGACTTGCCGGCGCGCGAAGGCAGGAGGGTCGCGCCCGAGCGCGCCCGTGCCTTCGCCTTGGTGGCCGCCTTGACCTCGCGATCGGCCTGCTTCAGGGCGACGATCTCGCTCGTCGCCGCGTCGTTGGCGTTCGCCTTGTCGCGCTTGGTGCGCGGCAGGGCGAGCTCCTCGCCCTCGCGGACCATGCGGAAATCGATCTTGCGGCCGTCGAGGTCGACCCGGCTGACCTGCACCCGCACCCGGCTGCCGATCACGTAACGCATCCCGCTGCGCTCGCCGCGCAGCTCCTGCTTGACCTCGTCGAAGCGGAAGTACTCGCCGCCGAGCTCGGTGATGTGCACCAGGCCCTCGACATACAGGCCGTCGAGGGTGACGAACAAGCCGAAGCTCGTGACCGCGCTGACCGTGCCACCGTACTCCTCGCCGAGGTGCTCGCGCATGTAGCGGCACTTGAGCCATGCCTCGACGTCGCGCGAGGCTTCGTCGGCGCGCCGCTCGTTGGCGCTGCAGTGCGCGCCGGCGACTTCCCACGACTCGAGCTCGCCGCCGGGGACAAGCACCGGCGCCGCCGGCAAGCCCTTCGCTTCCTTGGCGTCCCTTGCGGCCTTCGCCGCCTTCGCCGCCTTGGCGGGCACCGGGCGGGTGTTGCCGGCTCGCGAGGCGAGCATGTAGCGCTTGCCGCCGATCAGCGCCTTGATGACGCGGTGCACCAGCAGGTCGGGGTAGCGCCGGATCGGGCTGGTGAAGTGGGTGTAGGCCTCGTAGGCCAGGCCGAAGTGGCCGCTGTTGGTGCCGGTGTAGATCGCCTGCTGCATCGAGCGCAGCAGCATCGAGTGGATCTGCGCCGCGTCGGGCCGGTCCTTGGTGGCCTGGGCGATCGCCTGGTATTCGGCGGGTTTGGG
>JANMCC010000324.1:0-6643 GCA_031360885.1 Burkholderiales bacterium | reverse complement strand
ATGGACCATCGAGCGCGAGTCGTCCATGACGATCACGGCGCCCGAGCCGAGCATCGAGCCGGCCTTGGCGATCGAGTCGTAGTCCATGGTCAGCTCGTTCATGATCGCCGCCGGCAGCACCGGCGCCGACGAGCCGCCGGGGATCACGGCCTTGAGGGTGCGGCCCGCGGTCACGCCGCCGGCAAGCTCGAGCAGCTTGGTGAACGGCGTGCCGAGCGGGACCTCGTAGTTGCCCGGCTTCTGCACGTCGCCGACCACCGAGAAGATCTTGGTGCCGCCGTTGTTCGGCTTGCCGACCTCGAGGTAGGCCGGGCCGCCGTTGAGGATGATCCACGGCACCGCGGCGAAGGTCTCGGTGTTGTTGATCGTCGTCGGCTTGCCGTACAGGCCGTAGCTCGCCGGAAACGGCGGCTTGAAGCGCGGCTGGCCCTTCTTGCCCTCGAGCGACTCGAGCAAGGCGGTTTCCTCGCCGCAGATGTAGGCGCCGAAGCCGTGGCAGGCGTGCAACTGGAAGTCGTAGCTCGAGCCCAGGAGCTTGGCGCCCAGGTACCCGGCGGCGCGCGCTTCCTCGAGCGCTTCCTCGAAGCGATCGTAGACCTCGAAGATCTCGCCGTGGATGTAGTTGTAGGCCACGTTCACGCCCATCGCGTAGGCGGCGATCGCCATCCCCTCGATGACCATGTGCGGGTTGAACATCAAGAGGTCGCGGTCCTTGCAGGTGCCCGGCTCGCCTTCGTCGGAATTGCAGACCAGGTACTTCGCGCCAGGAAACTGGCGCGGCATGAAGCTCCACTTCAGCCCGGTCGGAAAGCCGGCACCGCCGCGGCCGCGCAGGCCGGAGGACTTCACCTCGGCGATCACCTGCTCGGGCGTCATGCCGACGCCTTCGCCCTGGGCTAGGATCTTGCGCAGCGCGCCGTAGCCGCCACGCGCCTCGTAGTCCTTCAGGCGCCAGTTCCTGCCGTCGAGGCCGGCGTAGATCTGCGGCTCGATGTGCCGGCCATGGAAGCAGGTCTCCGTGCCGGTGGCCTGGAAGCGGGCGAGGTCGAAGGTCGGGTTCATGCCGGATTCGCTGCGGTCTGCGCACGCAAGGACGAGAGCAGCTCGTCGATCCGCGCATCGCTCATGAGGCTCACCATCTGCCGGTCGTTGACGAGCAGCACCGGCGCGTCGGCGCAGGCGCCCAGGCACTCCGCCTTCTGCACCGTGAAGGCGCCGTCGGCGGTGGTTCCGCCCTCCTCGATGCCGAGCGACGAGCACAGATGCTCGAGCGCGTGCTGGCCACCACGAAGCTGGCACGGCAGGTTGGTGCAGACGTTCAGCTTGACGCGGCCGACCGGCGCCTGGTTGAACATGTTGTAGAAGGTCGTGACCTCGTGCACCGCGATCGGCGGCATGTCGAGCGCCTCGGCGACGAGCCGCTCGCTCTCCTGCGAGACGTAGCCGTGCTCCTGCTGCAGGATCGCCAGGCAGGCGATCACCGCCGAGGCCTTGCACTCCGGCGGGTACTTGGCGATCTCGCGGGCGAAGCCCTTCGCCGCGGCTTCCGAGAGCATGGCCCTCGCGGGCGTCGGCGCGTTCACCGGTCGATCTCCCCGAACACGATGTCCATGGTGCCGATCACCGCCACCGCGTCGGCGATCATGTGGCCTCGCGCCATCTCGTCTAGCGCAGCGAGGTGCGGAAAGCCGGGAGCGCGGATCTTCAGGCGATACGGCTTGTTCGCGCCGTCGCTGACGATGTAGATGCCGAACTCGCCCTTCGGGTGCTCGACTGCGGCGTAGGCCTCGCCCTCGGGCACGCGGAAGCCCTCGGTAAAGAGCTTGAAGTGGTGGATCAGGTCTTCCATCCCGGTCTTCATCTCCACCCGCGACGGCGGCGCGACCTTGTGGTTCGAGGTGATCACCGGACCCGGGTTCGCCTTCAGCCAGTCGACGCACTGGCGGATGATGCGGTTGGCCTGGCGCATCTCCTCGACCCGCACCAGGTAGCGGTCGTAGGTGTCGCCGTTGACGCCGAGCGGAATGTCGAAGTCCATCTTGTCGTACACGTCGTACGGCTGGTGCTTGCGCAAGTCCCAGAGGATCCCCGAGCCGCGCAGCATGGGCCCGGTGAAGCCGAGGTTGAGCGCGCGCTCCGGCGTGACGACGCCGATGCCGACCGTGCGCTGCTTCCAGATGCGGTTGTCGGTGAGCAGCGTCTCGTACTCGTCGACCTTTTCCGGGAAGCGCTTGACGAAGTCGTCGATGAAGTCGAGCAGCGAGCCGTGCCGGTTCTCGTTGCGCTCGCCGGTCGACTTGGCCGAGCGGATCTTCGACTCGCGGTACTGCGGCATCGTGTCCGGCAGGTCGCGGTACACGCCGCCCGGCCGGATGTAGGCGGCATGCATGCGCGCGCCCGAGGCGGCCTCGTACATGTCGAACAGGTCCTCGCGTTCGCGGAAGCAGTAGATGAAGATGTTCATCGCGCCGCAATCGAGGCCGTGCGCGCCGAGCCACATCAGGTGGTTCATCAACCGCGTGATCTCGGCGAACATCACCCGGATGTACTGGGCGCGGATCGGCACGTCGACGCCGAGCAACTTCTCGATAGCCAGGCAGTAGGCGTGCTCGTTGCACATCATCGAGACATAGTCCAGCCGATCCATGTAGGGCAGCGACTGGATGTAGGTGCGCGTCTCGGCGAGCTTCTCGGTCGCCCGGTGCAGCAGGCCGATGTGCGGGTCGGCGCGCTGGATCACCTCGCCGTCGAGCTCGAGAACGAGGCGCAGCACGCCGTGCGCGGCCGGATGCTGCGGCCCGAAATTCAGGGTGTAGTTCTTGATGTCGGCCATGAACGGATCAGTGCAGGCCGCCGTAGTTGTCTTCGCGGATGACGCGCGGCACGATCTCGCGCGGCTCGATCGTCACCGGCTGGTAGATCACGCGCTTCTGCTCGGGGTCGTAGCGCATCTCGACCGTGCCCGAGACCGGGAAGTCCTTGCGGAACGGGTGGCCGATGAAGCCGTAGTCGGTGAGGATGCGGCGCAGGTCGAGATGGCCATCGAAGATGATGCCGAACAGGTCGAAGGCCTCGCGCTCGAACCAGTTGGTCGAGCTCCAGACCTCGCCGAGCGAGGGAATCTGCGGCACGTCGTCGTCGACGCAGAAGACCTTGAGGCGCAAGCGCCAGTTGTGGGTGATCGAGAGCAGGTGCGAGACGACGCAGAAGCGCAGGCCGTCCCACTCGACGTCGCGGTAGCTCGAGTAGTCGACGCCGCACAGGTCGACGAGCTGCTCGAACTTCAGCGCGGGATGGTCGCGAAGGATCAGCGCCGCCTCGATGTAGTCGGCGGCGGCGACGGTGAGCGTGAGCTCGCCGAGCGCACGGTCGAGCTTGTGCACGCGGGTGCCGAGCTCGGCCGTCAGCGCGGCCTGCAGCGTGTCGAGCTTGCTCATCACGGGCGGGGCGTCGCTCATCGGGCGATCGTCGTCTCGCGACGGATCTTGGCCTGCAGCTGCAGCACGCCGTAGAGCAGCGCTTCGGCGGTGGGCGGGCAGCCGGGCACGTAGACGTCGACCGGCACGATCCGGTCGCAGCCGCGCACCACCGAGTAGCTGTAGTGGTAGTAGCCGCCGCCGTTGGCGCACGAGCCCATCGAGATCACCCAGCGCGGCTCGGCCATCTGGTCGTAGACCTTGCGCAGGGCCGGCGCCATCTTGTTGCACAGCGTGCCGGCGACGATCATCAGGTCGCTCTGGCGCGGGCTCGGCCGGAACAGCATGCCGAAGCGGTCGATGTCGTAGCGCGCGGCGCCGGCATGCATCATCTCGACCGCGCAGCACGCCAGGCCGAAGGTCATCGGCCAGAGCGATCCGGTCTTCGACCAGTTGATGACGGTATCCAGGCTCGTGGTGACGAAGCCTTCCTTCAGAACGCCGTCCAGACTCATTCAGTCATTCCCAGTCCACGGCGCCCTTTTTCCCCTCGTAGGCGAAGCCGACGACGAGGATGGCGAGGAACAGCATCATCGCCCAGAAACCCGCCGGGCCGATCTCGCGCAGCGCCACCGCCCATGGAAACAGGAAGGCGATCTCGAGATCGAACAGGATGAACAGGATGGCGACGAGGTAGTAGCGCACGTCGAACTTCATGCGCGCGTCCTCGAAGGCCTCGAAGCCGCATTCGTAGGGCGAGTTCTTCGCCTGGTCGGGCTTTCTCGGCCCGAGCAGGAAACCAAGAACCTGCGGCGCCACGCCGACCGCGATCCCGATCAGGATGAAGAGGATGACGGGCAGGTAGGGGTCGAGGGTCATTGTTCTGGTGCCGACGGCGAGACTCGAACTCGCACAGCTTTCGCCACTACCCCCTCAAGATAGCGTGTCTACCAATTTCACCACGTCGGCGCACTCGAATTTCGTTGCTTCGGCTGGCATGAGGAATGGCTCGCCGGGCAACCTGGAATTCTAGCGGAGCAAAGGCTCTTCTATTTCTGCGGAATCGCTCCCGCGCCGGAAGCTGCGACCGGCGCGACCGGTGCCGGGGGCACGGCCTTCGCCGGCGCGACGACGACGCCGCTCGCCGGGCCCGGAATCGCGCCCGCGCCCGAGGCGCTCGCAGTCGGCTCCGACACGGCCGTGGCCGGCCGGTCGAGGATGCTCGTGGTCGAGGCCTTCGGCCGGTCGTTCGAGGTGTAGGCCAGGGCCAGCGTGCAGACGAAGAAGACCGCCGCGCAGCCTGCGGTGGAGCGCGAGAGGAAGTTGGCGCTGCCGGTGGCGCCGAACAGGCTGCCCGAGGCGCCGCTGCCGAACGAGGCGCCCATGTCGGCGCCCTTGCCGTGCTGGATCAGCACCAGGCCGATCATCACCAGCGCCGCGATGATCTGCAGCGCCAGCACGAAATTCATGAGCATGTTCATTCTTGTCCGACTCCGATGGGTCCGAGGCGAGGCGCGCGCTTCAGGCGGCGGCCTTGCAGATGGCGGCGAAGTGCTCCGCATTCAACGAGGCGCCGCCGATCAGGCCGCCGTCGATGTTGGCCTGGCCGAAAAGCGTGGCCGCGTTGTCGGGCTTGACGCTGCCGCCGTAAAGGATGGAAACCGCGGCGGCGCGCGGGCTCAGCGTGGCCAGCCGGGTGCGAAGCTGCGCGTGCACGGCCTCGGCCTCGGCCGGGCTCGCGGTCTTGCCGGTGCCGATCGCCCAGACCGGCTCGTAGGCGATCACGGCGTCGCCGATCCTGTCGCCCAGCAGCTCGATGGCCGCGCCGAGCTGGCGGGCGACGACCGCGGCCGTCTCGCCGGCCTCGCGCTGCGCCAGCGTCTCGCCGACGCAGACGATCGGCGTCAGTCCGGCGGCGAGCGCCTTGGCCGCCTTCTCGGCGACCAGGCGATCGCTTTCGCCGTGCAACGCCCGCCGCTCCGAGTGGCCGACGATGACGTAGCGGCAGCCGAACTCGGCCAGCATCGCCGCCGAGACTTCGCCGGTGAAGGCGCCGGCGTCGTGGCTCGAGCAGTCCTGAGCGCCCCAGGCGACGGCGCTGCCCTGCAGCGCGGCGCCGACTTCGGCGAGGTACGGCCCCGGCACGCAGACCGCGACGCCGGCGGCGAAGGGCGAAGCCCCCTTCAGGCCGTCGAGCAGCGCGGCGTTGGCCGCGCGGCTGCCGTTCATCTTCCAGTTGCCGACGACGAGCCTGCCGCGGCGATCGCCCCGGCTCACCACTGCAGCACCAGCTTGCCGATGTGGGCGTTTGATTCCATCAGCGCATGCGCGCGCGCCGCCTCGGCGGCCGGGAACACCTCGTGGATCACCGGCTTGACCGCGCCACTCTCCAGCCACGGCCAGACCGAGCGCTTCAGCGCCGCCGCGATCACGCTCTTGAAGGCGACCGGACGCGGCCTGAGAGTGGAGCCGGTGACGGTGAGGCGATGGCGCAGGATCAGCCCGGCATCGACCTTGGCCTCGGTGCCGCCCTGCACGGCGATGATCACCAGGCGCCCGTCGGGTGCGAGGCAGCCGAGCTCGCGCTCGAGGTAGCTGCCGGCGACCATGTCGAGGATGACGTTGACACCGGCCTTGGCGGTGATGCGCTTCACCTCGTCGGCGAAGTCGTGGGTCTTGTAGTTGATGGCGTGGTCGGCGCCGAGCGCCGTGCACGCCGCCGCCTTCTCGTCGGAGCCGACGGTGACGATCACGGTCGCGCCCCAGGCCTTAGCCATCTGGATCGCGGTGACGCCGATGCCGCTGCTGCCGCCCTGGACCAGCAGGGTCTCGCCCGGCTGCAGGCGGCCACGGTCGAAGACGTTGGACCAGACGGTGAAGAAGGTCTCCGGCAGGCTCGCCGCCTCGACGTCGCTGAGCCTGGCCGGCGACGGCAGGCACTGCCCGACCGGCGCGACGCAGTACTCGGCGTAGCCGCCACCGGCGACCAGCGCGCAGACGCGGCCGCCGAGGGCGAAGCCGGCCGCGCGCAGCGCCTCGGCGTCGCCTTCGACGATCGTGCCGGCGACCTCGAGGCCGGGGATATCGGAGGCACCGGGCGGCACGGGGTACAGGCCCTTTCGCTGCAGCACGTCGGGCCGGTTGATGCCGGAGGCGGCCACACGGATCAGCACCTCGCCCGGGCCGGCGGCCGGCATCGGCCGCTCGGTCAGGCGCAGCACCTCCGG
>JANMCC010000214.1:0-10389 GCA_031360885.1 Burkholderiales bacterium | reverse complement strand
GAGCAGGCCCTGCACCGTCGCCGCGGGCATGGCCGCCTCGACATTGATCTCGAGGCCTTCGTTGAAGCGCCAGCGCGGCGCATCGCACGCCGCCTGCGGCTGCTGGCCGTGCGCGAGCATGCGCACCAGCGTCTGCAGGTGGCCCTGCGGCTGCATGTTGCCGCCCATGACGCCGAAGCTCATCTGCGGCCGGCCGTCCTTGGTGAGAAAGGCCGGAATGATGGTGTGGAACGGCCGCTTGCCCGGCGCGACGACGTTCGGGCTCTTCGGATCGAGCGAGAAGCCGTGGCCGCGGTTCTGCATCGAGACGCCCCAGCCCGGCACCACGACCCCCGAGCCGAAGCCCATGTAGTTGCTCTGGATGAAGCTCACCATCATGCCGCGCTCGTCGGCGGCGCTGAGGTAGATGGTGCCACCCTTCGGCGCGTGGCCGTGGCCGAAGCGCTGTGCCCGCTTCGGATCGATCAGCTTCGCGCGCCCGGCGAGGTAGGCGTCGTCGAGCATCTGCGCCGGCGTCAGTCGCATGCCGGAGCGCATGTCGGCGACGTGTTCGTAGACGTCGGCGAAGGCGAGCTTCATCGCCTCGATCTGCAGGTGCTGGCCGAGCGCGCCGTCGACCGGCAGCGATTCCAGGTCGAGATGGCGCGCGATGCCGAGCGCGATCAGCGCGGCGATGCCCTGGCCGTTGGGCGGGATCTCGTGCAGGCGGTGGCCCCAGGCATCCACGCCGATGGTGTCGACCCATTCGGGTTGGTACGACGCGAAGTCGCGCACGGTCATCGCCCCGCCGTGGGCCGCCGCATGCGCGGCCACCGCCTCGGCGATCTCGCCGCCGTAGAGCGCGGCGCCACGGGTCTCGGCGATCGCGCGCAGGCTGCGCGCCGCGGCCGCGAAGACGAAGCGCTCGCCGACCTCGGGCGGCCGGCCCTTGGGCAGGAAGGCCTCTGCCCAGCCGGGCTCGCCCTCGAGCAGCGGCGCCGCGGCGGCCCACTTCTCCTGCACGACGATCGGCACCGCATAGCCGCGCTCGCCGGTCTCGATCGCCGGTGCCAGGAGGTCGGCGAACGGCAGCTTGCCGAAGCGCTCGGACAAGGCCACCCAGCCGGCGACTGCGCCCGGCACCGTGGCCGAGTCCCATCCCCGCTTGGGCGGCCGGTCGGCATCGGCGCCGTACTTGCGCCTGAAGTACTCGGGCGTCCACGCCGCCGGCGCCGGGCCCGACGCGTTGAGGCCGTGCAGGCGCTCGCCGTCCCAGAGGATGCAGAACGCGTCGGAGCCGAGGCCGTTGCTGCACGGCTCGACCAGCATCATCATCGCCGCGGTCGCGATCGCCGCGTCGACGGCGTTGCCGCCCTGCTGCATGATCCTCAGCCCCGCCTGCGCCGCGAGCGGATGCGAGGTCGAGACGATGTTGCGAGCGAAGACGGGAAGGCGGGTCGTGGGATAGGCCGGCGTCCAGTCGAAGCGATGTTCTTTCATGGCGCTGACGATAACGCCGCCGCGCCGGTTCTGCCCGCAGTCCATGAAGAGGCGGGTTGTCAGCCATCTGTCATCGATGTGTGGGCCGTCCATCAGCGGCGGGCTGCGATGTTCACGGGGCCGCGACTCGGCGCGCCGTCCCTTCGGCGCCGTCACCGGCGAAACACACCACCCGAAGGAACCCGCATGAAATCGATCCGTTTGTTCTGCCTCGCTCTCGCGTCGTCGCTCACCCTTGCCGGATGCGGCGGCGACCACCACGCCGGTCCGCCGACCACTAAGGGAGAGTTCACCGCCGTTGTCTCATTCGGTGACAGCCTCAGCGACGTCGGCACTTACGCGCCGGCCACCTCGCTCGCGGGCGACGGGACGCCGCCCTATTTCGGCGGCAAGTTCACGACCAACGGCGCAGCCGCCACCATCTGGGTCGAGAACCTCGCCGCCTCGCTCGGCCTCGCGGTCACGCCCGCGGAAGTGGGCTTCAACGGACTCTCGGTCCATTGCCCGGCAGCCGCCGACCCCGCGCAGGAACACACCTGCACTGCCTACGGACAGGGGGGCGCCCGGGTCACCGACCCGCAAGGGATCGGACGCAACGCGGACGGCAGCGGTGCCCTGACGGTGCCGGTCATCACCCAGATCGCCAACCACCTGGCGCGCTTCGGCAAGTTCAAGAGCGGCGATCTGGTGCTTGTCTATGCCGGCAACAACGACGTCTTCATCGACTTCGCAATCTACGCCCTCACTGCCGACGCGCTTCAGGCGCAGGTCGCCGCTGGCACGCTGACAGCGGCAGAGGCCGCCGCCCAGCTCGCCTTGGCGCAGAAGGCGGTCGAGGCCGATGTCACCACCGTGGCGGGATCTCTCGCCACGGCGGTGAAGACTCAGATCCTCGAAAAGGGCGGACTCTACGTCGCCGTGATGACCCTCGCCGACATCGCCGACACGCCCTTCGGACAGGGGTTTCCGGCCGAGCTGCGCCCCGAGCTGACCAATCTGTCGGTGGTCTTCAACAACGCGCTGAAGCAATCGCTGGGCGACGCGCCGGTACGCATCATCGACACCTTCTCCCTCTCGAAGGAGGTCCTCGCGAATCCGGCGAAATACGGCTTCGTCAACAACACCACGCCGGCCTGCGACATCGCGGCGATCGCGGCGATCACCGGCGGCGCGGTCACCGACGGCTCGTCGCTGTTCTGCAACGGCACGCCCGGCGCGCCCTACAACGGCCTGACGGCCGGCGCCGACACGATCACCTGGCAGTTCGCCGACGACGTCCACCCGACGACCGGCGGTCACCGGGCGATCAGCGCCGTGTTCCTCAGCCAGCTGCAGTCGTTCGGCTGGATCTGACCATGACGCATCTCGCTTTTGCCGCGCGTCTACGTGCTGCCGTCGGCGCCTCGGCCCTGGCGTTGCTCGCCGGTTGCGGAGGCGAGAGCGGCTGCGCTCTCGCGCCCGGCCCCTGTGCCGGCGACTTCCCGGCTGAGGACTATCCGCAGCCGACGATTCAACCGAAGGAAATCACGGTCCCGGCGGGCGACACGGCCACCTTCTCGGTGCTGACGCCAGGGCTCGGAGCCTCGACCTACCAGTGGTATCGGGGCACGGCGGGCGGTGCGCTCGATTCGATCCCAGGAGCGACCGGCGTGTCGTTCACGATCGCCGACGTTCGGCCGGCAGACGACGGCGCCATCTTCCTCGCCTTCGTCGCCAGCGCCGTCGGCAACGGGCAGGTCGTTCAGTTCAGCACCGCCGGCAAGCTCTTCGTCTCGCCAGCGCCGGCACCGGCGTCCGCACCCGGTTCGTGAGGCGCCCGACCCGCGCCAGCGGCGGCTCTACTCTTCCTGGAACGCGACTTCGCGCTTCTTCTTGATCGTCGGCAAGGACACGATGATGATCAGCAGCGCCGAGGCGATGAGCAGGCCCGACGACAGCGGCCGCGTCACGAACGTGGTCCAGTCGCCGCGCGAGAGCAGGAGGGCGCGGCGAAGGTTCTCTTCCATCATCGGCCCGAGGATGAAGCCGAGCAGCAGGGGCGCGGGCTCGACGCTCAGCTTGTAGAAGAGGTAGCCGATCAGCGCGAACAGGGCCGTGAGGTAGACGTCGAACGTGCTGTTGCTGAGCGAATAGACGCCGATGCAGCAGAACAGCGTGATCGCCGGGAACAGGAACCGGTAGGGCACGGTCAGCAGCTTGATCCAGATGCCGATCAGCGGCAGGTTCAGGACGATGAGCATCAGGTTGCCGACCCACATCGAGGCGATCAGGCCCCAGAACAGCTGCGGGTTGCTGGTCATCACCTGCGGGCCCGGCTGGATGCCCTTGATCGTCATCGCGCCGACCATCAGCGCCATCACCGCGTTGGGCGGGATGCCGAGCGTCAGCATCGGAATGAAGGAGGTCTGCGCGCCGGCGTTGTTGGCGCTCTCCGGACCGGCGACGCCCTGGATCGCGCCCTTGCCGAACGGAATTCGCGGGTTGCGCGTCATCTTCTTTTCGACGGTGTAGGAAGCGAACGAGGCGAGCAGCGCGCCGCCGCCCGGCAGCACGCCGAGGATGGAGCCGAGCGCCGTGCCGCGCAGGACGGAGGGCCAGGCTTCCATGAAATCGCGCTTGGTCGGCCAGAGGCCCTTGACCTCCTTGGTGAACACCTCGCGATGCTCGGCCGGCTGGCCGAGGTTGGCGATGATCTCGCCGAAGCCGAACACCCCCATGGCGATGACGACGAAGCCGATGCCGTCGGTGAGCTGCGGGATGTCGAAGCTGTAGCGCGCGGTGCCGGAAATGACATCGGTGTTGATCTGCGCCAGCAACAGGCCGAGGATGATCATGGCGATCGCCTTGACCAGCGAGCCCGAGGCGAGGACCACCGCGCCGATCAGGCCGAGCACCATCAGCGAGAAGTATTCGGCCGGGCCGAACTTGAACGCCAGCTCGGTGAGCGGCGGAGCGAAGGCAGCGATGATGACCGTGCCGACGCAGCCGGCGAAGAACGAGCCCAGGCCTGCGGCGGCGAGCGCCGCGCCGGCGCGGCCCTGGCGCGCCATCTGGTAGCCGTCGATCGCGGTCACGACCGACGACGACTCGCCCGGCACGTTGATCAGGATCGCGGTGGTGGAGCCGCCGTACTGCGCGCCGTAGTAGATGCCGGCCAGCATGATCAGCGCCGGCGTCGCGTCGAGCGCGTAGGTCGAGGGCAGCAGCATGGCGATCGTCGCGACCGGACCGATGCCCGGCAGCACGCCGATCAGCGTGCCGAGGACGCAGCCGAAGAAGGCGTACAGCAGGTTCGTGAAGGTGAACGCGACGCCGAAGCCGATGCCGAGGTTGTGAAGCAGATCCATGCTGGTGGCCGTCCGTTCAGCTGTTGTTCAGCGTGCGAACCACGGCCAGACCGGGATCGTGAGCTTGAGGCCCCAGACGAAGATCGCCCAGGAGCCGAGCGTGAGGACGACCGCGGCGATAGCGACGCCCTTCCAGTGGAACTCGTCGCCGGCGAGGCTGGAGATGATGATCAGCACCGGCACGGTGAGGATCAGGCCGAGCGGCTCGAGCATCGCGCCGAACACGGCGATGGCGATGACGATGATGATCAGCGGCCGCCAGGCGAACGAGCCGACCTTGTCGCCGCCTTCGGTTTCGATCGTCAACGCCTTGAACAGGACGACCGCGCCGAGGACGGCGAGGATGATCGAGAGGCCGAGCGGGAAGTAGCCGGCGCCCGGGTGCGCGGAGAGCTGCGACAGGCGGGCCCAGAGGTTGGCAGCGCAAGGATCGTTCGGCGGGCAGACCGGACCCATGCTGTAGTTGGTGGCGCCGAAGGCGAAGATGACGCCGACGGCAATGAACATCAGGCCGGACCAGAAGTCGCGTTCGCTCTTAATTCTCAAATCGGGCCTCGCTCTGCAGGTGCGAAGCTCGGGATTCTAGGAGGCAAGGGACCCCCACCCCGTGTGGTTTACACCGAGCGGCGGACCCGCTCCATGACGCTCACTGCTCCCAGGCGGGCGTGGCGCGCAGCACTTCGTCGAGGGTGGTCACGCCTTCGGCGACTTTCATCGCGCCGGCCAGGCGCAGCGGCCTGAGACCGTCCTGCAGCGCCTGGGCGCGCAGCTTGGCCTCGTTGCAGGTCGGCTGGATGAAGTTGCGCGCCGCGTCGCTCACCGTCAGCAGCTCGAACAGGCCGGCCCGGCCGCGATAGCCGGTCATCCGGCACTCGAGGCAACCGACCGCCTTGTACGGCCGCACGCCGCCGTTCAGCCGCCAGGGCTTGACCACCTCGTGCAGGGTCTCGCGCGTCACCTCCTCGTCCGGCGCCTTGCAGGCGGGGCACAGGGTGCGCACCAGCCGCTGCGCGAGCACGCCGATCAGGGTCGAGCCGATCAGGTAAGGCGCGACGCCGAGGTCGTTGAGGCGGGTGATCGCGGACGCGGAGTCGTTGGTGTGCAGCGTGCTGAACACCAGGTGGCCGGTGAGCGAAGCCTGGATCGCCATGTCGGCGGTCTGCAGGTCGCGGATCTCGCCGACCATGATGATGTCCGGGTCCTGGCGCATCAGCGAGCGCAGGCCCTCGGCGAAGTTGAGGTCGATCAGCGGCTGCACCTGCGTCTGGTTGAACGCGGGCTGGATCATCTCGATCGGGTCTTCGATCGTGCAGACGTTGACCTCGTCGGTCGCGAGCCGGCGCAGCGTCGAGTAGAGCGTCGTCGTCTTGCCCGAGCCCGTGGGTCCGGTGACCAGGATGATGCCGTGCGGCTTGGAGACCAGCTCTTCCCAGCGCCGGCCGTCGTGGCTGCCGAAGCCGAGGCTCTCGAGCGTCTTGACGGTGGTGTCGGGATCGAAGATCCGCATCACCATCTTCTCGCCGAACGCGGTGGGCAGCGTCGACAGGCGCATTTCCACTTCGTCGCCGGCCAGGTTGCGGACCTTGATGCGGCCGTCGAGCGGGCGCCGGCGCTCGACCACGTCCATCCGGCCGAGCAGCTTGACGCGCGCGATCATCGCGCTCATCACGCCCGGCGGAAGCTGGTAGACGGTGTGCATCACGCCGTCGATGCGGAAGCGGATCACGCTCCTCTCGCGCCGCGGCTCGAGGTGGATGTCGGAGGCGCGCTGGTCGAAGGCGTATTGCCAGAGCCAGTCGACGACCTGGATGACGCCGGAGTCGTTGGCGTCGAGCTGCTTCGAGCTCTTGCCGAGCTCGACCAGCTGCTCGAAGTTGGCGAGCGCCGAGCTCTCGCCCATCTTCGTGGCGTTGCGCACCGAGCGCGAGAGCGCGTAGAACTCGGTCGTGTAGCGCGCGATCTCGACCGGGTTGACGATCACCAGGCGGACCCGCCGCTTGGTGTGCGACTCGATCTCCGAGACCCAGCCGACGTCGAGCGGCTCGCAGGTCGCGATCGTCACGTCGTTGAGGCCGAAGGTGAGCGGCAGCGCATGGCGCCGCTCGGCGTAGTTGATCGACATCACGTCGGCGACGCGGCCGACGTCTACCTTCAACGGGTCGATCCGGACGTAGGGCAGCTTGCTTCGCTTGGCCAGCCACTCGGTGAGCGTCTCGGTGTCGAGCACCTTGCCGTCGCCGAGGCGGGTGAGGCCGGCGCTGCCGATCCGCACGAGCGGATGCTGCGAGCTGTTGCCGCCGGCGAAGCGGTGCGCGGTGCGGTCGACGTCTTCGGCGCTCAGGATCTTGTCTTCGCGCAGCCAGGCGAGCACGGTGCGCCAGGTCAGCTTGCCGGCCGCCTGCACCGCGGGCAAGGTCAGGTCGGTGGACGGGAAGTTCGTCGACAAGCGCGACGGCGACATCGAGCGCTCCATCGGCGGCTCGCTCACACCGGCCGCCGAGCCGGTGCCGGCGGCCGCCGGATCGGGGCGCTCGGTTCTCGTCGTCGATTTCATGCGGGCGGCAGCTCGGGTAGGGAGGCCGGCGCATCGTCCGGCAAGGACTTCAGCATGCGCAGCCACTTGCTGGCGGGCAGCCTCCAGCGAGTTTCGATGTTTTCGGCACGCCGGGCAAGCACGTCGCGGCCCGGTACCGTGACATGGTTCATCGCGATGACGATCGTGTTGCCCTCCGGCGTCGGTTTGAGGGCCTGGACCTGGTCCGCACCGAAGGCCTCGACGAGGCGCGCGAAGCTGAGCGGGAACGAGGCGCGGCGGCCGAACAGGTTCACCGCCATCACGCCGCCCTCGCTCAGAACGGCGCGACAGTCGCGATAGAAGTCGACGCTGTCGAGCACCGGCCGCGCCGCCTCCTGGTCGTACAGATCGACCGCAAGCGCGTCGACCGTGCCGCGGTTCGCCGGGTCGGCGACGTACGCGCCGGCATCCATCTCGAGGACATGCAGCAGCTTCGAATCGCGCGGCAGGCGAAACCAGAGACGGCAGGCGTCGATCACATGGCGATTGATCTCCACCGCGGTGGTGCGCATC
The DNA here is from genome assembly GCA_031360885.1 of Burkholderiales bacterium. Lineage (GTDB taxonomy): Bacteria > Pseudomonadota > Gammaproteobacteria > Burkholderiales > Burkholderiaceae_C > Schlegelella_A. The sequence continues at coordinate 2,475 of JANMCC010000214.1, read as the reverse complement.
TTCAGCCGCTTGTGGCAAAAGCGCGTGATCGTCGCGGCGCCGAGGCCGAGCTGCACCGCGTGGCCTTCGGTCACCACCGCCTCGTCGCGGAACAGCATCCAGGCCATCATCCGCTGCACGTAGTCGAGCTCGATCTCGTCGGGTGCGTCGACACGCATTGCGCCCTGGATCCAGGGCGTCTCGAAGTGCATGTAGCGAACGCCGTCGCCTTCCATGAAGTTCACCTCCGGCAGGCGAGGATTCGGCGGCGACGTGCTCATGCTGCGAGCTCCACGGTACTGAGGGCCAGCCGCGGCAAGGCGGCAAAGGCGTTCGCGCCGGTCGCGCTCGCCAGCGCCTCGGGGGCGATGCCGCGCAGCCCGGCCAGCACCGAGGCGATGCGCGGCAGCTCCGCCGAGGCGTTGCGCATCGTCGCCCCGGCGGCGCGGGCTTCGGCGGTGCGATAGAGCCATTGCGGCGCGATGTCCGGGGCGTCGGTTTCCATGACGATCGCTTCGAGCGGCACCGCGGCCGCGACGCGGCGAATCCGCAATGCGCGCTCGAAGGTGAGCGCGCCGCCGAAGCCGAGCTTGAAGCCGAGGCCCACGAAGGCAGCGGCCTGCTGCTCGCTGCCGTTGAAGGCATGGGCGATGCCGCCGCGCACCGGCCGCGTGCGCAGGTGCTTGAGGACAGTGTCGATTGCCTGGCGGACATGCAGCAGGACCGGCAGGTCGTGCTCGCGGGCGAGCGCGAGCTGGGCCGCGAACAGCCGGGCCTGGTGCGCGCGGTCGAGGCCGGCGACGAAGTGATCGAGGCCGATCTCGCCCACCGCCACCAGCCGCGGATCGTCGCGGTGGGCCGCCAGGGCGGCGGCGAGCGCCGCCAGGTCGGCGTCGCCGGCGGCGCCGCTGCACATCGGGTGGATGCCGAGCGCGTAGGCCAGGCCGTGGCGATGCGCCAGCTCGCGGACACGGCCGAAGTTGCCGACGTCGACCGCCGGAATGACGATCGTCGCCACGCCGGCGGCGCGCGCGGCGTCGACCACGGCGTCGCGGTCGGCGTCGAACTCGGCCGCGTCGAGGTGGCAATGGGTATCTATCCACACGGCGGCAATGATGCATCGCCCCGGCGCCATGACAGGTCGGGGGCAGCGTGCTACCGTAGCGACGACAGGCGGCCCGCGTCTTGCGTATGCCGCGCGGTTGCCGGATGCCAACCATGAAGAAAACGCCGCTCTACAGCCGTTCGCGGCGCCCCGCCGAAGCGCCGGAGGCGGCCCTCGCCACGGCCCGGCCTGTACCGGCCGCGCCGCCCGGCCGGCGCGCCCGGCTGGTGGCGCTGCTGGCCCGGCACGAGCGCAAGGTCTGGGCGCTGGCGCTGGCCGTCATGGCGCTCGGCATCTGGTACGGCAATCCTGCCCTCTCGATGAAGGCGCCCTTGACCATGGAGCAGATCGACGCGGCGATGCGCCAGTCGATCGAGGACAAGCCCCTGGTGTCGCCCGCCTCGCGCGCCTACGACGCGGTCATTCCGTCGGTCGTGCGGGTGATCGGCCTCATGACCGAGGGCGACGACGGCAGCGACGACAAGGAGCACGGCGTGGTCGAGCGTGGCGTCGGCAGCGGCGTCGTCATCATCGACAACGGCACCATCCTGACCAACCTGCACGTGGTCAACGGCGCCAAGAAGATCCGCGTCACCTTCTTCGACGGCTCGCAGTCGGAGGCGGTGGTGCTGAACACCCAGCCCGACAACGACCTCGCCGTGCTGCGGGCGCGCACCATCCCGGACGACCTCAGCGCGGCGACGATGCGCTCCACCGCCGACCTCGCCCCCGGCGACGGGGTCATCGCCGTCGGCTACCCGTTCGGCATCGGCCCCTCGGTCTCTTCGGGCATCGTCTCCGGCCTGAAGCGCCAGTTCCGCTCGCCCGACGGCCAGCAGATGCTCTCCAACCTGATCCAGTTCGACGCCGCCGCCAACCCGGGCAACTCCGGCGGCCCGCTGGTCACCATGGACGGCGAGGTGGTCGGCATCGTCACCGCCATCCTCAATCCGAACCGGCAGCGGGTCTTCATCGGCATCGGTTTCGCCGTGCCGATCGAGAACGCCGCGGCCGCCGCCGGCATGCCGCCGTTCTGAGCCTTTCCCTCGAGTCCACCCGATGACCGACACGACCACTGTTTCCAGCGAAGCCTCCGGCCTGATGGAGCGCGTGCTCTACGAGGTCAAGCGGGTCGTCGTCGGCCAGGACCATTTCCTCGAGCGGGTGATGGTGGCGATGCTGGCGCAGGGCCACCTGCTGGTCGAGGGCGTTCCCGGCCTGGCCAAGACGCTGACGGTGAAGACGCTGGCGCAAACCCTGCGCGGCACCTTCAAGCGGATCCAGTTCACGCCCGACCTGGTGCCCGCCGACCTCGTGGGCACGCGCATCTTCAACCCGCGCACCGGCGAGTTCTCGACCTCGCTCGGCCCGGTGTTCACCCACCTGCTGCT
>JANMCC010000187.1:0-6564 GCA_031360885.1 Burkholderiales bacterium | reverse complement strand
CGCGGCGAACGGGGTGGTGAACGACTGCGAGTAGTCGGTGTGGCTCGATCCGTCGGTCGAGTCGGTGCTGCGGTGCAGGCGGGTGTGCCGCGCGCCGAGCCACAGGGTGGTGCGCGGGTTCAGCGCGATCGCATCGCGCAGGTAGAGCTCGGTCGAGCGCTCGTCGCGGTTGGTGCTCGCCGTCGTGAGCGTCGGGTCGTCGGACGTCACCGCCGTGCCGTCGACGTTGCCCGTGCCCACGAGGTTGAAGGCCTGCGCCTCGAACCGCTGGCGCACCCGGCTCTGCAGGGCGCCGGCCACGAACCTGTGGTTCACGGCGCCGGTGGCGAAGCGCCCGTGCATCGAGAGGTCGAGCACGTCATTGCGGCGCTTCTCGTTCTCGCTGCGGAAGTCGTAGAGATCGAAGTTGCCGTTCGGGCAATAGCGATCCGGGTAGTAGGTGCCGTCGGGCGCCGGCTCGGTATCGAAGCAGCCGAACGGAAACGCGATCCGGTCGTCGGTGCGCAGCCGCTGCACCGCGCCGTGCGCGACCACGCGCCACTGCTCGTTCAGCTCCTGCGTCACGCGCAGCGAGGCGGTCGTCGCGTCGAACACCACCGGCTCCGACCATGGCTGGTTGTTGAGGTTCAGGCGCGGGTTCGGCACCGAGGGCAGCACGTCGCCGAGCAGGCTGAAGCCCGGCACGCTCGGCTGCGAGCGATGGCTGGTCTCGACCTCGGCCTCGAGCAGCGTGCCGCGCGCCGCGCGCCAGTCGCCGGCCAGCGCCAGCAGGCGCCGGTGGCCGTTCGCGTCGCGCAGGTTCGGGTCGATGTGCTCGGCCGCGGCGTTCAGGCGCAGGCCGAAGGCGTCGTCGCTGCCGAAGCGCCGGCTCAGGTCCACCGCGCCGAGCACGCTGCCGCGCTCGCGCCATTCGAGGAAGGCCGAGCTCAGCGGGGCGGCCAGCGGCCGCTTGACGACCAGGTCGACCAGCCCGCCCGGCGCGCTGGTGCCGGCTTGCATGCCGCTCAGGCCCTTGAGGATGTCGACCCGCGCCTTGTTGTCGAGCGGGATCGAGGTCTCGGCGTTGATCGGCAGGCCGTCGCGCCGGTAGTTGAAGCGGTTGTCGATGACGAAGCCGCGCACCGTGAAGTAGTCGATGTAGCCCTCGGTGTCGTAGGCGTCGGACACGGAGGCGTCGAAGCGGCCGAGGTCGGAGAGGCGGCGGACGCCGCTCTCGCGGATCTGCGCGGCGTCGACGGTCGTCGCCTGCAATGGCGCCTGCGAGAGCGGCACGTCGCCCCAGCCGGCCACGCCCGCGTCGGCTGGCGCGCGGCCGGTGATGCGCACCGGCGCCAGCGTCTGGGTCGGTGCCGACGCGGCGGCCGGCGCCGCGACCGAGGCGGACGGCGTCGATTGCGCCTGAGCGCTCGCGGCGGCCGCGAGCAAAGCCATCAGCGGCAAGAGCGTCGCCGCGTGCCGCGTTGTCTGCGTGGATCTTGAAATGTCAGCCATCGTCGTCCGATGGCAGGTCTCTGGGCCGAACGTCGACCGACGCGAATGAAGGCGGCCGATCCGGCTTGCTTCCCTGCGCGAGGATTACCTCAATCCCCTTTCGGGGACTTTGCGGTTCGCAAGCGAACCGCAAACAGGTTCAAAGGGACTTTCTCAGTCGATGGCTCGATTGCTCGAATCACCAACACCCCTAGCGGATACGCCCCGGCCTTCAAGCCGGGGCGCAAGCGGATTATCGCAAAGAAGGCGGCACCGGATGCGCCGGGTCCACGCCCAGCAGCTTGTGCAGCTTCGGGCTGGTCGTCGTGTAGAGCAGCGGCTGCGCCCGATCGGGATGCACGCGCTCGGCGATCGCATAGGCGGCGAGCGTCGCCTCGTGGAAGCCGGAGACGATCAGCTTCTGCTTGCCCGGGTAGGTGACGGCGTCGCCGATCGCATGGATGCCCGGCGTCGAGGTCTCGAAGCGCCCGGTGTCGACGACGAGCTGCTTCCTCTCCAGCGCCAGGCCCCATTGCGCGATCGGCCCGAGCTTGGGGCTCCAGCCGAGCAGCACGAGCAGCACGTCGAGGTCGAGCGTTCGCGTGCCGCCGTCGCTTGCATCGACGACCAGGCCCTGCAGCCGATCGCCTTCGCTGGCGAAGCCGCTCGCCTGGGCTGCGACGACCTCGATCCGGTCGAGCGCGCGCGCCGACTGGAAGCGAAGCAGCATCGCCGTCGGCGCGTCGAAGTCGTCGCGCCGGTGGACGACGGTGACGCGGGTCGCGCCGCTCTCCACCGCGTCGAGCGCCGCGGCGACCGCGGCCTCTCCGTTGCCCGCGATGACGACGCGGCGGCCGGCGGTGACCTCCTCGCCCGGGTCCCGATAGAACATCTGCTTCTCGCGCCAGGCGTCGAGACCCGCCACCTTCAGCCCGCGCGGCTGGAACGAGCCGACGCCGGCGGCGATCACCACCGTCCTGGCGATGAAGCGCTGCCCGGTGTCGGTGGCCACGTCGAAGCGGCCGTCGTCGCGCAGCGCCACCTCGCTGACCTGCTGCCCGAGGTGAAATCCCGTGCTGAACGGAGCGATCTGCCGGCGCAGCCGGGCGATCAGCTCGGCGCCGGTCGCATGGGGCAGGGCGGGAATGTCGTAGATCGGCTTGTCGGCATAGAGCTCGACGCATTGCCCGCCGATGAAGGGCAGCGAATCGACGACCTCGGCTCCGACCTCGAGCAGGCCCAGCTCGAACACCGCGAACAGCGCGACCGGGCCGGCGCCGACGATCAGCGCGTCGGTCGCTATCGGCTCCGGTTCAGCGGCGGGGAGGTCGGCCACGGGCTCGACCGATGGGCCGTCAGCGAACCAGCTGGTCGAGCTTGCCGGTGCGGTCTTTCCAGTCGTCCGCGTCCGGCAGCGGCGCCTTGCGCCGCGTGATGCTCGGCCAGCCCTTGGCGAGCTCGGCGTTGAGCTTCGTCATGTGCTGCTGGTCGCCGGGCACGTCTTCCTCCGGAACGATGGCGTTGACCGGGCATTCGGGAATGCAGACGGCGCAGTCGATGCACTCGTCGGGGTCGATGGTCAGGAAGTTCGGGCCTTCACGGAAGCAATCGACCGGGCACACGTCGACGCAGTCGGTGTACTTGCAGCGGATGCATGATTCGAGAACGACGTGGGTCATGGTGCGAGAGTTCGGAGAGCACGCTGCTCCCCGGTCCGGGCGGGCGACGAGGAACGAGGCGAAGCGCCGATTTTACGGGCGCCCGCGCCGACCACCACCACGGTCGGCCGGCCGGCGTGCAGCACCGTCGCCTGGCCGAGGGTGGCGAGCCTGTGGTCGCTGGCCAGCTCGTCGGGCCAGCCGGCGCGCGACACCACCGACACCGGCACGTCCTCCGGCCAGCCGGCGGCGGCCAGCCGGCGCGCCAGCGCAGCGAGCTGCTTGCCGGCCATGTAGAAGACTTCGGTATCGGCGTGGTGGCCGACCTCGAGGCCCTGGTCGTGGGTCATCGCCGTCGTCAGGGCGACGCTGCGGCCGCTGCCGCGGCGGGTGAGCGGGCGCTGCGTCGCCGCCGCCGCGGCCAGCGCCGCGGTGACGCCGGGCACCACCTCGCATTCGATGCCGGCCGCGGCGAGCGCCCCGAGCTCCTCCTCGAGCCGGCCGAACACGCTCGGGTCGCCGCCCTTGAGGCGCACGACGTAGCGGCCGGCCAGGGCGTGCTTCACCAGCAGGGCGTTGATCGTCGCCTGGCCCGCGTTCTCCGCGCCGGGCTCGCGCACGCCGTGCGGCACGCCGCTGAAGCCGCGCTTGCCCACGTCGATCCAGCGCGCCTGCGGCGCGAGCGCGCGCAAGTCCGGGTCGGCGAGCGAATCGAACAGCACCACCTCGGCGAGGCGGAGCCGCTGCGCGCCGCGCAAGGTGATGAGGTCGGCCTGTCCGGGGCCGGCGCCGACGAAGGCAACGCGGCCCGCCGTCGCGTCCGCGGCCTTCATGCGGCGGGGCGCGCGAACCGCGGCTCGGTCTCGTTCACGTCGCCCTGGTAGTGGCCCTGGGGGAAGAAGCCGAGCACGCGTCGCGCCGTCGCAAGCGACTGGTCGGCGCGCAGCAGCGCGGCGTCGAAGCCGGTGCGCACCATCAGCGGCAGCATGTCGACCAGCACCTCGCCGGTGGCGCGGATCTCGCCGCCGAAGCGAAAGCGCATGCGCAGCAACCGCGCCTGGGTGTAGGCGCGGCCGTCGACCCACTTCGGAAAGCAGAGCGCCACCAGCTTCAGCCGCGGCAGGTCGGCGACGACGCTCTCGATGTCGACGTCGTTCGGCACGATCAGGCCGACGGGCGCGTCTGCCGGCCAGCTGTCGCGTACCGCCTGCCACTGGGCGAGGGTCAGCAGGCTGTACGGCTCGGGGGCAGGCACGGCGACGAGCGAATCGTCCGCCGTCACCTCGTGCCAGCGGTCGTGGTTCGAATCGATGAACTTCATGGCCGGCCCGGCGCTCACGAATGCACCGCCGTGGCCCGGCGCACCGCGTTGGCGGCGGTCTTGAACGGGTCGAGGCCGACGCGCTTGACGGTGTCGATGAAGCGCTCGGCCGCGGCGCTGCGCTGGCCGCGGTAGGTGTCGATCACCGCCTCGATGACGTCGGGCACTTCGTCGGCGGCGAACGAGGGGCCGATCACCTTGCCCGGCGCCGCGCCGCCGCTCAGGGCCGAGCCGTCCATGCCGCCGAGCGAGATCTGGTACCACTCCTTGCCGTCCTTGTCGACGCCGAGCACGCCGATGTGGCCGCTGTGGTGGTGGCCGCAGGAGTTGATGCAGCCGCTGATGTGCAGGTCGATGTCGCCAATGTCGTGCAGCTCGTCGAGGTCGTCGAAGCGCTCGTTGATCGCCGCGGCGATCGGGATCGAGCGCGCGTTGGCGAGCGCGCACAGGTCGCCGCCGGGGCAGGCGATCATGTCGGTGAGGTAGCCGATGTTGGGCGTGGCGAAGCCCTCGCCGCGCGCCGCTTCCCAGAGCGCGGCGAGCTCGCTCTCCTGCACCCAGGGCAGCACCAGGTTCTGGTCGTGCGAGACGCGCAGCTCGCCGAGGCTGAAGCGCTCGGCCAGCGCCGCGGCGCCTTCCATCTGCAGGGCGGTGGCGTCGCCGGGCGGCAGGCCGGCGCGCTTGAGCGAAAGCGTGACCGCGCGGTAGCCGGCGATCCGGTGCGGGTGGACGTTGCGCTCGAGCCAGCGCCGGTACGCCGGGCCGCGCGCGGCGGCGTCGGCGAAGAGGTCGGCGCGCGGGCCGGTGGCGGGCGTCACGCCTTCGGGCACGAGCTCGAAGCCGGCCGAGACACGCGCCAGCTCGGCGTCGGTGAGCAGGTGGGCGCCGCGGGCGACGTCGTGCTCGAGGATGTCGGCGAACTCGGCCTCGACCGCGTCGACGAACTTCTGCCCCTCGGCCTTGACCAGGATCTTGATCCGCGCCTTGTACATGTTGTCGCGCCGGCCGTAGCGGTTGTAGACGCGCACCACCGCCTCGATGAAGACCAGGATCTCCTGCCACGGCAGGAACTCGCGGACCACCGTGCCGATGATCGGCGTGCGGCCCATGCCGCCGCCCACGCGCACCTCGAAGCCGATCTCGCCGGCCCCGTTCTTCTTCAGCACCAGGCCGATGTCGTGCCACGCCGTCGCCGCGCGGTCCTCGAGCGTGCCGCTGACCGCGATCTTGAACTTGCGCGGCAGGAAGGCGAACTCCGGATGCAGCGTGCTCCACTGGCGCAGGATCTCGCAGTAGGGCCGCGGGTCGACGATCTCGTCGGCGGCGACGCCGGCGAAGCAGTCGCTGGTGATGTTGCGGATGCAGTTGCCGCTGGTCTGGATGCCGTGCATGTCGACATCGGCGAGGATGTCCATCACGTCGGCGGCGTCGGCCAGCGCGATCCAGTTGTACTGGCAGTTCTGCCGGGTGGTGAAGTGGCCGAAACCGCCGGCCCGGTCTTCGTAGAGGCCGCCGGCGCGGCCATCGTACTCGCGGGCGATGCGGGCCAGCGCCCGCAACTGCCTCGCGCTCAGCTCGCCGTAGGGCACGGCCACGCGCAGCATCGGCGCGTGGCGCTGCACGTACCAGCCGTTCTGCAGGCGCAGCGCCCGGAAGTCGTCGTCGGGAAGCTCGCCGGCCAGGTGGCGCTGCAGCTGGTCGCGGAACTGCGCGGCGCGCTGGTGAACGAACTGGCGGTCGAATTCTGTGTAGCGGTACATGCGGGGTGCGGGTGGCTGGTCGGGGCTCCGGCTCCGGCCAGCCAGAATGCACGGAGCGCAGCCGCGCGAAAACACTCGCCTGGGCGACGGAGCCCCGGAATGTAGGCGACCGGGCGACCGGTCGTGAAACACATATTTGTTGGGTTGGTATCCCGATGCGGAATATATGAACGACGGCAGGAACGACGCGGTGGCATCCGCCGCGCGGCGCCGCGCCGTCGCCTGGCTGGCTGCCTGCGGAGCCCTGGGCGGGCTCGGACTGGCCGGATGCGCCAGTGCGCCTGCGCCCCCGCCCGCGCCGCCTGCGGGTCCGCCCCTCCCGCCTCTGGCGGCGGCGCCACCGCCACCGCCGCCG
>JANMCC010000180.1:0-7305 GCA_031360885.1 Burkholderiales bacterium | reverse complement strand
CTGAAGCGGCGCTCGGGGTCGTACGGGAATACATCGTGCACGTGCCCGGCCTGGATGCGCTGCTTGTGCGATTGCCAGAATTCGGCATCGAGCAGATCGAGCAGGTCGTGATCGAGTACGGCAACGCCATCAAGGACCTGGTGCGCGCCAACATCTTCCCGGGCGACATGCTGTGGAAGAACTTCGGCGTCACCCGCCACGGCAAGGTCGTGTTCTACGACTACGACGAGATCGAGTACCTGACCGACTGCCAGTTCCGCAAGGTGCCCGAGGCGCGCAACGAGGAAGACGAGATGTCGGGCGAGGTCTGGTACCCGGTCGGCCCGCGAGACGTGTTTCCCGAGACCTTCGGCCCGTTCCTGCTCGGCCACCCCGGGGTGCGCGAGGTCTTCATGGCGCACCACGCCGGCCTGCTCGAGCCCGCCTTCTGGCAAGGCCACAAGGAGCAGATCCTCGCCGGCTACGTGCATGATGTGTTCCCCTACGAGGCGCACAAGCGCTTCGAAGTGCGGCGCGCGGCGGATGCCGCCGCGAAGCCGCCCGCTGCAGCTGTCTGAATCTTCACAAGGAGCCTTCTCATGGCCGATTCCATCGTCATCGTTTCCGCCGTCCGCACGCCCATCGGCGGCATGCTCGGCGACTTCAGCGGCTTGGCCGCGCACCAGCTCGGCGCGGTCGCCATCAAGGCGGCGGTCGAGCGCGCCGGCGTCACCGGCGACGCCGTCGACGAGGTGCTGATGGGCAACTGCCTGATGGCCGGCCAGGGCCAGGCGCCGGCGCGCCAGGCCGCGCTCGGCGCCGGCCTGCCGCAATCGGCGGGCGCGGTCACGCTTTCGAAGATGTGCGGCTCGGGCATGCGCGCCATGATGTTCGGCCACGACATGCTCAAGGCCGAGAGCGCCGAGATCCTGGTCGCCGGCGGCATGGAGAGCATGACCAACGCGCCGCACCTCACCTTCGTGCGCAAGGGCGTGCGCTACGGCGCGGCCCAGCTCTACGACCACATGGCGATCGACGGCCTCGAAGACGCCTACGAAAAGGGCCGGGCGATGGGCGTGTTCGCCGAGGAATGCGTCGCCAAGTACAAGTTCACGCGCGAGGCGATGGACCAGTTCGCGATCTCCTCGACGCAGCGCTCGAAGAAAGCCAACGAGGACGGCAGCTTCGACTGGGAAATGGCGCCGGTCGCGGTGCCCGGCAAGGGTGGCGACACGGTGATCAGGTTCGACGAGCAGCCGTTCAAGGCCAAGCTCGACAAGATCCCCGGCCTCAAGCCCGCGTTCAAGAAAGACGGCACGATCACCGCCGCCACCTCGTCGAGCATCTCCGACGGCGCCGCCGCGCTGGTGCTGATGCGCGAGTCGACCGCGAACCGGCTCGGCTCGAAGCCGGTGGCACGGATCGTCGCCCACTCGGTGCATGCGCAGGCGCCGAACTGGTTCACCACCGCGCCCGTCGGCGCGATCGAGAAGGTGCTGAAGAAGGCCGGCTGGAAGGCGGGCGATGTCGACCTCTGGGAAGTGAACGAAGCCTTCGCCGCGGTGACGATGGCGGCGATGAGCGAGTTCAAGCTGGCGCACGAGATCGTCAACGTGAACGGCGGCGCGGTCGCGCTCGGCCACCCGATCGGCGCCAGCGGCGCGCGCATCGTCGTCACCCTGCTCGGCGCCTTGCGCAAGGCCGGCAAGAAGCGCGGCGTCGCCGCCCTGTGCATCGGCGGCGGCGAAGCGACGGCAATGGCGGTCGAGCTGTTCTGAGGCTCGAAACGATGCTCGGCACGCATTCGCTCGCGCTGTTCGCGACCACGGTCTTCGTGATCAACGCGACGCCGGGCGTCGACATGATGCTGACGCTGACGCGCACCCTGCGCTACGGCGTGCGCGGCGGCCTGGCGGCCGCCCTCGGCGTGATGGCCGGGTGCGTGGTCCACGCGCTCGCCGCGGCGCTCGGCCTGGCGGCACTGATCGCCGCCTCGGCGGCCGCGTTCTCGGTCATCAAGTGGGTCGGCGCCGCCTACCTCCTCTGGCTCGCCTTCGGCATGCTGAAGAGCGCCTGGGTGGGCGAGGCGGCGACGGCGATGCCGCAGCTCGCGGAGAGCCCGGGCCTCGTCGCGCTGTTTCGCCAGGGGGTGCTGACCAACGTGCTCAATCCGAAGATCGCGCTCTTCTTCCTCGCCCTGCTGCCGCAGTTCATCGATGCCGATGCGCCGCACAAGACGCTCGCCTTCCTGTTCCTCGGCGCCTGGTTCATCGTCCAGGGCGGGCTCTTCCTGTTCGCCTTCGTCCTGCTGGTCGCGCCCCTGCGGCGCCGGCAGGCGGGCGGCCTGTGGAAGCGCGGGCTGAACGCGGCAGGCGGCGGCCTGTTCGCCTGGCTGGCGGTGCGCCTCGCGCTGGTGGAGCGCGCATGAGCGAGCCCGCTTCCGCAGCCACGCAGGACGACCTGCCGGCCACGCTCGGCGAGACCTTCACCTTGGGCGTTCGCCTCGGCGACGCCGAGATCCCGGCCTTCGCGACCCTGGTGCACGACCACAACCCGCTGCACCACGACCTTGCGGCGGCGCTCGCCGCGGGCTACAAGGGATTGATCGCCTCGGGCACGCAGCTCGCCAGCATCTTCATGGCGATGACCGCGACCCATTTCGCCAAGCCCGGGGCCAACGGCCGGCCGAGATCCGGCGTCGGCATGGGCTTCGACATCCGCTTTCGTGCACCGGTCTACGCCAACGAGGAGATCGCCCTGCGCTGGACCGTAACCGGAATCGAGCGCAAGGAGAGCCTGAACGGCTGGATCACGCGCCTCGAGGGCGACGTCCGCAGCGGCGAGACGCTGCTCCTCAGCGGCACCGGCACGCTGCTGCTGCGGCTGCCGAAGCCGGGCTGGCCCGCGCCATGATCCTGGGCGACGACCATCGCGCCGTGCAGGACGCGGTTCGCGGCTTCGTCCAGGCCGAGATCGCGCCGCATGCCGCCCGCTGGGACCGCGAGGCGCATTTCCCGAAAGCCGAGCTGCAGGGCCTCGCCGCCCTCGGCTGCTACGGCGTCGCGGTACCCACCGAGTACGACGGTGCCGGCCTCGACTACCTCGCGCTCGCCGTCATCCTCGAGGAGATCGCCGCCGGCGATGGCGCCACCTCGACCATCGTCAGCGTCAACAACTGCCCCGTCTGCTCGATCCTGATGGCCTGGGCGAACGAGGCGCAGAAGGAGAAGTGGCTGAAGCCGCTGGCTCGCGGCGAGATGCTCGGCGCGTTCTGCCTGACCGAGCCGCACGTCGGCTCGGAGGCCGGCGGCCTGAAGACGAGCGCCACCCGCGACGGCGGCGAGTACGTGCTCAACGGCGTCAAGCAGTTCATCACCAGCGGCAAGAACGGCGACCTGGCGATCGTCATGGCGGTGACCGACAAGGCGGCCGGCAAGAAGGGCATCAGCGCCTTCGTCGTGCCGACCTCGACCCCCGGCTACACCGTCGCCCGGCTCGAGGACAAGCTCGGCCAGCACGCCAGCGACACGGCGCAGATCCTGTTCGAGAACTGCCGCGTCCCGGCCGGGAACCTGCTCGGCGAGGAAGGCCAGGGCCTGAAGATCGCGCTCTCCGGCCTGGAGGGCGGGCGCATCGGCATCGGCGCGCAGGCGATCGGCATGGCGCGCGCCGCGTTCGAGGCGGCCCTCGCCTATTCGAAGGAACGCGTCGCCTTCGGCAAGCCGATCTTCGAGCACCAGGCGCTGCAGTTCCGGCTCGCCGAGATGGCGACGAAGATCGAGGTGGCGCGGCAGATGGTCCACCACGCCGCGAGCCTGAAAGACGCCGGCCGGCCGTGCCTGAAGGAAGCGGCGATGGGCAAGCTCTTCGCCAGCGAGATGGCCGAGCGCGTCTGCAGCGAGGCGATCCAGATCCATGGCGGCTACGGCTACGTCGCCGACTTCCCGGTCGAGCGCATCTATCGCGACGTGCGCGTCTGCCAGATCTACGAGGGCACCTCCGACGTGCAGAAAATGCTGATCGCCCGGGCCCTCGCCTGAACCTCATGGTCCCCCGCGTTGCATCGCCTGGAGCGGCGCGCTAGCCTCACGCCATGCCCGGGCCGCCCACCGCCGTCGACTTCTACTTCGACTTCTCGTCGCCGTACTCGTACTTCGCGTCCGAGTGGATCGAGGCGCTTGCCGCGCGCCACGGCCGCACCGTGCGCTGGAAGGCGATCCTGCTCGGCGTCACCTTCCAGGCCGCCGAGCTGCGCAGCCCGGTCAGCTACCCGATCAAGCGCGAGTACACGCTGCACGACTTCGAGCGCTCGGCGCGCTTCGCCGGCGTGCCGTACACGCTGCCCGACCCGTTCCCGATCGCCACGCAGAACGCGGCGCGCATCTTCTGGTGGCTGGCCGATACGCGGCCGGCCTCCGCGGCCCCCTGGGCGCGGCATTGCCTGCGTGCCTACTTCACCCGCAACGTCGACCTCTCGGACGCCACGTCGCTGAAGGCGCTCGCGGCCGAGTTCGGCATCGACGCCGGCGAGGCCGAGGCGGTGTGGACCTCCCCCGAGGCCAAGGCCCGCCTGCGCCAGGTCTGCGACGAGGCGGTCGCGCACGGCGTGTTCGGCGCGCCGTTCTTCGTCGTCGAGGGCGAGCCGTTCTGGGGCAACGACCGGCGTGCGCAGATCGAGCGCTGGCTGGAAGGCGGCTCGTTCCAGGCAACGGCGCACACGGACCTCTGATGCAGCTTCTCGGTTTCCTGATCACCCAGGTGCACGCCAACCGGCTGGCCAACCATCGCCTGCACCATGCGATGCGCATCCTCTCGCGCAAGGAATTCCTGGCCCCGCGCACCAGCTTCTTCCCCAGTCTGGCGGCGACGCTGAACCACATCCTCGCGGTCGACCTGTACTACCTCGCCGCGCTGCACGGCGAGAGCGACATGGAGCGGCAATGGGACGACGCCCCCCAGTGCGAGACCGTCGCCGACCTCGCCTTGGCGCAGGCTGCGGCCGACGACCGCTTCATCGTCCACGTCGGCCGCCTCGACGCCGCCGCGCTCGACGACGAGGTAGCGATGCACCGGGGCGAGGGCAGGATCCAGCGCGACCGGCGCGGCAGCGTCATCGCCCACCTGCTGAACCACCAGGTGCATCACCGCGGCCAGGCGCACGCGATGCTCGCCGGCACGGCGGTGAAGCCGCCGCAGCTCGACGAGTTCCTGATGCCGAGCGAGGCGCACCTGCGCCACGTCGACGTCGCCGCGCTCGGCTGGACCGAAGCGTCGATGTTCCCTGGCGCGCACGGCTAGGGCATCGACCGGTCCGGATGGAGAACATCTACCTCACGCCCGAGCACGAGCTGTTGCGCGAGCAGATCGCCCGCTTCATTGCCCGCGAAGTCGAGCCGCATGCGCTGGCCTGGGAGGAGGCGGGACATACGCCGCGCGAGGTGCTGCGAAAGCTCGGCGCCGCCGGCCTGCTCGGCCTGATGTACGAGGGCGAGTACGGCGGCGGCGACGGCGACGCGCTCACCAACCTGGTGTTCGCCGAGGCGCTGTCGCAGTCGACCTTCGGCGGCTTCATCATCACCGTGCTCGTCCACACCGACATGGCGAGCCCGCACCTGCACCACGCCGGCACCCCGGCGCAGAAGGCGAGGTACATGCCGGGAGTGACGGCGGGGACGACGATCACCGCGGTGGCGATCAGCGAGCCCGGCGCCGGGTCGGACGTCGCCGGCATCCGCACGAGGGCGTTGCGCTCGGCCGACGGCAGCGAGTGGGTCCTGAACGGCACCAAGCTCTTCATCACCAACGGCGTGCTCGCCGATCTCTATTTCGTCGCCGCCAGGACCGGCGAAGGCCGGCACGCGATGTCGATGTTCATCGTCGAGAAGGGAACGCCGGGCTTTCGCGTCGGCCGTGCGCTCGACAAGTCGGGCTGGCTCTCGTCGGACACCGCCGAGCTGGTGTTCGAGGATTGCCGCATCCCCGCGGGCAACCTGCTCGGCGAGCAGGACCGCGGCTTCTACTCGGTGATGAAGAACTTCCAGACCGAGCGCATCGCGCTCGGCGCGATGGCGATCGGCCACTGCATGCAGGCGCTGTCGATCACGCTGGAGCACGTGCGCGAGCGCAAGGCCTTCGGCGCCACGCTGTTCGACAAGCAGGTGGTGCGCCAGCGCCTGGCGATGCTCGACGCCAGGGTCCGCGCCGCGCGCTCCTTCATGTACCACTGCGCCTGGCGGGTCGCGCAAGGGCAGGACGTGGTGCAGGAGGTCTCGATGCTGAAGGCGCTGACCGGCGAGCTGGTCAACGAGGTCGTCTCGGGCTGCCAGCAGTTCCACGGCGGCATGGGCTACATGCGCGGCACCCCGATCGAGCGGCTCTGGCGCGACGCCCGGGTGCTGGCGATCGGCGGCGGCGCCACCGAGGTGATGCTCGATGAAGTGGCCAAGCGCTACTGAGACCTTTCGGATCCGCCGGATGTCGCGGCGGGCGGCGGTCGTCGCCTGGCTGGCGCTCGCGCTGGCGCCATCGGCGACGCTGGCGCAGACCCCGGCGGCCTCCGCCCCCGCGCTCGCCGCCGACCTGCGCGAAGAAATCGTCATGGTCAAGAAGCCCGGCGTGTTCGGCGCCGAGCTCGAGACCACGCTGTTCCGGCCGGCGGGCGACGGGCCGTTCCCGCTGGTCATCGTCAACCACGGCAAGGAGTCGGGAAACCCGCGCTTCCAGGCGCGCGGCCGCTACCTGGTCGCGGCCCGCGAGCTGGTGCGTCGCGGCTACGCGGTGGTAGTGCCGATGCGCCAGGGCTTCTCGAAATCGGGCGGCTCCTACATCGGCGGCGGCTGCAATGTCGAGAGCAACGGCCGGGCGCAGGCCGAGGACGTGGCCGCGGTCCTCGCCTTCTACGCGGCGCGTGTCGACATCGACGCGAAGCGGGTCGTTGTCTTCGGCCAGTCGCATGGCGGCTTCACCACGCTGGCGGTCGGTGCGCTCGCCCTGCCGAATGTCGTCGGCCTGGTCAACTTCGCCGGCGGGCTGCGCCAGGAAGGCTGCAACGGCTGGGAGCTGAGCCTGGCCGACGCCGTGGCGAGCTATGCCCGCTCGACCACAGTGCCCAGCCTCTGGTTCTACGGCGACAACGACTCGTACTTCACGCCCGAGACCTGGCGGCGAATGCATTCCCAGTACGTCGCCGCCGGCGGCCGGGCGCGGCTGGTGGCGTTCGGCAGCTTCGGCACCGATTCGCACGGGCTCTTCTCCGCGAACCGCGGTGCGCCGATCTGGCTGCCCGAGGTGAGCGCCTTCTTCGCCGAGCTCGGGCTGCCGTTCGTC
>JANMCC010000158.1:0-5583 GCA_031360885.1 Burkholderiales bacterium | reverse complement strand
CCCTTGCCGCGCAGGCGGAAGGTCTTGCCGTGCTGCGTGCCTTCGGGCAGGTCGATCTCGGCCTTGCTGCCGAGCGTGGGCACCTCGATCGAGCCGCCCAGCGCGGCGCTGACCATGCCCACCGGCACGGTGCAGTGCAGGTCGTCGCCGTCGCGCTCGAAGATGTCGTGCGCCTTGATCCGGATCTCGATGTAGAGGTCGCCGTTCGGCCCGCCGTTCGGGCCGGGCTCGCCGTTGCCGCTGGAGCGGATGCGCATGCCCTCGTTGATGCCGGGCGGGATCTTGACCTCGAGCGTCTTGTTTTTCTTGATCCTGCCCTGGCCGTGGCAGGTGACGCAGGGCTCGGGGATGATCTTGCCGCTGCCGTGGCAGGTGGGGCAGGTCTGCTGGATGCTGAAGAAGCCCTGGCGCATCTGCACCGCGCCCGAGCCGTGGCAGGTGGTGCAGGTGATCGGGCTGGTGCCCGGCTTGGCGCCGTTGCCCTTGCAGGTCTCGCAGGTGTCCCACGACGGAATGCGGATCTGCGTTTCCTTGCCGTGCGCCGCTTCCTCGAGCGTGATCTCCATCGCGTAGCTGAGGTCGCTGCCGCGGTACACCTGCTGGCCGCCGGCGCCGCGCGCCCGCCCGTTGCCGCCGAAGATGTCGCCGAAGATGTCGCCGAAGGCCTCGGCGAAGCCGCCGAAGCCTTCCGCGCCGCCCCGCCCGAGGTTGGGGTCGACGCCTGCGTGCCCGTACTGGTCGTAGGCCGCGCGCTTCTGCGCGTCGGAAAGCATTTCGTAGGCTTCCTTGGCCTCCTTGAACTGCTCCTCCGATTTCTTGCCGTCTTCACCCTGGTTGCGATCCGGGTGGTGCTTCATCGCCAGCTTGCGATACGCCTTCTTGATCTCCTCCTCGGAGGCATTCTTGGCAACGCCCAGCACCTCGTAGTAGTCGCGCTTGCTCATTGGCCCATCACTTTCCCCATCCCCCGGATTCTCGTCATCCTGAACGCAGTGAAGGATCTCGGCCTTGCGGGCGGCGAGATCCTTCGCTGGCGCTCAGGATGACAGGCAGTGTTCCTGTCATCCCGCTCGAGGCTTCAGCCCTTTTTTACTTCCTTGAACTCGGCGTCGACCACGTTGTCGTCCTGCGCCTTCGCGGCCTGCGGCTCGTTGGCCGCGCCCGGCGCCTCCGTGCCCGCGCCGCCGCCGGCCGCGGCCTGCGCCGCCTGCGCGTCGGCGTAGACCTTCTCGCCCAGCTTCTGGCTCGCCGTCATCAGCGCCTCGGTCTTCGCCTCTATCGTCGCCTTGTCCTCCGACTTGAGCGATTCCTCGGCCTCCTTCAGCGCCGCTTCGATCTTTTCCTTGTCGGCCGCGTCGAGCTTCTCGCCGTGCTCGCCCAGGCTCTTCCTGACGCTGTGGATCATCGCATCGGCGGCGTTCTTCGCCTGCACCACTTCGAGCTTCTTCTTGTCGTCGACGGCGTTCAGCTCGGCGTCCTTCACCATCTGCTGGATCTCGGCCTCGGTCAGGCCGGAGTTCGCCTTGATCGTGATCTTGTTTTCCTTGCCGGTCGCCTTGTCCTTGGCGCCGACGTGCAGGATGCCGTTGGCGTCGATGTCGAACGAGACCTCGATCTGCGGCATGCCGCGCGGCGCCGGGGCGATGCCCTCGAGGTTGAACTCGCCGAGCGACTTGTTGCCCGAGGCCAGGTCGCGCTCGCCCTGGTAGACCTTGATCGTCACCGCCGGCTGGTTGTCGTCGGCGGTGGAGAAGGTCTGCGCGAACTTGGTCGGGATGGTCGTGTTCTTCTGGATCATCTTGGTCATCACGCCGCCGAGCGTCTCGATGCCCAGGCTGAGCGGGGTGACGTCGAGCAGGAGCACGTCCTTGCGATCGCCGACCAGCACCTGGCCCTGGATCGCCGCGCCCACGGCGACGGCTTCATCGGGGTTGACATCCTTCCTCGGCTCCTTGCCGAAGAACTCCTTCACCTTGTCCTGCACCTTGGGCATGCGGGTCATGCCGCCGACCAGGATCACGTCGTCGATCTGGCCGACCGAGACGCCGGCGTCCTTGATGGCGGTGCGGCAGGGCGCGATCGTCCGCTCGATCAGCTCTTCGACCAGGGCTTCGAGCTTGGCGCGCGTCAGCTTGATGTTGAGGTGCTTCGGGCCGGAGGCGTCGGCCGTCACGTACGGCAGGTTGATGTCGGTCTGGGCCGAGCTCGAGAGCTCGATCTTCGCCTTCTCGGCCGCTTCCTTCAGGCGCTGCAGGGCGAGCACGTCCTTCGAGAGGTCGACGCCCTGGTCCTTCTTGAACTCGGAAATGATGTAGTCGATGATCCGCTGGTCGAAGTCTTCGCCGCCCAGGAACGTGTCGCCGTTGGTGGAGAGCACCTCGAACTGCTTCTCGCCGTCGACGTCGGCGATCTCGATGATCGAGACGTCGAAGGTGCCGCCGCCGAGGTCGTAGACGGCGATCTTGCGGTCGCCCTTCTCGCTCTTGTCGAGGCCGAAGGCGAGCGCGGCCGCGGTCGGCTCGTTGATGATGCGCTTGACCTCGAGGCCGGCGATCCGGCCGGCGTCCTTGGTCGCCTGGCGCTGGGCGTCGTTGAAGTACGCGGGCACGGTGATCACCGCGTCGGTGACCTTCTCGCCGAGGTAGTCTTCGGCGGTCTTCTTCATCTTGCGCAGGATCTCGGCCGAGATCTGCTGCGCCGCGAGCTTCTCGCCACGCACCTCGACCCAGGCGTCGCCGTTGTCGGCGGCGACGATCTTGTAGGGCATCAGGCCGATGTCCTTCTGCACTTCCTTCTCGGTGAACTTGCGGCCGATCAGGCGCTTCACCGCATAGATCGTGTTCTTCGCGTTGGTCACCGCCTGGCGCTTGGCCGATGCGCCGACCAGGATCTCGCCGCCGTCCTGATAGGCGACGATCGAAGGCGTGGTGCGCGCGCCTTCGCTGTTCTCGATCACCTTGGTGGTGTTGCCTTCCATGATCGCGACGCACGAATTGGTCGTGCCCAGGTCGATGCCGATGATCTTTGCCATGTTCTTCTCCAGAGATTGATTCGTTGGGCTCGAGTTGTGGATAACTCAGGTGTTTTTCAAGCGGAAGGTCAGCTCGCGGCGCTGACCGTGACGAGCGCCGGGCGCAGCACCCGGTCGGCGATGAGGTAGCCCTTCTGCAGCACCGCGACCACCGTGTTCGGCTCCTGCGCCGCCGGCACGACGCTGATTGCCTGGTGCTGGTGCGGGTCGAACTTGCTGGCGGGGGCGGGGTTGATCTCGAGGACCTTGTTGCGCACCAGGGCCGCGCTCAGCTGGCGCAGGGTGGCGTGCACGCCCTCGAGCAGCTGTTCCGGGGTCGCCGCGGGAATGGCGATCGCCGCCTCGAGGCTGTCCTTGACAGGCAGCATGCTTTCGGCGAAGGCCTCGACGGCGTACTTGCGCGCCTTGACGATCTCTTCCTCGGCGCGGCGACGGACGTTCTCGGCTTCGGCCTTGGCGCGAAGGAACGCGTCGGACAGCTCGGCATGGCGCGCTTCGAGCTCGGCCGTCGCCGCCGGGGCGCTGCCGGCGCCGTTCGAGGCGGCGGGGGAGAGGGGGTCCTGGCCTGCGTCGCCAGGCGGTGGCGGGGTGTTCGGGTCGGTCATCCCATCGACTTGGGCGCATCCCCTTGCATTTCAAGGGGCTTTTTGCACCGCCCCGCGAATCGGTCCGTCAGTCGCTGTCGACCGAGGCGCTCCAGCGGTTCCAGTCGGCGAGCTGGCGACGGTCTTTCTTGGTCGGCCGGCCGGCTTCGATGGCCGAGGCCGGCTCCGGGCTCAGGCGGTGCGCCTGGGCGGCGGCTTCGCGGGCGGCGACGCTTTCCGCCGTTTCCCGGTAGAGCGCCTGGGCCACCGGCGCCGGCCCGCGATGGGCGCTGACGCCGAGCACGACGACGGTGCGGGCGGCATTCCCCTGGCGAAACGCCAGCGTGTCGCCCGGCCGGACCTCGCGCGAGGCCTTGGCGACCTGTCCGTTCGCCGAGACCCGGCCCTTGCCGATCTCCTCGGCGGCGAGCGAGCGGGTCTTGAAGAAGCGGGCGACCCAGAGCCACTTGTCGAGACGGACGCCGTCCTTCGATTCCGATGCCTGCATGTGCGGCGATTCTCGGGCAAGCGGCGAGCCCGTCGCGCCCGCCGCAGCGGCGCGGCGGCATCGGCATATTCCCCTAGCAATCGCCGATGGCCGGCCGGCTGCGCCGCGTCGAAAATCCCCTCTTTGCCAACGGCTTTCCAAGGCTCCAATCACCATGCGTCGAGATACCTTCCTGCGCGGCCTCGCGGCACTGGCCGCCGCCGGCACGCTGCCTCTTTCGGCCCGCGCCGCCGCCAACCTGAAGATGATGATCCCCGCCAACCCCGGCGGCGGCTGGGACACCACCGGTCGGGCGATCGGCAAGTCGCTCCAGGAAGCGGGCGCCGGCTCGGTCAGCTACGACAACAAAGGCGGCGCCGCCGGCGCCATCGGCCTGGCCCAGTTCGCCGCCTCGACCAAGGGCGATCCGAACGCGCTCATGACCATGGGCGCCGTGATGGTGGGCGGCATCATCACCGGCAAGCCACCCGTCTCGCTCTCGCAGGTGACGCCGCTGGCGCGCCTGACGAGCGAGTACAACGTCTTCGTCCTGCCCGCCGGCTCGCCGCTGAAGACCATGAAGGACGTGGTCGACCAGCTCAAGAAGGACCCCGGCAGCGTCAAGTGGGGCGGCGGCTCGCGCGGCTCGACCGAGCACATCGCCGCGGCGATGCTGGCGCGCGAGGTCGGGGTCGATCCGGCCAAGATCAACTACGTCGCCTTCCGCGGCGGCGGCGAGGCGATCGCGGCCATCCTCGGCGGCAACGTCACCGTCGGCGGCAGCGGCTACAGCGAGTTCTCGGAGTACATCACCACCGGCAAGATGAAGGCGATCGCCGTCACCTCCGAGATCCGGATCAAGGGCGTCGACGTGCCGACGATGAAGGAGCAGGGCTACAACGTCGTCATCGGCAACTGGCGCGGCCTGTACGGCGCCGCCGGCATCACCCCGGCGCAGCGCAAGGAGCTGACCGACCTGATCGTCAAGGCGACCAAGACCAAGTCCTGGGCCGAAGCGCTGGAGAAGAACAACTGGACGCCGGCCCTGATGACCGGCACCGACTTCGAGAAGTTCGTCGACGACGAGTTCGCGAGCCTGCGCGCCGTGATGCACAAGTCGGGACTGATTTGAAGGGTTTCTCGCCGCAGGTCGCGATCGGCATCGGCACGCTCGCGCTCGGCGCGGGGCTCGGGGTCGGCGCGATCGGCATCTCGTCGGATGCCGGCTACTCCGGCGTCGGCCCGAACTTCCTGCCCTGGGTCATCGGCGGGATGCTGCTCGCGTGCGGGCTGCTCCTGATTCGCGAGGCCCTGACCGGGGGCTACCGCAACATGGAGGAGCCCTCGGGTGCGGCCTCCGGCCACTGGGCCGGCTTCGCCTGGGTCTCGGCCGGCATCCTGCTCAATGCGATGCTGATCACGACCATCGGCTTCATCCTGAGCTG
This sequence comes from Burkholderiales bacterium, assembly GCA_031360885.1. Taxonomy (GTDB): domain Bacteria; phylum Pseudomonadota; class Gammaproteobacteria; order Burkholderiales; family Burkholderiaceae_C; genus Schlegelella_A. The sequence continues at coordinate 36 of JANMCC010000158.1, read as the reverse complement.
CGCGCTCTGCTTCGTGCTCGCGGTGCGCGGCTTCAA
>JANMCC010000124.1:0-36279 GCA_031360885.1 Burkholderiales bacterium | reverse complement strand
GCCACCTACATCGGCTTCTGGGACACGATCAGGAAGCTCTTCGCCGACACGCTCGAGGCCAAGGCGCGCGGCTACGCGCCGGCGCGGTTCTCGTTCAACACCGGCGAAGGCCGCTGCCCGTCGTGCGAGGGCCAGGGAATGCGCACGATCGCGATGAGCTTCCTGCCCGACGTGAAGGTGCCGTGCGAGACCTGCCACGGCGAGCGCTTCAACGCCGAGACGCTGGCCGTGAGCTGGCGGGGAAAGAGCATCGGCGACGTGCTGAAGATGGAGGTCGACGAAGCGGTCGACTTCTTCGCCGCGATGCCGAACATCTCGCATCCGCTGCAGCTCCTGAAGGACGTGGGCCTCGGCTACCTCACGCTCGGCCAGCCTTCGCCCACGCTCTCGGGCGGCGAGGCACAGCGGATCAAGCTCGTCACCGAGCTGAGCAAGGTGCGCGACGACGTCGGCAAGCGCGGCAACAAGGTGCCGCACACGCTCTACGTGCTCGACGAGCCCACGGTCGGCCTGCACATGGCCGACGTCGAGCGGCTGATCAAGGTGCTGCACCGCCTGGTCGACGGCGGCCACAGCGTCGTCGTCATCGAGCACGACCTCGACGTCATCGCCGAGGCCGACTGGGTGATCGACCTCGGGCCCGAAGGCGGCGGCGGCGGCGGCACGGTGGTGGTGGAGGCGACGCCGGAGGGCATCGTCGCCAACGGCGCGAGCCACACCGGCGTGGCGCTGAAGCCGGTGCTCTCGCGCGGGCCGCCGATGAAGGCCCTGGCCGCCGCCTAGGCTCAGGACGCGCCGGTGCCGCAGCGGCGCCCTTGCCGTTCAGGCCCGGGCGGCCGGGGCCGTGGAGTCGCGCACGACCAGCTGCGGCAGGAGCATGCGCGTCACCGGCGCCTGGCCCGGCGTCGCGAGGAGCTCGAGCAGCATCTGCGCGGCCTGCCGGCCCATCTGCTCCACCGCGACCCGCACCGTGGTGAGCGGAGGATCGATCAGGTCCACCAGCGGCATGTCGTTGTGGCCGACCACGGAGACGTCGTCGGGCACGCGCAGGCCGCGGGTTCGCAGCGCGTCGAGCACGCCCATCGCGATCAGGTCGTTGGCCGCGAAGATCGCGGTCGAGGAGAACGATCGGTCGAGCAGCCGGTTCGCCGCCGCCAGGCCCGCCTCGCGCGTGAAGGCGCCGGCCTGCACGACCTGCGCCGTCAGCTTGTGCTTGCGGCACAGTGCGACGAACGCCTCGCGCCGCCTGCGCCCCGTCGACGAGCCGGCGGGGCCGGCGATGTGCGCGATCCGCCGATGTCCGAGCGCGACCAGGTGGTCGAGGACCAGGCGCACGCTTTCCGGGTCGTCGTTCACGACGCTCGAAAAGCGCCGGTCGCCGAAGCCGCGGTTGACGAGCACGGTCGGCAGCCGGTAGCGCTGCACCGTGTCCAGCAGGGAGTCGCCGATCTCCGCCGCCAGGATCAGGAGGCCGCTCACCTGGCGATGCGCCAGCGCCGCCACCAGCTCGTTGCGGGCGGTCGGCTCGTCGGTGGTGTGCGCCACCAGGCACATGAAGCCGCGCCGGCGCAGCTCGACCTCGATGCCGGTGACCAGTGGGCCGAACAGCGGATTCCCCAGGTCGGGCACCAGCACCCCGACCAGCTTCGACTGCTTGGTGCGCAGCGAGGCGGCGACGGCGTTCGGCAGGTAGCCCAGCTCGTCGGCGACGCGCGCGATGCGCTGCCGGGTCGCCTCGGACACCTTGCCGCCGATGCCGCGCAGCGCCCGCGATACCGAGGCGGGATGGACGCCGGCCTCGCGGGCGATGTCGGCGATCGTGATCGCGGCGCCGCCCACCGCGCCCGGCTTGACGATGGCTTTTCGCAAACGATTGCCCTTCTCCGGGTCTCGCGCTGTGCAGGGACAAACCCTCGGAGACCTTATCCGTGGCGGGATTGTGGACTACATTGAAGGCAATCGATTGCCCTGTTCGATTTCCGTACCGAAGGCAGAGTAGATGGCGAAGAAAAAGCTCAAGGTGCCCGAGCCGAAGATCATCCGGCCCGACGACATCGATCCGCACCACGACTGGAAGCGGCCGCTGCAGGCGCCCGGCCACATGCAGGTCGACTTCGAGGAGCGGGTGAACTTCCGCCGCCTGCACGACTACCGGCTGGCGCGCACGCGGGCGGCGCTCGCGAACTCGGGTCTCGGCGCGCTGCTCTGCTTCGACCAGCACAACATCCGCTACACCACCAGCACCGTGATCGGCGAGTGGGCGCGCGACAAGCTCACGCGCTATTCGCTCCTCACCGGCAACGGCGACCCTTACATCTGGGACTTCGGCTCGGCCGCCAAGCATCACCGCCTGTACACGCCGTGGCTGTGCAAGGACCACTGCCGGGCGGGCCTGCTGGGCCTGCGCGGCGCGGTCGGCGGCGACGGCAAGCTGTTCAAGGCGGCTGCCCGCGAGATCAAGGCGCTGCTCGTGGAGGAAGGCGTCGCCGACATGCCGCTCGGCGTCGACGTCGTCGAGGTGCCGATGATGCTCGAGCTGCAGAAGCTCGGCATCGACGTGCGCGACGCGCAGCAGACGATGCTGCTGGCGCGCGAGATCAAGAACATCGACGAGCTGATGCTGCTCAACATGGCGGCGGCGATGGTCGACGGCGTCTACTTCGACATCGCCCAGGCGCTCAAGCCCGGCGTCAAGGAGAGCGACATCGTGGCGCTGGCGACGATGCGGCTCTACGGCATGGGCTCCGACTGCGTCGAGGCGATCAACGCGATCTCGGGCGAGCGCTGCAACCCGCATCCGCACAACTTCACCGACCGCATCATCCGCCCCGGCGACCAGGCGTTCTTCGACATCATCCATTCGTACATGGGCTACCGCACGTGCTACTACCGCACGTTCAGCGTCGGCCGCGCCACGCAGCCGCAGCTCGACGCGTACAAGAAGGCGCGCGAATGGATGGACCGGGCGATCGCGCTGCTGAAGCCGGGTGTGTCTTCCGAAGTCGTCGCGAATTCGTTCCCGACCGCCGAGGAGATCGGGATCTCCGGCGAGATGGACGCCTTCGGCCTCAACTTCTGCCACGGCCTCGGCCTCGGCCTGCACGAGCGGCCGCTGATCTCGCGCCTCAGCTCGCTCGAGGAGCCGATCGAGCTGAAGACCGGCATGGTGTTCGCCGTCGAGACCTACTGCCCGGCGAGCGACGGCGTCTCGGCGGCGCGGATCGAGGAGGAGGTGATCCTGACGCCGAGCGGGCCGAAGGTGATCTCGCTCTACCCGGCGCAGGAGCTGCCGATCGCCAACCCCTACTGAGCGCGACCATGGCGACCACACCTTCCCTGAAACTCGGCTGGATCGGCATCGGCCGCATGGGCTACGCGATGGCCGAGCGTCTCGCCAAGGCCGGCGCCGATCTCACCGTCTGGAACCGCACCCGCGCCAAGGCCGAGCCGCTGGCGGCGGCGGGCGCGAAGATCGCCGGCTCGCCGGCCGAGCTCGCCGCCTGCGACATCGTCTTCGTCATGGTCTCGACCTGGGACGACGTGAAGCAGGTCGTCAGCGGCCCCGGCGGGCTGCTGAGCGGCGCCGGCGCGCCCGGCATGGTCGTCGAGTGCTCCTCGATTTCGCTCGACGGCTCGGCCGAACTGCGCGCCCTGCTCGCGGCGCGCGGCACGCAGATGCTGGCGGCGCCGGTCTCGGGCAACGCCAAGGTCATCAAGGCCGGGCGCCTTTCCTTCGTCTGCTCCGGCCCGCGCGCCGCGTTCGACGCGGCGCTGCCGTCGCTGAAGGCGATCGCGCCGGCGGCGAGCTACGTCGGCGAAGGCGAGCTCGCGCGCATCGTCAAGATCTGCCACAACGTGTTCCTCGGGGTCGTGATCCAGTCGCTGGCCGAGATCACGGTGCTGGCGCAGAAGGCCGGCGTGCCGCGCCATGCCTTTCTCGAGTTCATGAACCAGAGCGTGATGGGCTCGACCTTCTCGCGCTACAAGTCGCCGGCGCTGGTGAACCTGGACTTCAAGGTCACCTTCACGCCCAAGCTGCTGAGGAAGGACCTCGACCTCGGCCTCGACGCGGCGCGGCATTTCGGCGTGCCGATGCCGCTCGCCTCGATCACCCGCGACCTGATCCAGACGCTGATCGGCCACGGCATGGACGAGGAGGACTTCGCCAAGCTGATCGTCCTGCAGGCGAGGGCGTCCGGCCTCGAGCTGGTGCCGGAGAACGTGCCGGTCGACGACGGCCTGAGCGCGGGAGCGCACGCATGAGCGAGGGCGCGGCGCTCGCCGGCCAGGTCGCCTGGATCACGGGCGGCGGCAGCGGCATCGGCCTGGCCGGCGCGATCGAGCTGGCCAAGGCCGGCTGCCGGGTAGTCGTCTCGGGCCGCGACGCGGCCAAGCTCGAGGCCGCGATCGCCGCGGCCGAGGCGCGCGGCGCGCCGCGCGGCTCGATCGGCGCCGCGCCGCTCGACGTCGCCGATGCGGCCGCGGTGGCCCGCGTCGCCGCCGAAGTGCAGACCCGGCACGGGCGCGTCGACATCCTCGTCAACAGCGCCGGCGTCAACTTCGCCAAGCGCTTCTGGACCGACACCGACAGCGCGACCTTCGCCGACGTCGTCGCGATCAACCTCAACGGCGCCGCCGCCTGCACGCTGGCCGTGCTGAAGGGAATGCAGCAGCGCCGCCACGGCACGGTGATCAACGTCGCTTCCTTCGCCGGCTGGCATCTCGGCTACCTGACCGGACCGGCCTATACCGCGAGCAAGGCGGCGATGATCGCGCTCAGCCACTCCTTCAACATCGAGGAATGCGTCAATGGCCTGCGCGCCACGGCGCTCTGTCCCGGCGAGGCGGCCACGCCGATCCTGAAGAAGCGGCCGGTCGAGCCCAGCGCCGAGGAGAAGGCGCGCATGCTGCAGGAAGACGACCTGGGCCGCACGATCCGCTTCATCGCCGAGATGCCGCCGCACGTCTGCATCAACGAGCTCGTGATCACCCCGGTCTGGAATCGCCTCTACATCGGCGGCGACGACCTGAAGCGGAAATAGATCGGGCGACGACCGCCCGCCCGAAGGAGAGCGCATGACCGAATTTCCGATGATGAAGCGTCGCCAGGCCTTGCTGCTTGCCGGCGCCACGGTGCTGGCCGCGGACCGCGTGTTCGCCCAGTCCGAGTGGCCGCGCGGCCAGTCGATCCGGGTGGTGGTTCCCTTCACCGCGGGCAGCGGCACCGATGTCGTCGCCCGCCTGCTCGGCGAGAAGCTCGGGCCGGCGCTCGGCACGACGATCGTCGTCGACAACCGGGCCGGCGCCGGCGGCACGCTCGGCGCGGCGCTCGTCGCCAAGGCGCCGGCCGACGGCTACACGCTGCTCGTGCATTCGGCCGGCCACGTCGTCAACCCGGCGCTCTACGCCAGCCTGAGCTACGACACGCTGAAGGACTTCAGCGGCGTCACCGCGCTCGCCAGCCTGCCGAACGTGCTGGTCACCGCGCCCGATCGCTTCAAGGACGTGCGCGATCTGGTCGAGCAGGCGAAGGCGAAGCCGGGCACGTTCAACTACGGCTCGGCCGGCAACGGCTCGGCGACGCACATGAACGCCGAGGTCTTCCGTTTCGCCGCCGGAATCCAGGCGCAGCACGTGCCGTTCAAGGGAACGCCGGAGGCGCTGAACGAGACGATGGCCGGCCGCATCGACTGGTTCTTCGCCCCCATGGTCTCGGCCCTGTCGCTGGTGCAAAGCGGCAAGCTGAAGGCGCTCGCCGTCGGCACGGCCCGGCGCTCCGACGTCCTGCCGCAGTTGCCCACGACGGTGGAAGCCGGCGTGCCCGGCTCCCAATACCTGTTCTGGGTGGGCCTGTTCGCCCCGGCCAGGACACCGGCCCCCATCGTCGAGAAGCTGCACGACGAGGTGGCGAAGATCATGGCCTCGGCCGACATGAAGGAGCGGCTCGACAAGCTCGGCGCCGAGCCCTTCCTGATGTCGCCCGCCGCCTTCGACAAGTTCATCGTCGACGAGACGGCCAAGGCGCATCAGATCGTCCGCGCCGCAGGGATCAAGGTGAACTAGGCTGCCACGAAGGTCGCTTTGTTGCCAGCCGCCGAACCCGCCATGTCCGCCGCCACGCTTACCGCCGAAGGCCCGCCCGGCAGTACCCCGAGCGCCGACGAACGCCACGACCGCAGCTTCTTCGGCCATCCCGCCGGCCTCGGCTGGCTCGCGTTCTGCGAACTGTGGGAGCGGTTCTCGTTCTACGGCATGCAGGCGCTGCTGGTGCTCTACCTCAGCAACTACCTGTTCCTGCCGGAGCACATCGGCCGGGTCGCGGGCATGGAGGCGCTGCGCGGCTTCCTCGAGCGCGCCACCGGTCCGATGTCGCCGCAGCAGCTCGCCTCGGCCGTGTTCGGCCTCTACGCCGGCTGCGTGTACCTCACGCCGCTGTTCGGCGGGCTGCTCGCCGACCGCGTGCTCGGCCGCACGAAGACGGTGGTGATCGGCGCCAGCCTGATGGCGCTCGGCCATTTCATGATGGCCTTCGAGGCGAGCTTCCTGATCGCGATTGCGTGCCTGCTCGTCGGCGTGGGCTGCTTCAAGGGCAACATCGCCGCCCAGGTGGGCGACCTCTACGCGCCCGGCGACAAGCGGCGGGCGAGCGCGTTCCAGATCTTCCTGCTGGCGGTGCAGATCGCGGTGATCGCGGCGCCCATCGTCTGCGGCACGCTCGGCGAGAAGGTGGCCTGGCACTGGGGCTTCGGTGCCGCCGGCGTCGGCATGGTCATCGGCCTGGCGGTCTACCTCGGCGGCCGGCGCTGGCTGCCGCCGGAGCCGGCGCGCGGCGCCGCGGCCCGAAAGGCGGCCGGGCCGCGCACCGGGATGACCGGCGCCGAGAAGGCGCGGCTGGCGCTGCTCGTCGCCATGATTCCGGTGCTGATGCTCTCGATCGTCGGCAACCAGCAGTTCACCAACGCCTTTCCGCTCTGGGCGCAGCAGCACATGGACTTCGTGCTGTTCGGCTGGGACGTGCCGGTGACCTGGCTGCAGGCGGTCGACGCCGCGGTGAGCACCGCCACCATGCTTGGCTCGATCGCCTTCTGGCGCTGGTGGGCGACGCGCCGGCGCGAGCCCGACGAGCTGACGAAGATGACGCTAGGAACGTTCGTCGCCGCCGGCGGCCCGGCGATGATCGCCGTCGCCGCCATGCTGGCCGAGAGCACGCACGAGAAGGTCAGCCTCGGCTGGACGCTCGCCTACACCATCGTCAACGACCTCGGCTTCGCCAACATCCTCCCCGTGGGCCTGGCGCTCTATTCACGCGTCGCGCCGAAGCAGCTCGGCGGGCTGGTGATCGGCGTGTACTACCTGCACCTGTTCCTCGGCAACACCTTCGTCGGCTGGCTGGCGGGATTGCTGGAGAAGATGCCGGGGCGGGAGTTCTGGGCGATGCATGCGGGGCTGGTGGCGTGCGCGGGCGTGCTGCTCATGGGCTGCAAGTTCGCGTTCGGCAGGCTGCTCGCGCCCGAGGAGGTGCGGCCGCAAATTCCGTCGCGCTCCGCTAGCGAATGATGTCGTCGGCACGCAGGAGAAAGCTTCGTGGCAGCGTGAAGCCCTGGGCCTGAGCCGTCTTCATGTTGATGACGAGCTCGAACGTGGTCGGCTGTTCGATCGGCAGGTCACCGGGCCGGGCGCCCTTGAGGATCTTGTCCACGTAGTCGGCGGCACGGCGATGCTGGTTGCGGAAATTCGGTCCATACGACATCAGGCCGCCGGCGTCGACGAAGGACCGTTCCTCGAACAAGGCGGGCAGCCGTCGCGAGGCGGCAAAGGCGACGAGCCGGGGGAGCTGGGAGCCGATCATCGGATCGCCCGCGTTCAGCAACGCATCGGTGCTGCCGGGGACCGTGGCGTCGAGCGCAGCGGCCAGCTCCTCGGCGCTTCGCACCGGCCTGGACTCGACGCGGACGCCGAGCTTCATTCCCGCCTTGACCATCGCCTCCACCTCGGGCGTGTTGTCCGGCCGGTCCGGGTTCCAGAAAAGGGTCGCGCGCGAAACGTCCGGGAAGGCCTCTTTCAGCAGCTCGAGCCGCTTCGCGCTCAGGTCGACCATCATCGCCGACACCCCGGTGACGTTTCTCCCCGGGTGGGCAAAGCTCTGCGCCAGTCCCGCGGCGACCGGGTCGCCGGTGGCCGCCATGACGATCGGAAGGGTGCTCGTCATCTGCTTGGCGACCCGGGCCTCGGGAGTGCACATGGCGACGATCACGTCGACCGGGGCGTCGACCAGCTCGCGCATGATCGCGGCCAGCTTCTCCTGGCTTCCCATGGCGTCGCGCGGTTCGATGCGGACCGTCTGCCCGTCGATCCAGCCCAGCTCGCGCATCCGATCCTGAAAGGCTTCCAGGAAGGGGGCCGTCGGCCCTTCCTTGAACAGGTAGACATAGGCGACTCGCGGTGGCCGCCGCTGCGCGACAGCGCGCAGGGCCGGAACCATCGAGCCGACCGCCGAAACGGCCAGCGCCGAGAGGACCTTGCGTCGTTTCATCGTTGCCAACCCTCGCTCGCCGCTGCCGGAGTGAGCCGGCCGGCGCGAGCGGCCCAGGCGCGGTTGATCGGACTCTTCGGCTTCCAGGACAGGCGCTCGGCGACGAACGCATCGGCCAGCGCGCGGTCGCCGAGACGGATCGCGGCTTCGGTCAGCGTCCAGGAGAACATGTCGCGCTGCGCATGACTGCCGCCGAAGCGATTCGCCTTGCCGCGCAAAGGCAACAGCCGCTCGATCGACTGCGCGTAGTCGCCCCGGCCGAATGCAGCGAGCCCCTCGCACGCCGGCAAGCCGATCTCCCGGCTCATCATCGCCGCCGTTCCACTCCCGGCCGCGGCCCGCTGGAGGGTCTCGATCTGCCGGGCCTGGGCCGCGTGGTGGTCGGCGCCGACGAAGGCCATCATGGCGTTGACGTCGTTGAAGGCGTAGTAGGCGTCGTCGATCCGCGTTTCCCACTTCGCGGCCAGATCGTTCCAGCGGTCGCCGACGTCGTGGCCGAGGAGCGACAGGCGCCACAACAGCGACGACCCGTCGAGAAGCTCCAGCGCCTGGCCGAAACCGCCGGCGGAAATCTTCTCGTCGAACAGCTTCAGGGCCGCAGGCGCGTCGTCGCCGTCCAGATGGAACAGCGCCAGGTGCCACCACAGATGGAACGCGAACAGGCTGTTCGGCGCCCAGCCATCCGCTCCGGCGGCAAGGAAGTCCGCGCCTTCCGCGGCGCGCCCCTGCATCTCCAGCACGTGCGCGACGGCGTGAACGGCCCAGCCGTCCTGCGGGTTGGAGGCGGCAGCCTCGCGACCGCGCGCCTCCGCCTGTTCGTAGTCACCCGCCTCCTCGAGACCGAACGCGTACATGCCCTCGACGAAGCCGTGGCCGGGCACGCTGCGGTCCCAGTGCGGCAGCACGCGGGCGATGCGGTCGCGCAGCATGTGCGAGTGGCCGAGGAAGAAGTCGCCGACGTGGGCGAACTGAAGCGCCAGCAGATCGCGCGGGTGGGCCATCGAGATGCGACCCCACAGGTCGATCGCCCGCTCCCAATCGCCGTCGAGCCAGGCTCGCACTGCCGAAACATGCATGCGTTCCCGGTCGTTGGCCGTCGACAGCAGCGCTTCGGCCGCCGCCACGCTCTTGATCACTTCCGGTTCGAACGCCTTGTCGGTCGCCGTCGCCAGCGCGCCAGCGCGAAAGGCGTGCGCCATCACGAAGTCCGGATGGTCGAGGATGATCCGGTCGACCTCGGCCAGCGGGTCGGCCTGGTAGGCATGAAGCAGTTCGAACACGCGATCGAGTGCGTCGATCGCCTCCGACCGGCCGTATGAAACCGGGTTGCCCCGTCCGTCAAATCGGGTCATGGGTCTCTTTCATCCAGGCGGCCTCGATCAGAAGCTCCGTGAAGTAGAGCGAGACTACAACAACGATGACGACTTCGGTACGCTCGACCCTCGAGCGGCTCGCGCTGCCCGCCGGTGCCGACGCCGGCGCCCTGCCGCTGCTCAGCGCCGATGCATTCGTCGGCGGCCTGGTCGTCAACTCGCTGCTTGCGCTCTGGCTGCTCGAGCGCTTCGGCGTCTGGCTGGCGCAGGCCGGCACCTTCTTCTGCGCCGGCTTGCTGAGCGCCTTCCGACGCTCAGCGGCCTGCTGTTCGCGGCCGGCTGGATCGCCGCGCCCCTGGTCGCCTGCGGCGCGATAGATCGCCTACGACCTGGCGCTGTGGCGCGCGTGCCGGGGCGACGTCCTGAAAGCCGAGTAGGCACGGGCGGCGGATTGCCGCAGACTTTGGCCCATGCAGGGTCGCCTGGAACTGTTCGGTGTCGCGCGCTGGCAGGCCGAGTCCGGCTCGGCAACCCTGCCCGACAATCTTCCCGGCTACCTCGTCGCCTACCTCGCGTACCGCGGCGACTGGGTCGGCCGCGAGAGCCTGGTCGACCTGTTCTGGCCGGACCGGCAGGAGGCCGAGGCGCTGCACAACCTGCGCTCCAACCTGCATCGCGTCCGCCGCCTGCTCGCGCACTGGTCGCTGACGCAGTGCCTGGAGACAGAGCCGCGCCGCATGCGCCTCGGCCTGCCGACCGACGTCGCCGCTTTTCGCGCCGCCATCGGCCGCGGCGACTGGGCCGCGGCAGCCGCCATGCAGCGCGAGCCCTTGCTGAGCGCGCTGTCGTACAAGGGATTCCCGGTGCTGGAGGAGTGGGCGCAGATGGAGCGCAGCGCGCTCGGCAACGTCTGGCGCGACGCGGCGCTGAAGGCGGCCACGCAGCAAGAGACGGCCGGGCAGAGCGGGCCGGCCTGCGACACCTTGCTGCGCCTGGTGCGCGGCAGCGAGCCGGCGGAAGACGCGGTGCAGGCGCTGCTGCGTGTTGCCGGCGACGCCGGGCGCGGCGAGGAAGCGCTGCAGCAGTACGAGCGCTGGCGCGGTGCGCTGCGCGAAGCGGCGGGCGCGGAGCCGGCGCCACGCACGGTCGCGCTGGCCGACGCTTTGCGCGATCCCGCCCGCCGCGCGGCCGTGCTCGCCACCGCACGCGCCGCGGTGCTGCGCGGCGTGTCGCACCCGCCGCGCCTGGTCGGACGCGACGCCGAAACGGCGCTGATCGTCGATCCCCGGGTAGGGGTCGTCGTCATCGCCGGCGAGCCGGGCGTCGGCAAGACGCGCCTGCTCGAGGAGGCGCTGCCGAGCGCCTGGTTCGTCGCCTGCCGCGAGGAACTGGGGCAGGCGCCGTTCGGCGCGATCGCCGAGCTGATCGAGGATCAGCGCGATTCGTTGCCGGATCCCGGCCCGGCGCGGCGCGATCTCGGCCGTCTCGTGCCGAGCCTCGTCGGCGGCGAGCGGCTGCCGCCGGTCAACGTTGCCGAGGCCAAGCCGCGGCTGCTCGCCGCGATCGCCCGGTTGTTCGAAGCGCGCGCCGCGCCGCTGGTCTTCGACGACCTGCAATGGGCCGACGCGTCGACGCTCGAGCTCGTCGTCTTCATGGCGCGGCGCGCGACGCTGCCCCTGCGCCTCGCGTACCGCAGCAACGAGCTGCACCCTGAGCTCGAGTCGGCGCTCGACGCCGTCGACGCGGCCGCGCCGGTCGAGCACCTGCGCATGGCCCCGCTGTCGGCGGCGCAATTGACCGAGCTGCTGGCCGCGGTCAGCCAGGCCGAGGCCGGACCGCCGCTGTTCTCTGCCTGGCTGCATCGCCGCACCGGCGGCAACCCGTTCTTCGCCCTGCAGACGCTTCGCTCGCTGTTCGAAAGCGGCCAGCTCGCGGCCCGACAGGGCGGCTGGGCGAGCGCCCTCGACGAGATCACCGCCGACTACTCCGAGCTGCGGATCCCGGCCCGGGTCGAAGAGCTGGTCCGGCGCCGGGTCCAGGCGGCGCCCGAGAGCGCCCGGCGCGTGCTGGCGGCGGTGGCGGTCGTCGGCGATGCCCGCGCGATCGCCAGGATCGCGGCGGTCGCGGGCCTCTCGACCTGGGCCTGCGCCGAGGCGATCGATGCGCTGCAGGGCGCCGGCCTGCTGCGCGACCTGCGCTTCGTTCACGATCTCGTGCGCCAGAGCGTCTACGAGGCCACGCCGCAAGCGCTGCGCGTGGTGCTGCACGCGAGCGTGGCGCGCGAGTTCGCCGGCAGCCTGCGCGACGAGAACATCGCCGAGCACTGGTGGCAGGCCGGCGAGCCGGCGGAGGCGATCGCGGCGACGGTCGCCGCCAGCCGCACCCAGCGACATGCCGGCCTGCACGACGCGGCCCGCGCCGCGGTCGCCCGCGGCCTGGCCCGCGCCGCGACCAGCGCCCAGAAGGCGCAGCTCCTGGCGCTCGAAGCCCGGATCCGGTTCGAGCAGGGCGACGTCGAGGGCGCCGAGCACAGCGCGCACCGCGCCCTCGGCGAGGCGGCCGCGCCGCGCGATCGCGCCGGCGCGTACATGGCGATCGCTTCGGTGCGGATGCAGCAGGGTCGGCTCGGCGAAGCCGAGGCGGCGCTGGCGAATGCCGCCGCCTCCGACGCCGACTACGAGGGCCTATGCCTCGAGCGCGCCAGCATCGCCATGCTGCAGGACCGCGCAGCCGATGCGATTCCGGAGCTCGAAAGCCGTTGCGCGCTGCTGCGCCGCGAGGCTCCCGGCGCCGAGCTGATCCAGGTCCTCACCAGCCTGGGCGCCGTCTTCGACGCCCAGGGCGACGTCGCGCGCGGGCTCGCCCTGCACGAGGAAGCGTACCGGCTCGCCGTCAAGCTGGACGCGCGCTACGCGCAGGTCGAGGTCGCGGTCAACCTGGTGTGGTCGCTGGCCGGCCTGGGGCGCAACGACGACGCCTGCGCCATCGCCGAGGAGGCGCTCGGGCTCGGCGAATACGACAGCACGCCGACCTTGCGCAACAACCTGGTCTGGTCCTTGCGCGAGCTCGGCCGCATCGAGGAGGCGATCAGCGTCTGCGAGCGGCTCGCCGGCGATGCCGACCCTTCGCTGGCGCTGATCGCCAGCGCACGCCTGATCGACATGCGCTCGCGCCAAGGCGATCCGGAGCTTGCGGACCGGATCGACGCGATGCTGCAAGCGATGGCGCATACCGATGTCTATGCGGCGCACGCCACTGCCGCCAAGATGGCCCTGATCCACGGCAACGACGCCCAGGCCGCTCGCGTCCTCGCCTACCTGCAGCCCAAGGGCCTCGACCCGTGGCTGTACGACGAGCTGAGCCGTGCGCTCGCTGCGCGCGGCCACGATCCGCTCGCCCATCTCGGCCCGCCACCCGCGCCGCATTGACGCCGCGTTGACGCTGCCCGCCTAGGGTTGCGCCGTGAACGCTCCTTCCCCCGCACCGCCCCTGCGCAGCTTCCTGCTGCGCGTGACGGTCGGCCATGGCCAGCGGCGCTTCCTCGTCCAGGACCTGCGGACCGGCGAACGCCGCGAGTTCGCGAGCGAGCGCGACCTGCACCGCTTTCTCGCCCGCTACCGGCAGGCGCGCCTGCGCTAGTCCCGGCGCAGGCATTCAACGGAGACATGACATGGATATCGCATCGAGCCTGAAACGCTCCTGGTCCTTCGGCCTCGTCGTTGCGCTGCTGTCGCTGCTGCTGGCAAGCTGCGGCGGTGGGGGAGGCGGTGGTGCGCCCGCGGCCGCGCCACCGCCGGCCAACGCCGCGCTGGCGGTCACGGTGATCGACACCCTCGGCCGATTCGTCGCCGGCGCGAGCGTCGGCTCGCCGTCGGGCACGGCCACCACCGATGCCGGCGGCAAGGCGTCGTTGCCCGTCGCCAACGGCAGCGAGCTGGCGATCAGCGTCGCCAAGGCCGGGTTCGCCGAGCAGGTGAAGCTGGTGACGCTGCCTGCCGGACGCAGCGCCGACGCGCTGCTCGTGATGCTGATCCAGCGCGACGCTGCGGTCGACATCGCCGGCATCGAGGCCGGAGGCAGCGCCAGCGGGCGCGACGGCGTCAAGGTGACGTTTCCCGCCGGGGCGCTGGTCAATGCGGCCGGCGCCGCGGTGACCGGGACGATCCAGATGCAGATGACGCCGGTGAACGTGGTCGACCTCGACGCCGGCGCGTTTCCCGGCGCCTTCGAGGGCCTGCCGAGTGGCGGCGGCGCGCGCGCGGCGATCATGAGCTACGGCACCGCCGAGCTGCTGCCGCTGCAGGGCGGGCAGAAGCTGAACCTGGCGCCGGGCAAGACGGCGCAGATCGAGCTGCCGATCTACGTCGGCGTGCACCAGGGCGGCAGCGCGGTGGCGATCGGCGACACGATCGCACTCTGGTCGCTGAACGCGAGCACGGGCCTGTGGACCCAGGAGGGCAGCGGCACCGTCGTCGCCAGTGCCGCCTCGCCGAGCGGCAAGGCGCTGCGCGCGACGATCTCGCACTTCTCGTGGTGGAACGGCGACGTCGCCAGCCAGATGGCCACGGTCGACCTGAGCGTCGTCGTGCCCAATGCCAGCCCTGCCGTTCCCGCGGGCACGCTGGCCCCGGTGTCCGGACAGATCGTGGCGGGCACCGGACCCGCGTGGGTCGCGACCACGTCGGTGGCGGTCGGCTCGAGCGTCCGGCTGAACGTTCCGGCGAACGCGACCACGCGCCTCTCGGCCCGCATCGAGCTCGCGACCCAGGTCTGCACCGGCTCGATCGACGTGAGCCCGGCGCCGGGCGCGAACGTCGTCGCCACGATCTCTGCGGTCTGCGTCACCGTGCCGGTGCCGACCATCGTGCAACCGGCCAGCGTGGTGACGACCAACTCGGCGCGGCCGCTGGCCGTCGAGGTCACGATCGCCGGGCCGGTGCCCGACAGCGTCGAGGTGTTCGTCGACGGCACGCCGATCGCGCAGCTCGGCCCGCAGTTCTTCTACCGCGTGTTCTGGGACTCGGCGAGCTTCAGCGAAGGCACGCACATCCTCGGCGCGCGGGCGACGCTGCAAGGGATCTCGCGCGACAGCGCCACGCAGGCCGTGGTCGTCGACCGCACCCCGCCGCACGCGGTGGCGATCGACCCGCCGGCGACGACGGAGGTGAGCGGCAGCACGGTCTTCACCGTCGACTTCGACGAATCCGTGAACCCCTTGCCTTTCACCCTGGCCGATGCGGTCAAGCTCACCGTGCTGCCGCCGAACCAGCTCACGCCCGTGGCGATCGCCGCGACGCTGGCCTACGACGACACGCAGCGCCGCCTGAGCGTCACGCCGACCCAGGTGTTGCCGCTCGGCGTGGCCGGGCTGAGCTGGGGCGGCCTGCAGGACAGCGCCGGCAACGCCGTCGCCGGCACCGTGGCCGCGACCTGGAACGTGGCGCGCACGGCGAGCCTGGGCGGCTTCGGCGACGTCACCGGCCGCCTCGGCATCGCGACCAACAGCGCGGGCGCGGTGTTCGCCGTGCACAAGCGCAGCGGCGACGGCGGTCTCATCGCCTCGCGCTTCGACGGCTCGAGCCTGGTGCCTCTCGGCCCCGTGATCAACGACCGCACCGTGGGCGGCGACCCGACCGCCAGCATTGCCGCCGATGCCAGCGGCCAGGTGTTCGTCGCCTTTACGCAGGTCGATCTCGCGGGCACCGCGGCCGAGGTGGTGGTGCGGCGCTTCGACGCCACCGCCAACGCCTGGGTGACGCTGGTCGCGCCGTTCCCCGTGCCCGCGCAGGGACTGGCGGCGAGCCTGCCCCGGCTGCGCCTGAATGCCGCCGGCCAGCCGGTGATCGTGTTCTCGACCGGTGCGTTCAACCCCTTGCCCATGTTGCGCGCGCTCCGCTTCGACGGCACGGCCTGGGTCGATCTCGGCAGCCTCGCCCTGAACTTCCAGGTGTTCACGATGGCGCTCGACGCCAACGGCAGCCCGATCGTCGCGTTCCTGCGCGGCTCCTTCGGCAGCAACGCGAGCACGCTGGAGGTGTTGCGCAATACCGGCGGAGCGTGGGTCGCGATGGGCGGCGTGCTCGACAGCACGCCGAACGCGACGCAGGGGATCGGCGAGCCTTCGCTGGCGATCGACGGGACCGGTCAGCCTTGGGTGGCGTGGAACAAGTTCCCGAGCCCGCCGGTCAACCTGGTTCGCTTCGACGGAACGGTCTTCGTCCCGGTGCCGATCGTTCCGCCGCCGACCAACGGCCACCCATCGCTCACCTTCGTCAACCGCGACCCGGTCCTGGCGCTCGGCGACGATTCCAGCCAGGTCCTGCGCCTGCACAACGGCGTGTGGGACGCGCCGCTGCCGGTCGCCATCGACGGGCGCGGGCCGATCGAAGTGGCGGCGAGCAATGGCGCGCTGATCATGGGGGTCACGAGCCAGAGCACGGGCACGCTGCTGAAGGTGTCGTTCCCGTGACACCCCGCCGCCCACGCCGGCGGCTCAGCCGGTGTGCGCCCAGCCGTAGCGCGTGTGGCTGGGCGTCGCCCCCGCCTGCAGGTATTCGCGCCGCGCCAGCGCCAGCTTGTCCTGCGGCAGGCCCGGGTACTCGAGCAGCGTCTTCAGCGGCACCGAGATCCGGTTCTCGTGGTCGCGCGGCAGCGGCTTGTAGATGCCGCCGCCTTCGCCGGCGACGAGGCCCTGGGCCGGGATCTTGTAGAGCCACGCCGAGTTGAGGCGGAGGATCTTGCGCTTGGCCGTGGCGCCGAAGTACTTGAGGAGCTGGCCGAACATGTGCGCGCATACCAGGTCTGGCCGAACTGCGTCAGCCAGGGCAGGTTCGGGACGCCGTTCAGGTGGCTGCGCTCGGCGTGGATGTCGTCGAGCACCGGCCGCGAGCAGGCGAACGCCACGAGTCGGGATGGTTTTCCTGGATCTGCCGCTCCATGAACTCGAGATTGGGCACGCCCGGATAGAGCTGGCCGTGCGACGAGCATGCGCTGCGAGCCGGAGATGCGGTTGACGAAGTAGCGTATCGCCGCGGTCTGGCGCGCGGCGAAGCATCCGCGCGCGGCCGAACAATACTTCTCGGACGTTGCCTGACAATGCCGCATGGCCGTCACGTCCTCGCTGACCCCCGATGGTCCGGGTCGTCTCCCCGAGGCCCATCCGCGCACGCTCGTCCTGTGCGACCTGGCGGACTCCACGGCGCTTTTCGACAAGCTCGGCGACCGCACCGCTACCGACCTGATGCGGCGCCACGACCAGCTCGCACGTCTGGCCATGCAACGTCACGGCGGCCAAGAGATCGACAAGACTGACGGCTTCCTGGTGCTGTTCGAAAGACCGATTCAGGCCGTAGCGTTCGCCCTCGAATATCAACGCGACCTGCGCTCACTCGCCGAGGAGACCCTGCAACCCCTGAGCGCCCGCGTCGGAATTCATTTCGGCGAGGTCGTCGTCTGGGAAAACGCGCCCGCGAGCATTGCGAACGGCGCGAAGCCGCTGGAAGTGGAAGGCGTGGCAAAACCCGTGACCGCAAGGCTGATGGCCCTGGCGCACCCTGGGCAGATACTGATCTCCGAGGCGGCCGAAGCCATGGCGAGGCGCGCCGAAAGCGAGTCGGGCTTCCCTGCCGGAGCCGTGCGCTGGCTCGCGCACGGCCGGTATCACTTCAAGGGCCTGTCGCAGCCCCTGACCGTCCACGAGGTCGGCGACTCGGGCATCGCGCCGCTGCGCGCGCCCGCGGCCTCGGCCAAGGCCTGGCCGGCGAAGGCCTGGTGGCAACGGCCGACGGTCCTTGGAGTCGTGGCCATCGCAATCCTTGTGACGGCAGCGGCCTCGGGCTATGCCTTGATGCGAAAGGCATCGGCACTGGCGTTCGGCGAACGAGACTGGGTCGTCATCGGCGACTTCGCCACCGTGGACGGCGACAAGACACGGGATGCGATGCTCGCGACGGCCTTTCGCATCGGGATCGAGGAGTCGCGGTTCGTGAATGTCGTCCCGGACAGCTCCATACGCCAGGCGCTCGTGCGCATGCAACGTGACAGCACGACGCGAATCGATCGCGGAATCGCCTCGGAGATCGCGCTGCGCGAGCAGGCACGCGCCGTGATCGTGCCGTCGGTCTCGCAATACGGCCCGCGGACCCGCCTCGTGGTGGAGCTCGTCGACCCGAAGGACGAGCGCACGGTATCGACGAAAAGCGCCGACGCCGACGGGCCGAACGACATCCTGCCGGCGATGGACCGGCTTCTGCGCGAGACCCGGCTCCAGCTTGGCGAGTCCTTGCATCAGATTCAGGAGAACTCGCTGCCGCTGGAAAAGGTGACCACCCCGAATCTCGAAGCCTTGAGAGTGATGTCTCATGCGCTGGCGATGGAGCGTGACGGCGACTTCGATCAGTCCGAGCGGCTGCTGCGGCACGCCATCGAGCTCGATCCCGATTTCGCAACCGCGCACAGTCGTTTGGGCTCGGTGCTGGTGCAGCAGGAACGGCACGCGGAGGCACGCGCTGTCCTCGAAAAGGCGCTGACGATAGAGAGGCGTCTGAGCGAAAGGGAACGGCTGTTCGTCCGTGCCTTCCTGGCGGAGTACGTGGATCCGGGAGCCGCCCTGAGCCAATGGCGAGTGTTCGCCAGCCTGTATCCGGACACCGGCGCGGGGCAGAACAACGCCGGAAACCTTTACTACCAGGTCTTCCAGGACTATCCCGCTGCGGAAGCAGAGCTGACCAAGGGAGCGCTTTCCAAGAACCCGCTGCGCAACTACACCTTGCAGATGCTGGGGCATGTGTTGATCGCCGAGGGCAAGGTCGACGAGGCGGAGCAGCAGTTTCGCGCGGCTCTGCAGTTCTCGCCCGCGCCGATCCTCTTCGGACTTGCCGATGCGTTGGTCGCTCGTGGCAAGCTGGCGGAAGCCGCGCGCTATCTGGACGAAACCCCGCGACAGCCGCCGGATGCGGAGACCGAGCGCGCCATGCGACGCGCCACTCTCCTGATCGCACAAGGCCGGGTCGAAGGCGCCGCCCTGGCTGTGGAGTCGGCACTTTCCTCGGCAGAGCGACTGCCCTCGCCCAACCCGCGGTGGCGGGCGCAGGCGGCCCGGGTCGCACTGCGGATGGCACGCGGCGACGTAGCGGCGACGCGAGACCTCGTCGCCCGGCACATCGCAGAGCTGACCTCGGCTGCGACCGCGAACACCAACCCGCTGGTGATGGAGCAGCTGCTCCACGCCGCGGCCTGGGCAGCGCGCGTCGGCCTGGTGGACAAAGCGCGCGACGCCCTCGAGTTGGGAGCCCGCCTGGGCAACCTCGACCGCTTTCCCGACAGGGCGCGTCTCGCCAGTGTCGCGCAAGACGAGATGGATCTGTTCGAAGGTCGGGTCGATGCGGTCGTCGCACGGGGGACGGCCGGCGCGGGCAACGAGCTTTGGGAGACGCACGAAGTCGGCGCCAGGGCCCGACGTGCCGCCGGCGACGCCGTGGGAGAAGCGGCAGAGTTGAAGTGGCTGGTCAGCCACGGCGGACTGGCGTACGGGCAATGGACGGACCAGCTGCTCGGGCAGCAGGCGCGCGCCCTGGCTCTGGCCGACGCCAAGGCCCGAATGGCGGCGCTCAAGGTGCGCTGAGTAGACCTTGTCCTAGGGCCCGCCGAGCGTCAGCAGCGCATGGATGTGCGCCTTGCCCGCCTCGACGATATCGGTCAGCGCCTCCAACTCTGCCTCGATCTCGGCATTGGGAGGCAACTTCACGCCATCGCTCGGCACTTCGTACGGGTCGAGGGTGATGCCGATCTGCGCGAGGGCATACACCGGGTCTGCGATCAGAGCTTCGCGAAAGCCCGGCTCTTCCACGATGCGAAGCAGCAATGCGCGAATTTCGTTTCTTTCCATCGTGCACTCCCTGATCGACTTTTCAGCCAAGGCCCGTGGGCCGGTACGGATCGACCATGAAATGTAAATCGTCGCGTCCGGCTTCGGGGATTCCGATGCCGTTGATGGCGATGGCCCCTTCGCGAACCGAGTCGAGCTTGAGTCTCGCGCCGATGTCCGCGTCGTTGATGGCCGCGGTGTAGAACGCTCCCATCCCCAGATGCGTTGCGGTCAGGTAGAAGGTCTGGCTCAGGTGCGCGGAGTCCATCAGCACCGCCTTGTAGGCCTTGCGATGCTGCGCGTACTTCCAGAAATTGCGATCGAAACGCGCCACGTGAACGACCAAGGCATGCGCTTGGCCGAAATAGGTCTGACCGGCCGTGAAGTCGCAAGCCAATGCGCGAGCCGGCTCGCGCTCCAGGGGTTCGAGCAGGGCAAGGACGTGCGCGCTGGTTTCATAGTGGTAGAGACCGCAAGGAAGGTCCTCGACGTGGATGGCCAGCACATAGGCCTCGATCGGGTGCAGTGCGCCGCCCGAAGGACTCGTCCGCCTGATCGCCGAGATTCCGGGAGCGAACTCCTTGATGCCGTGTGTCCCGAACACAGCGTGGAGCATCGTTTCGAGGGTCGCCAGCGGAAGCGGATCGCTCGACCGGAAAGCGCGCGTGGTGCGGCGCGCCAGCAAGACATCGAAGAAGGGTCCCTCGAGCGCGGGAACGAGGAGCGCCCTGCGCTCGAGCGCGTCTCCTCGGCGGTGAAAGTGCGAGGGCGGATCGCCGCGCAGGCGCCGGGCTTTCTCGAGACGGGCCTGGTGCGCTTCGCCACTGAGGTCTTCCGCGACCTTGCTCGTCAGGCCTCGCCAACCCGTGTGCGAATGAAATACGGCGGCCAAGTCGTTCCATCGTGTTCGATCGAGGGCCTCTTCACGTTCGGCGAGGTCGTGCCAATTCCCCGCTGGGGGATCGGCGAGCAGCAGACCGCGTGAGGCGAGGGCGAGCAGCTCCTCCCACAGCGGCTGCAGGGCGACCAGCTCCCTCTCGGTCACCCAACGATCCGCCGGCACCTGCGCCAGCAGCGCGAGCTCCGGCAGGGTCAGCGCCAGAGACTCGCCGCGAACGGGACACAGAAGCGTGCACCGCGTCTCGGCGAGAAAGCGGAGCGAGCCGCGAAGGAATGCCCGGAAGTCCAGGGTGCGTTCATCGGCAATTCGCACAAGGGAGAACCGCCGGCGCTTCAGGCGCACCGGGTCTCCGCCGGCTCCTGCCATCTATCGACCTCGCCGGTGCCGCATGCTCTTGCCCTTGTCCATGTCAGCGGACCTTCGCCATCGGCTCCAGCGAGAACACGAAGCTCGACTTGTCGAGCGGCTTGTGGCAGGCCAGGCACTCGGCCTGGTTCACGCCGGTGCGCAGCTTCATGTCGGGGCCGAACGCGGCGTAGTTCCAGTCGCCGTTACGCAGCATCTCGGGGAAGGCGTCTCCCCAGCCCGTACCGCTGCCCATCACCGCGAACGCGAGGAAGCGGTCGCTGACGTAGTAACCGTCGCTGCCGGTCACGGGCTTCCTGTCGGCGTCGAGCCTGGCCGCGTGCTGCTCGAGGACGAGCACCGCACCCGGCGGCATCGGCCGGCCTTCCCGCGCGGCCTGCAGCGCCGCCGGGTTGGCCCAGAGATAGCGCACCTGGTTGATGTCGGTGCGGTTCACCGTCTGGTACATCGTGAAGCTCGCCTTGTAGTTCTCCGGGAAGGCGACCTGGGTCTTGGCCAGCGCGGGAAGCTGTTCGGACTTCGCTCCCGCGTAGCCGGGCGGCAGGCTGGCGAACCAGGCGGCGACGTTGACGATGTCCTCGTTGCCGAGCTGCGCCGCGATCGCGTTCATCAACGGGTTCTTGCGCGTGCCCGCCTTCAGGGCGCCGAGTTGCGCCTCGAGATAGGACTGCCGCTGCCCCGCCAGGTTCGGAATGTCGTCGCCGACGCTGACGCCGTTGGCGCCGTGGCAGGCGGCGCACACGGTCTCCGCGCGCGCCTGGCCGGCGGCGAGATCGGCCTTCGGCGCGGGCGTTTGCGCCAGGGCCGGGGCAGCGAGAAGGATCAGCGCGGCGGCGGCGCAACCGGGCAGGGTCGTCTTGATCGTCACCCTCCTCGTTCCGGCGAATCGCCGGACGTGCGCTGGAGTATGCCGCCGGGCGACGCTCAGTGCCCCGACGCCCCCGAGGCGCCGATGCCGGTTTCCGAGCGCACCTGCTGCGCTGCGAACCCGGCGCGGTCCTGCGCGGCACGCGGGCTCCGGTCAAGCATCGAGAACAGCCAGATGCCGACGAAGCCGATCGTCATCGAGAACAGGGCGGGCGAGGCGTAGGGGAACAGGGCCGAGCCCTTCGGGTTGCCGAGCGTCACCTCCCACACCGCCGGAGACACCAGCGTCAGCAGGACCGACGACGCCAGGCCGAGGAAGCCGCCGATCACCGCGCCGCGCGTCGTGCAGTCCTTCCAGAGCACCGACATCAGCAGCACCGGAAAGTTGGCGGAAGCGGCGATGGCGAACGCCAGGCTGACCATGAAGGCGATGTTCTGCTTCTCGAACACGATGCCGAGCACCACCGCGACGATGCCGAGCGCCACCGTCGTCCAGCGCGAGACCCGCAGCTCCGCGGCGCCGTCGGCCTTGCCCTTCTTCACCACGGTGGCATAGAGGTCGTGCGACACGGCCGAGGCGCCCGAGAGCGTGAGGCCGGCGACCACCGCCAGGATGGTGGCGAACGCCACCGCCGAGATGAAGCCGAGGAAGACGTTGCCGCCGACCGCGTTGGCGAGGTGGATCGCCGCCATGTTCCCGCCGCCGAGCAGGCCGCCCTTGGCGTCGAGGAACTGCGGGTTGGTCAGCACGAAGGTGATCGCGCCGAAGCCGATGATGAAGGTGAGGATGTAGAAGTAGCCGATCCAGACGGTGGCCCAGAGCACCGACTTGCGCGCCTCCTTGGCGTTGGGCACGGTGAAGAAGCGCATCAGGATGTGCGGCAGGCCGGCCGTGCCGAACATCAGCGCCATGCCGAAGCTGATCGCCGAGATCGGGTCCTTGATGAAGCCGCCCGGGCCCATGATCGAGAAGCCCTGGGCCGCCGCCTCGGCCGGCGGCTTGCCGGCGGCGCTGGCGATGCCCGTCTTCACCTCCACCGCCTTGGCGAACATCGCCTCGGTGCTGAAGCCGAAGCTGTAGAGGACCATGAAGGCCATGAAGCTGGCGCCGGCGAGCAGCAGGCAGGCCTTGATGATCTGCACCCAGGTCGTCGCCGTCATGCCGCCGAACAGCACGTAGACCATCATCAAGGCGCCGACGATGACCACCGCGATCCAGTACTCGAGGCCGAACAGCAGCTTGATCAGCTGCCCCGCGCCGACCATCTGCGCGATCAGGTAGAAGGCCACGACCACCAGCGTGCCCGACGCCGCGAACACCCGCACCGGGGTCTGCGCGAAGCGGAACGCGGCGACGTCGGCGAAGGTGAACTTGCCGAGGTTGCGCAGCCGCTCGGCGAGCAGGAAGGTCACCACCGGCCAGCCGACGAGAAAGCCGATCGAATAGATCAGGCCGTCGAAGCCGCCGACCATCACCGCCGCCGAGATGCCGAGGAACGAGGCCGCAGACATGTAGTCGCCGGCGATCGCCAGGCCGTTCTGGAAGCCCGTGATGCCGCCGCCGGCGGTGTAGAAGTCGGCCGCCGACTTGGTTTTGGACGCCGCCCACTTGGTGATGAAGAGCGTGCCGATGACGAATACCGCGAACATGCTGATCGCGGTCCAGTTGGTCGCCTGTTTCTCGGCCTGGCCGAGGTCGGCGCCGGCGGCGAACGCGGCGCCGCAGGCGGCGAGCAGGGCGGCGACCGCGGCCGCCGGCGCGAGCGAGCGGGCCCGAGTCGAGCCGCTCATTTGAGGGCCGCCTTGGCGACCTGCTCGCTCAACGCGTCGAATTCGCCGTTGGCCCGGCGCACGTAGAGCGCCGTGATGACCACGGTGAAGATGATGATGCCCAGGCCGATCGGCATGCCGATCGTCGTGACCCCGGCGCCGAGCCGGGTGGCGAGGAACGGCTTGTCGAACGCGACCAGCAGGATGAAGCCGTAGTACACGATCATCATCGCCAGCGCGAGCCACCAGCCGAAACGCGATCGTCGGGACTTCAACGCCTGGTAGTTCGGGTCGTTCGCGATGCGCGTGGTCAGCTCGTCCTGCATGGTTTCTCCTTGTTAACGCCGAGCATACGCTCCCGGCCGGCCGAATTCCTTCCGATAGCGCATGGCGGCGTGCGCCGAATGTTTGCCATTTCCTGCCGCTGGGCCATGATTCCCGCATGCCCAACGCATTCGATTTCTCGGCGTCGCCGTTCGACTGCCTGGCCGCAGCGGAGCAACGGATCGTCCGCGACGCTGTCGACGTCGCCTACTTCCGCGAGGGCGAGACGATCCTCGACCGGGGAATGGAGCCGTCGCACCTGTTCGTCGTCATCAAGGGCCACGTGTCGCAGTTCGACGCCGAGGAGCTGGTCGCGACCTACGGCCCCAACGACTGCTTCGACGGCCGCTCGCTGGTGGCCGGCCGGGCCAGCAGCCGCTTCGTCGCCGCCGAGGAGGTGCTGGCCTACGCCCTGGCCAAGGCCGCCGTCAACGCGCTGATCTCGGGCAACGCGACCTTCGGCGCCCTGCTGTTCTCGGACCTGTCGCAAAAGCTCGGCGCGCTGGCGCAGCGGCACAGCCAGCGCGAGATGCAGGCGATCACGATGTCAAGGGTCGACGAGGCGTTCCTGCGGCCGGCGCATGAGGTCGAGGGGACGACCGGCATCGTCGAGGTGGCGACGATCCTGCAGGCGCGACGCTCCAGCTGCGTGCTCGTGCGCGACGGCGCCCGGCTGGGGATCTTCACCAGCACCGGCCTGCAGCGCGCGATCCTCGACGGCCGGCCGCTGCGCGACCTGCCGGTGCGCGAGCTCGCCACCTTCGAGCTGGTGACGATCGCCCCCGAGGCGCCGCTGTTCGATGCGCTGGCGCTGATGATCCGGCACCAGGTGCACCGCCTGGTCGTCGCCCGCGGCGAGCAGGTCGTCGGCCTGCTCGAGCAGCTCGACCTGCTCAGCTTCCTCTCGAACCACTCCTACCTGATCACGGTGCAGATCCTGCAGGCGAAGGACCTCGACGCGTTGCGCGAGCAGGCCCTGAAGATCACCCGCTTCGTCGCCCTGCTGTACCGCGGCGGCACGCGGGTCGGCCAGATCGGCCGGCTGGTGCAGGCCCTCAACGCCAAGCTCTTCGAGCGGACCTGGCAGCTCGTCGCGCCCGCCGAGCTGGTGGCCGAAAGCTGCCTGTTCGTCATGGGCAGCGAGGGCCGCGGCGAGCAACTGCTGAAGACCGACCAGGACAACGGCCTGATCCTGCGCGACGGCACGACCCTCGACGAGGCCGTCGTGGTCGAGGCGTGCGATCGCTTTTCGGCGGCGCTGCGCGACTTCGGCTACCCCGACTGCCCCGGGGGGATCATGGTCCGCAACCCGGCCTGGCGGCGCAGCGCGAGCGGATTCAGGGAAGTGGTGCGCCACTGGCTGCTGCGTCCCGACCCGGAAGGCCTGATGGCGCTGGCGATCTTCATCGACGCGCATGCGGTGGCCGGCGACGCATCGCTGCTGGCGGAAGTGCGCGCCGAGGTCGATCGGCTGGTTTCCGCCGACGATGCCCTGCTCGGCCGCTTCGCCTCGGCGATCGATTCGTTCCCCGATGCGACCGGCGGCTGGTGGAACCGCCTGCTGAAGATCGGCGAGCAGGAGCAGGACCTCCTCGACCTGAAGAAGGCCGGCATCTTCCCGATCGTCCATGGCGTGCGCAGCCTGGCGCTGCGCGATCACGTGCGGGAGACGGCGACCACGGCCCGGCTCGACGCCCTGGTGGCCAAAGGGCGCCTCTCGGCCGAGCTGGCGACCGACCTCGCCGACAGCCTGCACTTCCTGATGGGCCTGAAGCTGAAGGCCGGCCTGGCCGAGCTCGACGCCGAGTTGCCGGTGTCGGGCGCGGTCCGGATCGATCGCCTCGGCAGCCTCGAGCGCGACCTGCTGAAGGACTCGCTGGCGGTGGTGAAGCGGTTCAAGGCGCTGCTGCGCCACCAGTTCCTGCTCGAGGCGGCGTAGGCATGGCCGTCGGCGGACGCTGGCTCGGCGCGCTGCGTCGCCGCTGGATGCTCTATCACCTGGCCGATGCGCACTTCTCGTTCATGTACGACGAGCCGCCGCCCGGGGAGTGGGTCACGCTCGACTGCGAGACCACCGGCCTCGACGTGCGCAGCGACCGGATCGTCTCGATCGGCGCGGTTCGCATCGTCGGCAACCGCCTGCTGACGAGCCAGCGCCTCGAGCTGCTGGTGCGGGCCGAGCGGTCGAGCACGCCCGACAGCGTGCGCGTGCACCGCCTGCGCGACGCCGACCTCGCGGCCGGGATCGAGCCGGCGCAGGCCATGCGCCGGCTGCTCGACTTCATCGGCAGCCGCCCCTTGGTCGGCTACTACCTCGAGTTCGACGTGGCGATGTTGAACCGGGAGATCTGGCCGATGCTCGGCGTGCGGCTGCCGCAGCCGAAGATCGAGGTCTCGGCGATGTACTACGACTTCAAGAACCGCCAGTTGCCCGCGCACCTGCGCGGCGGCGACATCGACCTGCGCTTCGCGACGATGATGACCGAGCTCGGCCTGCCGCTGCGCGACGCCCACGACGCGATCAGCGACGCGGTGATGGCCGGGCTCGCCTTCCTGAAGCTGCGGCGGCTGCTGCGCCTCGAGCCCTGACCGGAGCCTTCAGTCGGCAAACGCCCCCGCGCTGCGGATCATCGGCCCGTAGCGATCGGTCTCGGCCTGCAGCCAGCCGCGCAGGCCCTCGGGCGTGAGCTTGGCCTCGGACACGATCTCGGCGCCGAGCTCGGCCATGCGCTGCTGCACCACCGGGTCCTTCAGCGCGAAGCGCACCGCGGCATTGATCTTCTCGAGCGCCGCGGCGGGGGTTCCCTTGGGCGCGTAGATGCCGTGCCAGACGACGACCTGGAAGCCCTTCAGGCCCTGCTCGTCGAGGGTGGGCGATTGCGGCAGCGCCTTGATCCGGCCCGAGGTCGTGACGCCGTAGAACTTCACGCTGCCGGCCTTGATGTGCGGGATGGTCTGCGTCGTCTGGTCGCACAGCAGGTCGACCTGGCCGCCGAGCAAGGCGTTCATCGCCGGCGCCGTGCCCTGGTAAGGGACGGTCTGCAGCTCGGCGCCGATCGCCTGGCGGAACACCATGCCGCACAGGTGCGAGACCGCGCCCAGCCCGGCGTGCGCGAGGTTGAGCTTGTCGGCGTTGGCCTTGACGTAGGGAATCAGCTCCTGCAGCGTGTTCGGCGGCAGGTCCTTGCGGCCAAGCAGCGTCATCGGCACGTCGACGACCTGGCTGACGTATTCGAAGTCGGTCAGCGGATTGAAGGAGAGCTTGCGGTACAGCGCCGGCGCCGTGGCCATGCCGTTGTGATGGATCAGGATCGTGTAGCCGTCGGGCGCCGCCTTGGCCACGAACCCGGCGGCGATCGTGCCGCCCGCGCCGAGCTTGTTCTCGATGACGACCGACTGGCCGAGCGAGCGGCTCATCGCCTGGCCGACGGTGCGCGCCACCACGTCGGTGGGGCCGCCGGCCGCGAACGGCACGACCAGGGTGACCGGGCGGCTCGGGTAGGCCTGGGCCAGGGCGCCGCCGGCCGCCACGGCCAGCGAGGCGACGAGAACGTGGGGGATGAGCTTCAAGGAGGGTCTCCGTCTGCAGCAGGCGTTCGCCATTGGAGACCGGCAACGGGCGCCCGGGGCCTAGGTAAGTCCCCAATCCGGATTCAGCCCGCCGCCGCCGCTCGCCATGGCTAGACTCGACCGATCGACCCGGGAGACCTCGCGCCATGAACTCCACCCTGTTGACTCGCCGCACCCTGCTCGCCGGCCTGGCGCGCGGACTGGCCGCGCCGGCGCTCGGCCAGTCGGACCGGCCGGTCCGCTTCATCCTGCCGAACGCCACCGGCTCGGGCGTCGACGCGATCACGCGCGCCGCGCAGCAGGCGCTGGCGAAGGCGCTGGGGCATCCGGTCATCGTCGACAACCAGCCCGGCGCGGGCGGCCTTCTCGGCCTGCAGACGCTCACCCGCGCCGCGCCCGACGGCCTGACGCTCGGCATCGTTTCCAACAACGTGGTGATCTTCCCGAGCGTGATGAAGAGCATGCCGTTCGACATGCCGAGCGACTTCACGCCGATCGCCGTGGTCGGCTACACGCCGGTGGTGCTGGTCGTCAATCCCAAGGTCCCGGCGAAGGACGCGAAGGAGTTCGTCGCGCTGCTGAAGAGCCGCAACGGCGACATGACCTTCGCTTCCGGCGGCAACGGCACCATCCTGCACCTGGCGAGCGAGATGTTCCTCGACGAGGCCAGGGCGAAGGCGCGGCACATTCCGTACAAGGGCGTCGGGCCGATGGTGACCGACCTGATCGGCGGCCAGGTCGAGTTCGGCACCGCGGCGCTGCCGAGCGTGCAGAGCCACCTGAAGTCGGGCGCGCTGCGGGCGATCGGCGTGGCCACGCCGCAGCGCGTCGCCGCCGCGCCCGACATCCCCACCTTCGCCGAGCAGGGCATGCCGAACTACGTGGTCGAGGCCTGGTTCGCGGTGGTCGCGCCGAAGGGCCTGCCTGCGGCCGAGGTGCAGCGCGTGCACGCGGCGGTGGTGGCGGCGTTCGCCGACGCCGAGGTCAAGGAAGCGATGGCCCGGCAGGGCAACGTGATCAGCGTCCAGCCGGCCGACAAGGCGATGCCGTTCTTCCGCAGCGAGCTCGCGAAGTACGCTCAGATCGTGAAGAACGCGGGCATCGAGGCGCAATGACCATGAGCGATGCGTCTCCTTACCTGCCGCCCGCCGTCTGGTCCTGGACCAAGGAGAACGGCGGCCGCTTCGCCAACATCAACCGGCCGATCGCCGGCGCGACCCATGACAAGGAGCTGCCGGTCGGCCGCCATCCGCTGCAGCTCTACTCGGTGGCCACGCCGAACGGCGTCAAGGTCACCGTGATGCTCGAGGAGCTGCTGGCCCTCGGCCACGCCGGCGCGGAATACGACGCCTGGCTGATCCGCATCAACGAGGGCGAGCAGTTCGGCAGCGGCTTCGTCGCCGTGAACCCGAACTCGAAGATCCCGGCGCTCTGCGACCGGAGCGGCGCGAAGCCGCTCCGGGTATTCGAGTCGGGCGCGATCCTGCTCTACCTGGCGGAGAAGTTCGGCGGCGCCTTCCTCCCCGCCGACCCCGCCGTGCGCGCCGAGTGCCTCTCGTGGCTGTTCTGGCAGATGGGCAGCGCCCCCTTCCTCGGCGGCGGCTTCGGCCACTTCTACGCCTACGCGCCGGCGAAGATCGAGTACGCGATCGACCGCTACGCCATGGAGGTGAAGCGCCAGCTCGACGTGCTCGACCGGCGCCTCGCCGAGAGCCCGTACCTGGCGGGGGACGAGTACACGATCGCCGACATGGCGGTGTGGCCGTGGTACGGCACGCTCGCCAAGGGGCAGCTCTACGAATCGGGCGAGTTCCTGCAGGTGCAGGCGTACACGCATGTGCTGCGCTGGACCGAGCAGATCGCCAAGCGACCCGCGGTGAGGCGCGGCCGCAGGGTCAACCGCACCTGGGGCCAGCCGGAGAGCCAGCTCCCCGAGCGCCACGACGCCGGCGACTTCGCGAAGGTGCCGGGATGATCACCCTCTACGACTGCGCCACCGCGCCGAGCCCGCGCCGCGCCCGCATCCTGCTCGCCGAAAAAGGCGTCGTCCACGAGACGGTGCAGGTCGACCTGCGCAACAACGAACAGCTCGGCGAGGCCTACCGCAAGGTGAATCCGGCGTGCACCGTGCCGGCGCTGCGCACCGATGAAGGCCTGCTGCTGACCGACAACGCGGCCATCGCCGCCTGGCTGGAGGCCGCGTACCCGCAGCCGCCCTTGATGGGCGTCACCGCGCAGGAAAAGGCCGAGGTCGCGAGCTGGAACTGGCGCATCGAGTTCGAGGGCCTGTTCGCCATTGCCGAGGCGATGCGCAACAGCGCGCCATCGCTCGCCAACCGGGCCTTGCCGGGGCCGGTGGACTACGCGCAGATCCCCGAGCTGGCGCAGCGCGGCCTGGCGAGGGCGCAGCAGTTCTTCGTCACCCTGAACGAGCGCCTGGCCGACCGCGCGTTCATCGCCACCGATCGCTTCAGCCTGGCCGACATCACCGCGGCGGTGGCGGTCGACTTCGCGCGGGTGGTGAAGGTGAGGGCGGGGGATCAGCATCCGCACCTGCTGCGCTGGCGGGCGGCGCTGGCGCTGCGGCCGGCGATGACGCTCTAGGGCCCGTTAACGCTATGGGAAGCCACGCACCCCGGCGCGCAGCGCCGAACTGCTGGGCGAATTCGCCCATCGTCGACTTGGAGACCACTGCCTTGCACGTCGGCAACCTTGCCCTACGGAGAGCTGCCTCCTAGTCGGCCTCTCCGGACGTCTACGTCATCGAGCAATGGCAGCTGAGCCGCGCCGTCAATAGCCGATCGCCGCGCCGTCGCTGCGCGGGTCCGAGCCGCCGTGGCGCATGCCGTTGACGGGATCGATGAGGATCCCGTGCGCGTGGCCCGCGAGCTCGTTCCAATCGCCCCACCGGTCGAGCAGGTGGCCGCGCCTGGCGAGCTCGTCGATCGTCGCGGCCGCGAACCGGGCCTCGATGTGCAGGGTGTCGCGTGGCTCGCCGAGGCCGAACCGTCCCGAGAGCCACCGCGGCGCCTCGAGCGCCTGCTGGATGTCGAGGCCGTGGTCGATCAGGTTGAGCCAGGTCTGGAGATGGATCTGCGGCTGGCCGTCGGCGCCCATGCAGCCGACGACGCCCCAGAGGCGGTCGTCACGGAACGCCATCGACGCGATCAGGGTGTGCAGGGGCGTCTTGCCCGGCTCGAGCCGGTTCGGATGCGCAGGGTCGAGCGAGAAATACGCGCCGCGGTTCTGCAGCACGATGCCGGTCTCGCCGGCGACGACCGCCGAGCCGAAGACGCCGTAGAGGCTGTGGATCAGCGCCACGGCATTGCCGTCGGCGTCGACGGTGGCGATGAAGACGGTGTCGCCGCTGAGGCTTCCGTATGAAGGCACCTGGTCCCACGACAGCGCACGTCGCGGGTCCATCAGCGGGCGGCGCGCGTCGGCGTGCGCCTTCGAGATGAGACGATCGATCGGCACATCGACGAAGCGTGGATCGGCGAGATGCTGGTCGCGATCGTGATAGGCCAACTGCTTGGCCTGGATCATGAGGTGCACAGGGTCGGCCGCAAGGAAGGGGTGTCGGTGAAGCTCGAACGGCTCGAGCAGGTTCAGCATCTCGAGGACGGTGAAGCCTTGCGTCGGCGCCGGCGTCTCATACAGCGTGACGCCGCGGTAGCTGCCGACCAAGGGCTCGCTCCAGCGCGCGTCCTGCACCTTCAGATCGTTCTCGGTGAAGAAGCCCCCTTCGGCGGCGGCGAAGCGGGCCAGCGTGGCGCCGACCTCGCCAGCGTAGAAGCCCGCCGCTCCTTCGGAGGCAACGGCCTCCAGCGTTCTCGCCAGGCCACGATTGCGCAGCAGCGCGCCTGAGCGAGGCGCGTCACCGCCGGGCAAGAACAGCTCGGCGGACGCCGCATGGGGCGCCAAGTCATTCGCGCAGGCGGCGATCCAGCCGGCCAGACGCGCCGTGACCGGATAGCCTTCGCGGGCATAGCCGATCGCGCTCTCGAGGCTGCGCGCCAGCGGCAGGCGGCCGTACGCCGCGTGCGCCTCGCCCCAGCTGGCCACCGACCCCGGTGTCGTCACGGTGGCGGGCAGGATGCCGCGATAGGGAATTTCTCGCAGCCCGCGCGACGCGAACGCGGCGAGATCGGCGCTCGCCGCGGCCCGGCCGCCGCCATCGAGATGGCGGACACGATGCGTCGCCCCGTCGTAGATCAGCCAGAA
Organism: Burkholderiales bacterium; assembly: GCA_031360885.1. Taxonomy (GTDB): domain Bacteria; phylum Pseudomonadota; class Gammaproteobacteria; order Burkholderiales; family Burkholderiaceae_C; genus Schlegelella_A. The sequence continues at coordinate 4,546 of JANMCC010000124.1, read as the reverse complement.
GGCGTCGCCGCCGAGACCGGTCATGTGCGGATAGAGCACGGCAAGCGCAGCGCTCGTGGCAATCGCTGCGTCGACGGCGGAGCCACCGGCTCGCAGCACATCGACTCCCGCTTGCGAGGCCAGCGCGTGCGGGCTGGTGACCATGGCGCGCGGCGCGAGGGTGACGGGACGGCCTGTCGTCATCTGCATAGGGGTCTCCGGTGCTCGATTCAGTCCAACGCGACCTCGATGTGCAGGTCGGTGGTCTCCCAGTCATGATGACAGCTGGGCGGTGCCAATGCCGGGAGCGAAACTGCGCCAGGATCTACCGGGCGTCGATCGGTGGCCTTGACATCGCGGTAGATCGCGTAGCTGCCGACCGAGCACAGGAAGAGGTCCGATGTTCGCCGTGATCTTCGAGGTGCAGCCGCGGCCCCAGCTTCGCGACACCTACTTTGCTCGGGGCCGATTGCTCCGCCCCGAGTTGGAGCACGAGAAGGCCCTGGTCCGATGGCGCGCGCACGCGCGGCATCACGAGACGCAGAGCTTCGGCCGTTCGCAGGTCTTCCTCGACTACCACCTGCGCGTCGGCGAGGTGGTTCGCGACACGCGTTTTCCGACCGGCCAGGTCTTGCGCCAGCAGCGACTCGATGAGACGACCGCAGGCGCCGGCACGACGATCACCTTGGTGAGCGCATTTCGCCCAGAAATTCCTTCCTGCTCGAGCGACCCTGAGGCGACTGCGCGCTGGCTCGGGCTGGAGCCGAAAGCGCCGGGTCTTCTGTCGTGGGATGTCTGCGACGCGATGGGGCCGACGGGTCTCGTCCGGGTCGACGCGCGGCCGTCAGCAGATCCCGGTGTCTACTTCCCGAGGACCGCCGATGGTCGCTCTGCGTTCAGAGTGCCGAGAAAGCTCACCAGGTCGGCGATCTCCGCATCGCTCAGCTCGATCGGCGCGCGCTCGGCATGCTTCGGCCGCGCGGCGCCGGCGTGGCGATGCGTGAGCTCCGAGTGGCCCACCGCGGCATGGGGTGCCGCGATGTAGTGCCGCACCACCTGCTCCAGCGCGGCGAACTGCCCGGCGTGCATGTAGGGCGGCCGGCCGGCGACGCCGCGCAGGCCTGGGGTCTTGAAAGCCCCCTCCAGCGCCGGGTCGTCGCTGACCATGAAGCGCAGTTCCTGGCACTGCTCGGGGCGGGCATCGCTGAACGGCCCCAGGCAGTTGAATTCATCGCTGCGCACCTTGGCCGTCGCGGCGGCACGCCCGCGGTCGGGCCGGGCGGCATCGCGCGGCGGCACGCCGGTGTTGTGGAACTGCTGGTCGCTGAACAGCGGCCCGTTGTGGCAGCTCGCGCACTGTGCCTTGCCGATGAAGAGGCGCAGGCCCCGTGCTTCGTCGGCCCGCAGCAGGCCACCGGCTGCGGCGTCGCCGCGCAACACCGCGTCGATGTAGCCGTCCAGCCGGGTCGGCTCGTGCTCCAGCGACTTTTCGTAGGCCGCGATAGCCTTGCCAACGTTCGCGAACACGCGGGACACGTCCTCGCGGCGCCGCGTGTCGATCGCCGCCCACGCCGCCTGCTCGGCCGCGCTGCCCTTCGGGCCAGCGTCGCCCGGGAGGCCATCGAGCGGCGGCAGCGAACCGAAGACCTCCATGTAGTCACGGCGATGGTTTGTGGCCACCAGGTGTGCCACCCGCGTGCGGTTGGTTCCATGCTCCACGGCATCCTCGAGGGGGCCGAGCGCCTGCGCCCACAGGCTGTCCTTGCGGCCGTCCCAGAACAGCCAGGGGCTGTGGCCGGCGCCGACGATCGGCATGGCGCGGCGCGAGCCGGTGCCCACGCCCTGGCTCACCGGCAGGCCGTCCTGGAACTGCTTGGCCGGATCGTGGCAGCTGGCGCAAGCGACGGCGCCGTCGCGGCTCAGGCGGGCGTCGTTGAAGAGGCGCCGACCCAGCTCGACGGCGGCGGGCTGCCGTTCGACCGCGTTCGACGGATCTGTCGGCACCGGCGACAGCCGCTTCAGGCCGAACGAGGCCAGCACGGCCCGCTCTTCGGTGCTCCAGCGCGCCGCACCCGCCGCCGGCTCGGGCGTGCCGGCGCTCGCCAGGGTCACGGTCAGCGCCGCGCACACGGCCGCGGCGGCGCTGCCGAGCATCCAGACCATCGAGGTCGATTTGTGCATCGTCGTCTCCTCGTGATGCCGCTGCGGGGTCTCAGCGGCTCGCGCCGGCTTCGGCGACGACGGTGTTGAAGGTGACGCGGTCGGCGCCGGCGGGGCCCTCGATGGCGAGCTTGATCTCCCACCAGCCGGTCATGCTGAACTTCATGCCCTCGATGAGGTAGCCGCCGCCGGGCAGCTCGCGCGTCACCTGCGGCCGCGTGGGCAGGCCGTGCCCGTGCTGCGGCATGCCGCCATCGACCTTGATGCGGGCGTTCGCCACCGGCACGCCGGCAGGCGACGTGAGCTTCACTTGCCACGCGTGCAGCTGGTTGATGGCCGCCGGCTTGGGCGGCGGCTGCAGCGTGACGACGTACTTGTTGTCGACGGTCGGCCGTGTCAGCGCCAGGTCGAGGTCCGTCGGCGTTGACATGCAGCCGGCGGTGACGGCGAGTACAGCCAGCGAGAGCGCAGGGATGAGAAGGCGGTTCATGGGGTGTTCCTGAAGGAGTGGTGGGGTGTTGAAGGTGTCCAAGCCTTCAGCCGATGCGGCGTCGGGTCGGGTGCACTTTCGGACCCGCCTCGTTCAGGCGACAGCGCCGCGCGATCAGCGGTGCGCTGGCGTCCGGCAGCGGTCGATCGCGTCGACCGAGCGGTTCACGTGATGGGCCGGACCGTCGCCCGTTCAGCCCGGCGCTTTGGGCAGGCCTGGGCGCTGCCGGTCCGGCTGGCGCCGATCGCCCCGGCGCGGCCCGCGACCCGCCTGAGCGGCGTGCCGCTCGGTCGACCCCATCGACCGCTGCCGGAAGCCTGGCGACGGCCTGTCGCAAGGGGCTGTCGCGCCAAGGAGCCGCCGACGACAGTGCCGTCATCGAAGGCATTCCGCCGACGAGCCCAACCGGCCACCCGCAAGGCCCCAAGGAGCGACCCATGAAGACCCTGCTGCAAGCCATCGCCAGCCTGCTCACCCGGTGGCGCGCCCCCAGCACCGAAGAGCAGTACCTCGCGCAGGCCATCGACGCGAACGATTTCGAGGTTCGGCTGCAAGCCCTCGAGCGCGCACGTCCTTGAGCCTCGAGGTGGCCCGGCCGTGACGCCCGAGCGTCACGCTCGGGGAAGACTTACATCGGACGAAAGAGGTGGCCGAACGCGCGACTGACCTTCAACGGCCGCTGCAAACCGCGCAAGGCCAGCCTGTAGTGCCCGATCTCGTCGCGCGTTGCGCTCAGGATGGCGTTCGTGTTCACCATCACGCTGCGGTGAACCTGGATGAAGTCGGTCGAGTCAATTCGGGCCATCAGTTCGCGCAGGCTCATGCGCACCAGCGCCTCGCCACCAGGCGTCACGACGTTCACATACTTCTCCGTCGCCTCGAAGCAGACCACGTCGGCCACCGGGATCATGCGCACGGTGTTGCCCACGCCGGCGCGGATGACCTTGATGCGCTCCCCGGGTTCAGGCTGCGGCGCCGCGATCGACTGCATGCGCTGCATCAGCGCGGCCCTGTCGCCCGCACCCGGCGACGCGCTTCGTTCGTCCAGGCGCGCCTTCAGCCGCTCGACAGTCTGCTGCAGCCGCTCGGCAGTGGCGGGCTTGAGCAGGTAGTCGACCGCTGCGCGCTCGAACGCCGGGACTGCAAAGCTGTCGTAGGCCGTGATGAACACGAAGAGCGGCTCGGCCCGGTCGTCGGGCCAGTCGTCGGCCACGGCTTCGGCCACCTCCAGACCGGTGCGACCGGGCATCTTGATGTCGAGGAACATGACGTCGGGTGCAGCTGCCAGCCCAAGCTCGGTCGCCCGCAGGCCGTCTTCCGCGACGCCGACGATGCGAAGCTCAGGCCACAGCTCTTCCAGCAGACGAGTCAAGGTGCGTGCGAGCACGGGTTCGTCCTCGGCGATGACGGCGGTGGGGACGGTGGCCAGGGTCATGGAGGTCTCTCTCGACGGGTCGATGACAAAGGTGAATGTCGAAGGGGGTGCGTGCCGGGTCAGGTGGGGATGAACACCATGGCGCTGACGCCTGTGGGTTGGCGCCGCTCCAGGCTGAGCCGGGCGGCCGGGCCGTAGACCGCCTGCAGGCGGTCACGCACATGCTGCAGGCCGTAGCTCGACCCTGCAGGGCGCGCAGCCGGCTCGGCGTCCTCGTCCGCGGGCAGTCCGAGGCCGCTGTCGTTGATGCGGATCTCGATGCCCGCGGCGACCTCGGTGACAGCGCGCGCGACCACCTCGATGCTGCCCGGGCCGACCTTGGGCTCCAGCCCGTGCTTGATCGCGTTCTCCACCAGTGGCTGCAGCAGCATGGGCGGGACGTGCGTGGCCTCCAGGTCGGCCGGCAGTTCCAGCCGGAAGGACAGGCGCGGCCCCATGCGCAGCGCCATGATGTCCAGGTAGGCGCGCAACTGGGCGAACTC
>JANMCC010000069.1:0-53255 GCA_031360885.1 Burkholderiales bacterium | reverse complement strand
CGCAGGAACAGTGCCGCTAGGCGATCAGGACTTGTCGCCGCGCCGGCGGCGCGAGACGAATCCGAGGGCGCCCATGCCGGCGAACAGCAGGGCCATGGAGCCGGGCTCCGGAACGGCGGCCACGGTGTAGGTGAGCTGCGTGCCGTCGAACAGGAAGCGGCCCGCGAGCTGCGTCGCCGAGATCGGCGGCTGTGGCGTGTCGCTCGACTCCATGTCGAGGTAGACCGCAGAGCTGACGCCGACGGCGTTGGTCACGTAGTACGAGAAGCCGAGCGTCGCGAGGCCGCCGTCGTTGAAGTAGCCCTGGGTGCCGACCGGCGTGTACGAGTCGCCGTTGGTGGCGACCTGCAGGTTGGCGGTGCCGTTGGCGGCCATCACCTGGCTGAGGTCGTTGAACTTCGCGCCCAGGACGTCGACGCCGGCGAACCAGTCGAAATTGTTGATGCCGGTCGGATTTTGCGGCGAGGGGCCGCCGTAGAGCGTCGTCAGCAGGACGCGGCCGTCGTTGAACAGGAAGGGCTCGTTGTTCACCGCGAAGACGCCCCAGCGGGTGCCGTCGAACTTGGTGCCGTCGAACAGGTTGGTGTCCGCTGCCAGGTAGCTGGCGAAGTTGGCGCCGCTCAGCCCGATGCTGAACGGGCTGCTGGGGTTGGCCAGGAACTGCGCCAGGGTGATCCCCAGGTCCTTGGTGTAGGACTTGCCTTCGTCGAAGACGACGAAGACCAGCTCGGCGTTGTTCGCCGAGCTGTTGTCGAGGGCGCCGGTGCCGATGCTGGCGATTGCCGGCATCGTGGTAGCGGCGGCGCAGGCGGCGAGGGCCGCTGCGGCGACGTGTTTCATTTTCATGCTCGTTCTCCGATGTAAAGATTCGACAGGTTGGAACTCACGCGGAGCGGGCACGTCTGAACGTTTCCGATCCGAATCGCCCGCCTGGGGAGTTCTCCCGCGGCAGCCTTGAAGCGTGGCTTCGAGGTCGCAGCGGCAGGTCCTGGGCGGGGTCGAGTGCAGGGGCCACCCGTGGAAAAAAAGAGCAAGGGTCAGATCCTTTTCAGGCCTGGCCAGTGTTGCGCTGCGCAATGACAGGCGATTCGTGGCGTGGCGGGTTTGCGGGTCCGCCGAACGGACTACCGAGGTTTCCCGTCGCTTTCCAGCGGCGCGAAGCCGGATGAGTGCTCGAGCAGGCCCATCGACATCGCCTTGGCGACGGCCTGGGCGCGATTGGCGGCCTCGAGCTTGCGCAGGATCTTCTGCAGGTGGTTCTTCACCGTCAGCGGGCTGATGGCCACCCCCCCGCCGATCTGCTGGTTGCTCTTGCCCTCGCGGACCCAGCCGAGGATCTGCTTCTCGCGGTCGGTGATCAGCGAGCGCGCCGGACTTCGCGGCGGCGGCGCCGGGCGGCGCGGAATGCGGTTGCCCGACATGTCGCGCTCGGTCGCGTGGATGCGCAGGTAGGTGCTGTGCAGGTACGGAATGAGCATGTCGAGCCAGCCCTGCTGCGCGGCACTCACTCGCGAATCGGTCGAGGAGAAGAGAAACAGGCTTTCGAGCTCCGCCGGCCGGTCTGGCCGGGACACGCCGTGGACCAGCATGTCGACGACGCCGATGCCGGCGAGGCGATCGCGTTCCGCGCCGGCGACCTCGCCACCCACCTTGGAAAGGTCGACGATCGCCGACCGGCCTTGCCGCTCGAGCCAGACGCCCACGACCTGCTGCATCAGCGATGAGCGGCACTCCGCCAGCTGCGACAGGACGTGCGGCGCAACCGGCACGGTGTTAAAGACCTCGAACACGAGATCCTTGGCCGAGCGCTGGTAGACGCCGCAGACCACGATCTGGTGCGGAATCAGCCGCGCCAGCTTGGCCTGGCACCAGACGAAGAACTGGTAGCGGCGGCGCACCTCGACCGACGACTCGATGATGCGCAGCAATGCCTCTGAGGACTTGTGATCCACCTCGTCTGCTTCGCGCATGTAGAGCTGCAGGCCAGTCATGGCGGGAGGCTACGCACGAGGGGTGACGATTCGTCTCCGCCTTTGTCGAGGCGTGAGCCGATCGGACTAGTGCCGCCGGCCGGCACGCCGCTCGCGGCATTCGCCGGCGCGCGCACCGCCGGCGCTGCGCTCGCATAGAAGGCCCGGTCGCCGACCCGGGCGGGGCTCCCGCCGGGCCGCGGCGACAGTCCGACCGTCATGAAGGCTCGCGTCTGGGAGCGGCTGCGCACGCCCTGGATGCGCTTGTCGGCGTTGGTGAGGAGGATCCAGTCGGGCTGTCCGGTGAACGGGTCGGCGTACAGCCGCCGCAGGTGATGCACCGTCTTCGGGCCGCGTTCGTCGGCCACGAGCTCCTCGAGCCTTGCCGGACCCTGCGCCTGGCCCTCGGTCGACAGGGCACCGTAGGACGCGAGGGCGCGCGCGATCTCGTTGCCGCGGAAGATCAGCTCGCGCTCGCGCTCGCGCTGCAGGGCCGTGCTCCAGCGCTGCCCGGCGACTGCCAGCGCGGCAGCGGCGAGTGCGACCGCGAACAGCAGGCCGATGTAGGTGAAGCCGCGCGCCCGTGCCCGCCGGCAGGCACTACCAGTCCGCATACAACCTTCCGTCGAGGGCCCGACCAGCGGCACCGCTGCGGATGTCGAAGACACCGCCGCTCACCGCCGAGTCGTACCCGGGCGCAAGCGCGATCCAGGTGTCGCGACGTCGGGTGACGGGGTCTTCGGGAATCTCGCGCAGGTAGCGTTCGCGGGCCAGCTCGTCGATCGTCGCCGGGTAGCGTCCCTTGTCGGCGGCGAACTGGTCGAGCGCGTCGCGCATGACGAGCAGCGAGGTCCGCAAGGTGTTCTCGCGCGCGTGCTCGACGCTGCGGAAATAGCGCGGGGCGGCGATCGAGACGAGCAGGGCGACGATCGCCATGACGACGATCAGCTCGATCAGCGTGAACCCGCACGAGGCCGCCCCGGCGCGGCGGGGCTGGCCTCCCGAAACGGGCGTGGCGCGCAGGCTCACCATTCGCGGTACGCGCTGCCGTCGAGCGCGCTCCGGTCGCTGCGGGAACGGACGTCGAACACGTCGCGGCCGGCCGAGGGTGCGTCGGGCGGACTGTCCGAGCTGCGCAGCCCCCAGGTCTCGGCGGCGGGCCGGTCGCGGGCGGCGAACGGGTCGCGCGGCATGCGGCGCAGGAAGTAGACGCGCTTCTCCTTCGGCGAGCGGGCGTCGGGCGCGCCCTGGACGAGCGCGTCGAGCGTCGGCGGATAGCCGGTCGCATCGGCCGGCACGACGATGCGCCCTTCGTTCGCCGCCCGGCGGTAGGCGTCGATCGCCTCGCGCAGCGTGCGCAGGTTCTGTCGCAAGGTCATCTCCTGGGCCCGGCGCAGCGTCAGCTCGAGCAGCGGACGGGCAGCGGCCGCGAGGATGCCGGCGATGGCGACGACGACGATCATCTCGATCAGCGTGAAGCCGCGTGCCTGCCGCCGTGAAACCCGGCTCATGGCGGGTTCACCGAGATGAAGCCGCTGCCGTCGACGCGCACGTTGGCGCTCCGGCCATCGGCGGTGCTTGCCTGCAGGCCGACGACGGAGACTTCGACGACCTGTCCGGCGGCGGTGTTCTGCGCCCGGAGCAGGAACACCTGCTCGCCGCCCGGCGGCAGGCTGAAGGCGAGCCGGCCGACGTTGCGTTCGCCGGGCTGCGCCGCCTGCATCAGCGCAGGATCGAATTCCAGCTCGCCGCGGATCGCCGCGGTCGAGCGGTTCTGCAGGGTCACCGCGGCGGTGTCGCCCGCCACCACCTGACCACTGGTCGAAAGCAGCAGGCCGAGAGGGGCAGCCTCGCCATCGGCTGCGGGCGACGGCGCGCTCGGCGAGGCGGCCACGGCAGGGGCAGCCGTCGTCGCCATCACCGCGGCAGGCGCCGAAACCGGTCCGCCGGCCGCGGGCACCGAAACCCGGGCCGAGGCGGCGATGCGCAGGCTGGGCGCGCCCGGGCTGGCGTCTACGCCGGAGGGCACCCGCGTGATCCAGGCGTCCGGCACGCCGACATTGCGCACGACGCGGGGCGTGATCAGGAGGATCACCTCGGTCTTCACCCGCTGGTCGCTGTGCAGCCCGAACAGCCGGCCGACGAGGGGCGCGTCGGAGAGCAGCGGCACGCCGGCGATCGATTTGCGATCCTCCTCGCGGATCAGGCCGGCCAGCACCTGGGTCTCGCCGCTCCTCAGGCGCAGCGACGTCGTCGCCTGGCGCGTGCCGATCTGGTAGGCGATCGAGCCTTGCGGCCCGAGCACCCGGCTGATCAGCGAGCTGACCTCGAGGTTCACCTTCATGATGACGTCGTTGTCGAGCTGCACGCTCGGCTCGACGTCGAGCTTCAGACCGACGTCGAGGTACGACACCGACGCCGAGACGCCGACGTTGGCCGTCGACGTGGTCGTGAAGACCGGCAGCTTCTCGCCGATCAGCAGCATGGCCTTCTCGCGGTTGCGGGCGCGCAGTCGCGGGTTGGCCAGCACGTTGCTGCGACCGGTGGTGTTGCGCAGGGTTGCCAGCAGGGCCGGGTTGGCGATGCTGGCGCGAAACTCGTTGCGCTGGCCGATCTGAACCTGGCCGAGAGCGCCGGGCAGGCCGTAGCTGATCTGCTCGGGCCACTGGATGCCCGCCTCGTCCAGCACGTCGCTGGCGATCTCGAGCACCTCGACCTCGAGGACTACTTCGGGCTCGGGGAGATCGAGCGATCCGAGCAGGCGCTCGACCTGCTGCAGCACCTCGGCGGTGTCGCGCACGACGATCAGGTTGAGGCGCTCGTCGACGAACATGTCGCGGCTCCGCGCCATCGTCCGGATCAGCGTCTGCGCCTGCTTCACGTCGGAGTTGGTGAGATAGAAGCTGCGCGTCTGCAGCTCCTGGTGTTCGCGTTGCTTGGCCAGGGTGTTCGGATAGACGAAGAGGGTGCTTTCGTTCAGCACCTTGCGGTCGAGCTGCTGCGTGCCGAGGATCACCTTCAGCGCATCGTCGACCGACACGTCCTTGAGGAAGATCGAGACCTTGACGTCGGTCCGCACTTCCTTGTCGAACACGAAGTTCACGCCGCTGGTGCGTGCCAGTGCCTCGAGCACGGCGCGCAGCGGCGCGTCGCGGAACTCGAGCGTCACCGGCTTCTGGAAGGCGACGCCGAGCGCGCCCGGATTCGACGTCGGCGCGCTGGCGGTGGCAGCCGCCGCATCGCGGCGCTCGCGCTCGACCAGGGCGAGCCGGAGCTGCTGCGCGCCGGCGTGCGTCGGCGCCTCGGCGAGGACGCGGCGGACCAGCGTCGCGCTTTCGGCGTAGCGGCCGGCCGCGAGCGCCTGCCTGGCCTCGGCCACCAGCGCGTCGTGCTGGCGGGCCCGCTCCAGCTCGGCCCGCAAGGCGACGACGCGCGGATGGTCGGGCTCGAGTGCGGCCATGCGGGCAAGCAGCTCCCGGGCGGCGTCGAAGCGCGATTCGGCGCGCGCCCGGTCCGCCTGCGCCGCCAGGGTCCGGATCGCCGCCTCGCGTTGCCGAAACATCGCCGCGCGCAGCACCGGGTCCGTCGGGTTGCGCGCGCTCGCCTCCATCAGGAGCGCCAGCGCTGCTTCGGGCTGCCCGGCGCGTTCCAGGCGCTCGGCCTCGCCGGTGCTCGTGGCACAGGCCACGAGGAGGAACAGGGCGGCGACGGCGGCCGCCAGGAAGCGGTGACGGATCATGACGGTCGATAGGCGATGGTCTGGCGCAGGCCGCCGGGGAGCCAGGTGAGCTCGACGCTGCCGCTCTGCACGGCGTCGATGCGCCACTGCCCGTCGATCAGTTCTCCGGGTGCGGCGCTGATCGTCCGCAGCGCGTTGCTGAGGAGCGCGCGCGCTCCGCCGGCGTCTTCGAAGCGGCCGATCAGCGTGTAGGGAAAAGGGGGAGCCTGCGGCGTTGGCGGCGGCTCGGCACGCGCGGGCAAGGGAGGCGGTGCCGGTTCGGCGATGGCCGCCGCAGCCGCGGCTGCCTGCCACGCCATCGTTCCCTCCGGCTCCGGGGGAGGCCACGCGGCGCGCGCCATCGCGAGCTCGGCGCTGCCGACGCGCGACGCTGTGGTGCGCGCTGTCGCCGCCCGCGCCCCGACTGCGGCTTCGGGCAAGGCAGCGCGCCCGACGGAACGGCCATCGCCGGTCGTGCGGACCACGGGTCGCACGAGCGCCTCGTCGTCATCGACACGCTGCGCGACCCAGCCGCTCATCGCCAGCGTCGCCAGCAACAGCCCGATCAATGGCGCGGAGAACTTCATGGCGGTCCGGCGAGCGTCAGCGGCGAGGCGCCCGGCTCGCGCGTTTCGGCGGCCTGCGTCCGCATGAGCAGCGAGAAGCCCAGCTCGGCCCGGGCCTCGGTCGCCTGGGCCGAGGCCCGCGCCAGGCGCACGCTGTCGAGCAGCAGCGCCGGATCGGCGACCAGGGCGCTGTCGATGAAGCGGCGGATCGAGTCGTAGCGGCCGGTCACCGGCAAGACGATCCGGTAGCGGGCGATGCCGAGCGCGCCGTCGATCGCGAAGCGGAACTCGACCCGCTTCGGGACCAGCCCGCTCGCCGCGGCGAGCGACAGCAGGGCCGCGACCCGCGTCTGCCGCTCCGATCCCGCGGGCAAGGCAGCGCGCCAGTCGCCGATCGGATCCGCGGCTTGCCGCTCCGGCTCGCGGCCCGAGGCGAGCGGCCGGGAGGCAAGGCGACGGGCCGCGTCCGCCGCTGCCTGCGCGCCGGCCAGCTCGCGTTCGAGGCGGGGCACGACGACCAGCACGGCCAGCGCGCCGGCCACGAGCAAGGCCGCCGCGATCGGCGCGGGCCAGCCCCAGCGACGCGCCTGTCGCAGCCGGCGCGTCATGCCCGCGCGCATCGACGCCCGCCGGCTCATGGTCCGCTCCCTTCGCTCACGTCGCCGCCGCCTTCGATCGCACCGACCCGCGCCGAGATCTCGAAGCGCAGGCCGGGGCCTTGCGGGTCGACCGAACCGAGGCGCGTCAGCACGGCCCGCGAAAAGCCGGATCGGGTCGCCAGCGTGTCGACGGTACGCAGGGCGGTGGCGCTGTCGCCGGCGATGCCCTCAAGGCGCAGCTCGGGGCGATCGCTCGCGTGCTCGAGCGCCAGCCACTGGACCCCGCCTGCGCCTGCGGCTTCCACGGCGGCGAACAGCTCGCCCCAGGGATGGCGCGCCTGCGCGGCCAGGCGTCGGGCTTCGCGGCTGGCCTCGGCGCCATAGACGGCCGACGCGACCGGGGCCGCGGCCGCCACCCGCGGGCCGGCGGTGCTCACGCCCCGGCTCGTCTCGGCGCGCTGCATCTCTTCGGCGATGTGCTGGCGCAGGACCAGGCTGTCGTTGACGCCGAGCGCAAGGAGGAGGGCGCCGGCTGCGGCCGCCGCCCACACAAGGATCGGCGTTCGCGACGCCGGCGCGAGGAAGTCGAGGCGCGGGGCCGCCTGCGCCCGCCGCCATTGCCGGCCCGATGCCAGAAGCGACCGCCATGCTTTCATGTCACCACCCATTGCGACGGAGGCGACGCGAGGTCGAGGGGGGTCGGGACGTTCAGGCGCAGATCCAGCCACGGGCCGCTGTCGGCGAGGCCGTAGCCTGCGAGGCCGATCGGCGCTTCGTCGGGCAGCGAGCGCGCCAGCTCGGCAACCAGGGCCGCGAGCGATGCCGAGGTCGGCGAGTGGAGCCGGCGCTGCGTCAGCTCGACCACCCGGCCGCTCTCGCGGCGCACCCAGGTCACGAGCTCGCTCTCGACCAGGGCGAGCGCATGGCGCGGCGCGTCGTGCAGGTCGGGCATGCACCGGCCGATCGAGCGCAAGGCAACCGACCATGCCGGCTCGATGCTGTGCAGACGGACGCGGTGACGCACGGCGGCGGCACGCAGCGCACCGAGGTCGATGCCATGGAGGGCGCAGGCGATCCGCTGCCCCGGCGCGATCCAGGTGGCGACCGGCCAGGTCAGCGCGCCGCTGCCGTGGTAGGCGGCGAGCTGATGCCGCGCCCACGCCACCAGCGTGTCCTCGTCGTCCAGCGGCGCCTCCGGATCGCGCACCAGGATCTGCCGGGTGAGACCGCCACCGAGGACGATGCGCACGGACGCGCCGCGATGCGCCGCGAACCAGGTCTCCGCCGACTCGCCGGCGACGGGCTCGTCGATGCCGGCGCGCCATGCCGTCACGCCGTCGGCGCGAAGGAACAGGTGCGACATCCGCTTGTCGCGGGTGGCCATCGCGGCGAGGCGGCGCGCGACGCGACGCCACGGCGCTTCGGCCCGCGCCGGGCTCGCTTCGACCGCTGGCGCGGGCAGGGCCGAGGGGTCAATCGGCGAGGGTGACACGATCGAGCTCGGCAAAGGTCGACTCCCCCCGGCAGACAACATCGAGAACGGCCACGCGCAGGCTGCGGAAGCCGCGCTCGGCCGCCATCTCCTTGATCCTGACCATCGGTGCGCGGGCGACGATCGCGTCGCGCAGTTCGTCGTCGAGCAGCAGCAGCTCGGCGACCGCGCGTCGCCCCCGATAGCCGGTCCCCCGGCACTGCGCGCAGCCCGGCGACTCGGCGAATCGCGCCACCCGCCCGAGCAGGCCCAGCGCCATCAGTCTCTCGCGCCCGGGCGAGAGCGGCGCGCTGCAGGCGGCGCAGTTGATGCGCACCAGGCGCTGCGCCAGGATCGCGTTGAGCGCCGAGACCACGCTGTACAGGTCGAGTCCCATGTGGGTGAAGCGGCCGATCACGTCGAACACGTTGTTGGCGTGGACGGTGCTGAAGACGAGATGCCCGGTGAGCGCCGCCTGGACCGCGATCTGCGCCGTCTCCGGGTCGCGGATCTCGCCCACCATCACCCGGTCCGGGTCGTGGCGCAGGATCGAGCGCAGGCCGCGCGCGAAGGTCAATCCCTTCTTCTCGTTGACCGGGATCTGCACCACGCCGCGCAGCTGGTACTCGACTGGATCCTCGATCGTGATGATCTTGTCGTGACCGGTGTTCACTTCGCTGATCGCCGCGTACAAGGTCGTTGTCTTGCCGCTGCCGGTGGGCCCGGTCACGAGCAGCATGCCGTGCGGATGGCGGGCCAACGCGCGGACGCCGTTGCGGGTGGCGGCGTCGAAGCCGATCGCATCGAGCGTCAGCGCGCCGTGGCTGCGCTCGATCTGGGCCCGGTCGAGGACGCGAACGACGGCGTCCTCGCCGAACACGCTCGGCATGACCGACAGACGGAAGTCGATGTCGCGGCCTTGCAGGCTGAGCTTGAAGCGGCCGTCCTGCGGCACCCGTCGCTCGCCGATGTCGAGCTCGGCCATCACCTTCAGGCGCGACACGAGCTGCTCGGCGACCGCCAGGCCCTCGATCTGCCGGACTGGCTGGAGCACGCCGTCGATGCGGTAGCGGATCGCCAGGCCTCGCGCCTCGCACTCGAAGTGGATGTCGCTGGCCGCATCCTGGAGCGCGTCGTAGAGCGTCGAGTCGAGCAGCTTGACGATCGGGCTCGCCTGCTCGGCGAGGCCGAGGACGCTGAGCTCGTGCGCTGGCGCGTCGGCGCCCACGCCGTCGAAGCCCGGCCCGAGCGAGTCGAGGGCGCGAAAGCCGGCCTCGCCCGCGCCGAGCCAGGCGTCCACGTCGGCGGCGGCGCACGGCACCCAGCGGACGGCGGCGGCGAAGCGGGATTCCAGTGCTTCGTGAAGCATCGGGTCCGGCGACCGGTCGGTGAGCAAGGCGAGGCCGCCGTCGGTCGATTGCGCGAGAACGGCATGCCAGCGCCGCGACTCGGCGGCCGACAGGCGCTCGAAGTCGAGGCGCCACGGGCCGCCCTGGGCGGGCAGCAGATGGCTCCATTCCGCAGCCGCAGACCGGCTCGTCTCGGCCTCGGGCAGCGACGCGGCATTGACGCTCACTGCACCTGCTCCACGAGCTGGAAGATCGGCAGGTACATGAGGACGATGACGCTGCCGATCAGGCCGCCCATCAGCAGCATCAGGAGCGGATTGACGAGCCGGGTGACCACTTCCGACAGGCGGCTCAGCTCCTCGTCGTAGAAGGCGGCCGCTTGCGACAGCATCGGCCCGAGCTCGCCGCTGCGCTCGCCCACCCGCACCATGCGCACCGATATCGGGGTCGCGAGCTGCTCGCGCTCGAGTGCCAGCGACAGGCGCTCGCCCTGGCTTACCGCGCTGCGGACATCCTCGAGCTGCGTGCGCAGGCGTGTCGCAACGACGCCGCGCGAGATCTCGAGCGCCGCCACGACCGGCACGCCGGCGCCGAGCAGCATGCCCATCGTCCGGTAGAAGCGCGCCAGTGCCAGCAGGCGCAGCTTGCCTCCCAGCACCGGCAGGGCCCAGAGCAGGCCCTCGACAGCCGAGCGAATGCGCGTGTCCCGCCAGGCCAGCCAGGGCGAGAGCAGCAGCAGGGCGCCGGCGCCGAGCGTCAGCGCAGGATGCGCGCCGGTGACCGCGCCGACGTCGATCAGTACCCGGGAAGCGAACGGCACGTCGCCGGCCAGGCCGTCGAGGAGGCCGGCGAAGCGCGGCACGACGAAGACGAGGAGGAAGAGCAGCACCGAAACGCCGGCGACGATCAGCATGAGCGGGTAGATGCAGGCGCTGACGACCTTGCCGCGCAGGTCGTCGACCCAGGCGAGGTAGCTGGCGTGGGCGCGAAGCGCTTCGCCGAGCTGCCCTGTCCTTTCGCCGGACGCGGCGATGGCGACGAACAACGCGTCGAACGCTTCCGGACGCGCGGCGAGCGCCTGCGAGAAGCGCGCCCCCTCGCGCAGCCGTCCCGCCACCGCGTCGAGCGCGTCGCGGACCAGCGGCGAGCTCTCCTTCTCCGCAAGGGTGACGATCGCCTCGAGCAAGGCGATGCCGGCGCCGAGCAGGATGGCCAGCTCCTGGCTGAAGAGCCGCAAAGGAAAGCGTTGTCGCGTCGGCGTGAGGGCGCCCGCGCGCCGGCTCGGCCTCCCGATCACGCGCGACACCGAGACGATGCGCTCGGGGGCGACGCCGAGATCCGTGGCGACAGCGGCGGCATCGACGGCCTCGACCCGACGATCGACGAGTCGACCGCCGTCGATGAGACGGACGCGGAACGCGGGCATGGTGCCGGGCAGGTTCAGGAAGAAGGAGTCGGGGCGCCGAAGGCAGCCATCACCAGCTGGTGATGTCGGCGTCCTCGCCCTCGCCGCCTTCGCGCCCGTCGCGGCCGAGCGAGACCAGGTCGTAGTCGCCGTGCTCGCCGGGGCATCGATAGCGATAGTCTCGTCCCCAGGGGTCCTTCGGCACCCCCTTGCTGAGATACGGACCGCCCCACTTCCCTTCGTCGGCCGGCCGCGTGTTCAAGGCGGCGAGCCCCTGTTCGCTCGACGGATAGCGGCCCACGTCGATGCGGAAGGTGTCCAGTGCCTTCTTCAGCGCGTCGAGCTGGGCTCGGGCAATCTTCACTTCCGACTTGCCGATCTGACCGAACAGCCTCGGTCCGACGTAGCCCGCCAGCAGGCCGATGATGACCATCACGACCAGCAGCTCGAGCAGGGTGAATCCGCGCGAGCGCGCGTCGGCTCCGCAGCGACGGGAGAGGGCGAGGGTCATGGATCGATCTGGATCGTGGCGTCGTCGGAGCGGCGGACGCTACCGGTCGCGTGTGACCTCGCGGTGAAGCCCGCGCTTCGAACCGGGGTCGCGCGAGGTGCGGGCGCGGTCCACCATGAGCCGTTCGGACCATGCCGTTCGCCTTCGGCTCGGCGTGCGAATGCAGAATCGTCACGGGCACGAGGGCACCCGGCCCGTCACCGCGGCGCCCGCGAGGCTGCGCGCGGCGCGCAGGTATCCGCTCGCCCTGTCGTCCTCGCGTCGGCTCGGGATCGCGGACGAGCGCGGCAGGGCCAGGATCGCGAACGCGGCTGCGCGCAAGGCGAAGATGAGCGCCAGAAGCGAGCAGAGCACGCGCGCGCTCAATCGGCCGCGGGTCTTCAGCACGTAGATCTGGTATGCGCGGGTCGTGCGCAGCAGCGCCGCCGCACCGACCCAGGCGCGGCCGCCGGCTTCGTGATGGATCACGCAGGCGTCGCACACGTAGCGCACCGTCAGGCCGGCGCGGCGAACGCGATGGCAATAGTCGACGTCCTCGATGTACATGAAGTAGGCGGGGTCGAGTCCGCCGAGGCGACGCCACACCTCGCGCCGGGTCGCCAGGCAGGCGCCGGACACCCAGGCGACACCGTCCCGCGTCGTCGCGTAGAAGTCCGGGTCGGTCTCGACCTTGCGGAACAGCGCCGGCGCGCCGGCGCGCTTCTCGAAGCCGAGCCACGACATTGCGATGCGTGCGACGCCATGCTCGAGGCCGACCGAGTGCTGCAGCCGGCCGTCGCCGTAGCGAAGCTGGCAGCCGGCGGCGCCGACCTGCGGGAGGAGCGCGGCGTCGACCAGCGGGTCGAGGGAGCCGCGCACCTCCGTGTCCGCGTTCAGCAGCAGCAGCACCTGCCCGCCAGCTTGCTCGGCGCCGATGTTGTTGCCCCCGGTGAATCCGGTGTTCGACGCAAGAGCGACCAGGCGCACATCGGGGCGCCGCCGCAACCATTCGACGCTGCCGTCCACCGACGCGTTGTCGACGACGATCGTCTCGTGGCTGTGCCGGGTGAATGCCTGGCGCAGCGAGGCGAGCAACGGCTCGAGAAAATGCAGGCCGTTGTAGTTGACGATGATGATCGAGACGGTCGGGGGCGGGCCGTCATTCGCCCTTTCGCTCATGGCGCGACGCTGCGCTTTCGCGCCGCCAGCAGGTACTGGACGGCGACCAGGTCGGCGAGGAGGCCGGCGCTCAACAGGTTCGCGAGCCAGCTGCCGGAGCCGCGCGGCGGTCGGCTCGGCCGGCAGCCCGTCGCCTGGAGTGAGGGAGATTCGAGCAGCTGGCAGGCGCTCTCGCGGGTGAAGAAGCGCAGGTGGGTGCGGTCGAGCACACCCGCTGGCTGATAGCGCCACTGGCCGAACAGAAGCAGGGGCAGGGAGACCCGGTAGTGGCGGACATTGGGCACGCTGATGACCAGCAACCCGTCGGCGGCGAGCAGGTTCTCCACCCGGCTCAGGAAGCGCCACGGATCGACGAGATGCTCGAGCACATCGAGGCAGAGGACGAGGTCGTAGGGACCGCGCTCGACGACGCGTTCGAGCACGGCCTCGGCATCGCCGCACTCGATGTGGTCGGCGTGACGGCGCGCTTCGCGGGCAGCTTCGTCGACTAGCTCGATGCCGACCAGGAGCTCGCAGGGACGCGTCTCCTTGAGCCAGGCGAGGGTGGCGCCGCGACCGCAGCCGACTTCGAGGATCCGGCCGAGCGCCGGCGGCAGCAGAGGCTCGATCTCGGTACGGGCATGGGAGAAATAGTCGCCGGGGAGGTCCGGCGGGTCGAACGGCATAGGGCGGCTCGCTGGCATGGCGGGACGCCCTGCGGGAGTCGGATTGTTCCGGCGCGTGTTGACACCGGCATGACCACGCGCCGCGCGCGCTGCGTCGGCCCCCGCGCGCTTCGAGGCAAATGCCGCGCTGCATAGTCCGTTCGGACTATCGATGCGAAGCGGGCGCAGGCGGCGGGCTCGCTCTCCTGCCGACGACTCCCGCGGTGCCCTGCCGCTGATCGCGCACTGACGCCAATCTGTCACCGCTCTTTTCTAGACTGGCCCGTACCGGAACGGCGAGACGGGTCCCGTGGCGAGGTGTGCGCGTCTTGCGTAGGTTCGATGAGGTCGATGAGGACATGAACGGATTCTTCAAGCTCTGCCGGCGCCGCCTCGGCGCGTCGGCGCTCGCAGGGCTGGTCGCGGCGCTTCTGGTCGCCGGTTGCGGCAAGGCCGGCGACAGGGCTGCCGACAAGACCACCCAGGTGGCGGCGCGCGTCAACGACGACGAGATCTCGATCCACCAGATCAACCTCGTCATGCAGCGCCAGCCCGGACTCAAGCCCGAGCAGACGGAAGCTGCCAGCCGGCAGATCCTCGAACGGCTGATCGACCAGGAGTTCGCCGTCCAGAAAGCGAAGGAACTCAAGCTCGACCGCGAGCCTCGGGTGATGCAGGCGATAGAGGCGGCACGCGACGAGATCATCGCCCGGGCCTACGGCGAGCGTGTCGCCGATGGCGCGCCGAAGCCCTCCGCGGAAGAGATGCAGGCCTACTACGACGCCAAGCCTGCGCTGTTTCGGGAGCGACGCGTCTACACGTTGCAGGAAGTTCTCGTGCAGGCCGGGCCCGAGCAGGTGGAGGCGCTGCGCGAAAAGGTGCAGGGCGCGACCAGCTTCAAGGAAGTCACCGACTTCATCAAGGCCTCGGGGATGTCGGCGCGCGCTTCGCAGAGCACGTCCGCGGCCGAAAGCCTGCCGATGGCGCTGGTCGACCGGTTCGCGAAGATGAAGACCGGACAAGGCATGGTCATGCCGACCAACGGCGGCGCCCGCATCGTCATCGTCGCCAACGCGCAGACCTCGCCGATCGCATTCGAGCAAGCCCGTCCGGTGATCGAGCAGGCGATCGGCGTCGAGCGAAAGCGTGCCGCCGTCGACGCCGAATTGAAGGCGCTGCGCAAGTCCGGCAAGGTCGAGTACCTCGGGCGGTTCGCCGCGGCGCCTGCGAGCGCACCGGCCCGTCCCCCAACCGCCGCGTCCGGCACCCCTTCCGGCGACGAGCTGCCCGCGGCCGTCGACTCTGGAACGGTGAGCAAGGGGCTGGCCGGACTCAAGTGATGCGAATTCATACGTCGAGTGGGGCCATGGAATCATTGCGGCGCGTTCTCGTTGTCGCGGCCTCGATGCTCGTCTGTGTTGCCGCCGACGCGGCCGACGCGGGCCGTGACTACGTCATCGGCGAGGGCGACGCGGTGCGCATCGTCGTCTTCCAGAACCCCGACCTCACGCTCGAAACGCGGGTTTCGGAGTCGGGTGTCGTCAGCTATCCGCTGCTCGGCCAGATCACGCTGGGCGGGTTGACCGTCGCCGAGGCGGAGCAGCGGATCTCCGAGTCGCTGCGCAGCGGCAACTTCCTCAAGCAGCCGCAGGTGACCCTGATCGTGGCCCAGATCCGGGCCAATCAGGCGTCGGCGCTCGGCCAGTTCAACCGGCCAGGCCGCTACCCGATCGAGGCGATGTCGATGCGCCTGTCGGACCTGGTCGCGCAGGCCGGCGGCGTCGCGGCGGGTGGCGCCGACGTCGTCACCCTGACCGGGACCCGCAACGGCGAGCCTTACCAGGTCGACGTCGACCTGCCGGCGCTGCTGACGAAGCGCAGGGGCCAGGATCCGGTGGTTCGCAATGGCGACATCGTCTACGCCGACCGGATGCCGATGATCTACGTGTACGGCGAAGTACAGCGGCCGGGGACGGTCCGGCTCGAGCGCGACATGAACGTGCGCCAGGCAGTCGCCAGTGGTGGCGGCATCAGCCCGCGCGGCACCGAGCGGGGCATCCGACTGCATCGCCGGAATGCAGCCGGCGAGACCGACATCTTCAAGCCGCAGATGACCGACCGCCTTCAGGACGGGGACATCGTCTTCGTGCCGGAAAGCCTGTTCTGAAGCGGCCCGGCCGCTCCCGAACCCCACCCCACCTCGGAATGCACCGCCCGTGACCCTCCGCCAGTTCCTCGCCGTCGTGCGCGCGCGCTGGCGCCTCGCCGCCAGCACCTTCCTG
The DNA here is from genome assembly GCA_031360885.1 of Burkholderiales bacterium. Classification (GTDB taxonomy): domain Bacteria; phylum Pseudomonadota; class Gammaproteobacteria; order Burkholderiales; family Burkholderiaceae_C; genus Schlegelella_A. Next base: position 37,582 of record JANMCC010000069.1, on the reverse strand, counting down.
GTTTGCGTCGGCGGCGCGCTGGCGATTGCCTTTCTGCTGCCACGGCAGTACAGCGCCAGCGCGTCGATCGTCATCGATGTCAAGACGCCCGACCCCATCGCCGGGGTCGTCTTTCCGGCGCTCACCCAGCCGAGCTACATGGCGACGCAGGTCGACATCATTGAAAGCGACCGGGTCGCCGTGAAAGTTGTTCGCGCCCTGCGAATGACCGAGAACGCCGACATGCGCACTCAGTGGCAGGAGGCGACGCAGGGAGCCGGCAGCTTCGAGATCTGGCTGGCCAACCTGCTGCAGAAGAGCCTCGACGTGAAGCCTTCGCGCGAATCGAACATGCTGCACGTCACCTTCAAGTCGGTGGATCCGCGCTTTTCCGCCGCGGTGGCCAACGCCTTCGTGAAGAGCTACATCGACACGACTGCCGAGCTGCGCGTCGGTCCGGCGCGTCAATACGCGAGCTTCTTCGACGAGCGTTCGAAGCAGTTGCTCGACGCGGTGGAAAGGGCACAGAGCCGGCTTTCGGAATTCCAGCGCAGCAATGGCATCCTCGGCAACGAGGAGCGGCTCGACGTCGAGACCGCCAGGCTCAACGAGCTGTCGTCGCAACTCGTGAGCCTGCAAGGCATCCGGGCCGACAGTCAGGGCCGGGAGGCTGCTGCGCGCAGTTCGCCGGACCAGCTCCAGGACGTGATCAGCCATCCGGTCGTCGCCGATCTGCGCAAGGCGATCCTGCTGCAGCAGGCAAAGCTGGAGGAGATGACGACCCGCTTCGGCGACAGCCATCCCGAGATCATCCAGCAGCGCGCCAACGTGGCCGAGCTGCAGTTGAGGATGCGGCAGGAAACCGAGCGGCTGTCGCGCAGCGTCGCCATCAGCAACGGGATCAACAGCTCGCGCGAGGCGCAGGTTCGCGCCGCGCTCGATGCGCAGCGTGTCAAGGTGCTCAAGACCAAGCAGCTGCGCGACGAGATGGCGGTCCTGCAACGCGAGGTCGAGCACGCGCAGCGGGCCTACGACGCCGTCATGACACGCCTGAACCTGACCAGCCTGGAAAGCCAGAACACCCTCACCAATGCATCCATCCTGGTCCCGGCGAGCGAGCCCGCAAAGCCGTCCTCGCCTCAGCGGCTTCTGATCGCGCTGCTGGGCGTGCTGGTCGGCGTGTGCACCGCGATCGCTCTTGTGCTGCTGCGCGAGTCGACCGACCGGCGGGTACGTACGCTCGAGGATGTCAGCCGCACCCTCGGTCTGCCCGTGCTCGGGCGGATGCTCGGCCGGGAAGGCCGAACGCTGCTCGGAAAGGTGCGGCGCCATCCGATTCCGATCCGCGTCCTGGGCACGCCAGCGTCGCCGCTCGGTACGGCGGCGTCCCGGAACTGAAACCCCTTTCAAAGGCCTCCGTGCGACGCGACCCTCCACCAAAATTCGCCTCGACCGGCTCGCTGCCCGGCGTCGGCCCCGGCGTGGGCCCGGCCACGTCCATCGGCGACATCCTGCGCCGCATCAAGAAGCTGAGCGACGAGCAGGTGGACAGCATCCTCGCGCACCAGCAAGAGCACGGGGTGCGCTTCGGCGAGGCGGCCGTGGCGCTCGATCTGGCCACCGAGGACGATGTCGTCTACGCGTTGTCGCAGCAGTATCACTACCCGTATTCGCGCGAAGGCGGCAGCGGCGCGAGTGCCGAACTCGTCGTTGCGAGCCGGCCGTTTTCTCCACAGGCCGAAGTGTTTCGCGGCATCCGGGCGCAGCTCACGATGCGGGTCTACGACGGCCATCCGAGCCGCCGGGCGATCGCCGTCATCAGCCCCGACAGCGCCGACGGCAGGTCGTACTTCGCCGCCAACATCGCGGCCGCGTTCAGCCAGCTCGGCGGGCGCACCCTGCTGATCGACGCCGACATGCGCCGGCCGCGCCAGCACACCCTGTTCGGCATCGACAACGCCGCCGGCCTGTCGGCCGTGCTCGCCGGCCGCGCCGAAGCGCAGGCGATCCACGCAGTCCCTTATCTGCCGAGCCTGTTCGTCCTTCCCGTGGGCGCGGTGCCGCCCAATCCAATGGAGCTGATCGAACGTCCGGGCATGGGCCTGCTCATCGCCGAGGTCCTGCAGAAGTTCGACCATGTCGTCGTCGACACGCCGGCGTTCGCTCACGGCATGGACGCGCCGCTGCTTGCCGCCAAGTGCGGCGCCGCGATGGTGATCGCGCGACGCGGGGTCAGCCACGTGGCCGCGATCCAGGACCTGGTCGCAGCGCTGTCGGAGAGTCCCGCGCAGGTCGCCGGAGTGATCCTCAATGACTTCTGACTCGCGTCGGCTCCCGGCCGGAACCCTGCTTGCCGCCGCGCCGCCTCCGGCGCTCATCGTCCTGCTCGGCTTCGCCGCGCTGGCCCTGCCGACGCTGTGGAACCTCTCGACCACGTTCTGGGTCGGCGACGCCCAGGGCCACGGCCCCGTCATCCTCGGCGTCTCGCTTTGGCTGCTGTGGCGCAGCCGGGACCGGTTCGCGGCCCTGCCCGAGCGGGCCATGCCGATCCTCGGCGGGCTTCTGCTTGCCCTGGCGATGGTTGCCTACGTGATCGGGCGTTCCCAGGCGGTGGTGCAGTTCGAGGTCGGGTCGCTGATCCTGGCGGCGGCGGCGATATGCCTGCTGCTGCGCGGCTGGGCGGCGTTGCGCCTGGCGGCTTTTCCGCTGTTCTTCCTTCTCTTCCTGATTCCCTTGCCCGGCGTTGTCGTGCAGACCGTGACGGTGCCGCTCAAGACGGCCGTCTCGTACTTTGCCGAGACCCTGATGCATGCCGCCGGCTACCCCGTCGCCCGCAGCGGCGTCATCCTCGCAGTCGGTCGCTACGAGCTTCAGGTGGCCGACGCGTGCGCCGGCCTGACTTCGATCTTCACGCTGGAGGCTCTCGGCTTGCTGTACCTGAACGCCGTGGGCCATGCATCGACGATGCGCAACCTCGTCCTGGCAGCGCTGATCGTGCCGATCTCTTTCATCGCCAACGTGGTTCGCGTGGTCGTGCTGTGCCTGGTGACCTACCACTACGGCGACGCCGCCGGCCAGGGATTCATCCATGGCTTCGCCGGGATCGTCCTGTTCGTCGTCGCCACCTGCCTCATGGTCGCCGTGGACGGCGTCGTCGGCCGGATGCTGCCCCAGCGGGCAGCGACGTGAGCCCGCGCTACCCCCGCTCGATGCTCACACGTGGCGCCGCGCTCCTGATCGCCGCGTCGATGGCGGCGGCCCTGCCGGCCGCCGAATCGCTGCGGCCGACGCTGCGCACATCGGACAGCAAGCCGGCGATCGCGCTCGATGCGCAGGTGCCCAAGCGCTTCGGCGACTGGCGCGAGGACTCGAGCATGATCCCGATCCTGCCCGACGCCGGATTGCAGGCGACCCTCGATACGGCCTACTCGCAGGTGCTCGCGCGGACCTACATCAACTCGCGCCGGCAGCGCGTGATGCTGTCCATCGCCTACGGCAACGACCAGAGCTCGGAAGCCACCGCCGTGCATCGGCCCGAGTTCTGCTACAGCGCCCAGGGCTTCGACGTCGAGGACGCGGGCGGTGCCACGCTCGGCCTCGCCAAGGCGCCGCTGCGGGTGCAGCGGCTGATCGGCAAGATGGCGACCCGGTTCGAGCCCATCACCTACTGGATCACCCTCGACGAGACGGCGACGCTGCCCGGCCTGAGCCGCAAGATGCAACAACTGCGCTACGGCATGCGCGGCCTCATTGCCGACGGCATGATCGTCCGCGTCTCGACGGTCGGACTGCCGGCGACCGCGGCCTTTCAGCTGCAGGACAGCTTCGTCGCCGATCTCTCGGCGGCCGTGCCCGCGCCGGTTCGATCGCGCTACTTCGGCTCTTGAGCGCGCCTGAACTCGGCGCCGGTCGCGTCGCGGCGAGCAGCGCCGTCCTGCTCGCAGAAAACCTGGTCCGCCTTGGCGTGACGGCCGTGGTCTCGTTCTGGATCGCGCACCAGCTCGGACCCGCGTCGTTCGGGCTGCTCAACTTCGCTTCGTCGTTGATGGCCATCCTGCTCGGGGTCGTGGCCCTCGGCCTCGACATCCCGGCCACGCTGCGCCTCACCCGTCCGGGGAGTGCGGGTGCGCTGCTCGGCACGGTCATCGCCCTGCGACTGCTCGCATCGCTTGCCGGGTTCGCCGCGATGCTCATCGCCACCGCGCTGCTGCGGCCGAACGAGCCGTTCGCGCTGGCGGTGACGATGATCGTCGGCCTGGCGCTTGTCGGCTACGCGCCGAGCGTCTTCGACTTCTGGTTCAAGGCCCATGTCGAGGCCGGTCCGCCGGCGCTGATGCGGCTGCTGAGCACGCTCCTGTCGGCCGCGCTGAAGATCGCCTGCCTCGCGCTCGACCTGGGCGTGCTGTCGCTGGCGTGGACGATCGTGTTCGAGGCGGCGCTGTCGAGCGGGCTGCTCTGGCTCGCGTGGCATCGCTCGCCGCGCCGCGCCGATGCCGGCGTGCTCGCCCCGAATCGCGAAGCGGCCCACCTGTTGCTTCGCGATGGCTGGCCCTACCTGCTGAGCACGGTGGCGATGCTGCTGACGATGAAGCAGGACGTCGTCCTCCTGGGGGCGCTCGCGAGCGATACCGAGACCGGCGTCTATGCGCTCGTGCAGAAGCTCTCCGAAGTCCTCTTCGTCGTTCCGGTGGTGCTGCTCGACTCGGCCTATCCGGCGCTGGCGCGCCGTGCCCGGCTCGACGTGGCTCCCTGGTCCGGTGGCCAGGTGCTGTTCGATCTGGCCGTTGCCGGAGCCCTGCTCGCTGTTCTCGGCGGGCTGCTGCTCGGCCCTACGGCAATCGCCCTTGTCTTCGGCCCGCGCTACGCCGCCGCGCTGCCGCTGTTCCAGCTGCACGCCTGGACCTGCATTGCCGTCGCCCTTGCGGCGGCCCGGTACCGATGGCTCGGCATGGTCGGGCTGCAGCGCCATGCGCCGCTGATCGCGATGAGCGGCGCTGTCATCAACGGCGCATTGAATGTCGCCATGATTCCCGCGTACGGCGCCCGCGGCGCGGTCTGGGCGGCATTGATTTCCTATTTCGTGTCCGGCTTCCTGCCTTGCATCCTGATTCGGGAGTTGCGCCCGCTGGGCTGGATGCAGCTGCGCGCCCTGTGGCCATGGAGTCGCCTCGTGACGCTCGGCCGGCGGGCGAGGGCGGCCCCGACTTGAGCGCGTTCCCGCCCGCGATCGGCCGGCGCGTCCTGTTCGTGCACCAGTCCAGCGACCTGTACGGCAGCGACCGCGTCCTGCTCGAATGCGCGCATGCGGTCAACCGCGCCGGCGGCGAGGCCGTCGTCGCCCTGCCCGGGGAGGGCCCCCTGGTCGACGCCTTGCGTCGTCGCTCGATCGAGACTCATGTGTTCGCCCCCGCCGAGATCCTCAAGCTCGAGCGGCGCTCGTTCAGCGTCGCGGGCATCGTGAGACTGCTGGCCTCCGTTCCGCTCGCCGCCCGGGCGTTGCGGCGCTGCGCCGCCAACGGTCCGATCGACCTGGTCTGCTCCAGCACACTGGCCGTCCTGGGTGGCGCCCTCTGGGCCGGGATGCACGACCTTCCGCACGTCTGGCACGTGCACGAGATCGTCGAACGGCCGGAGGTCGCGGCGAGCGGCTTCGCCTGGCTGTTGCGCCGCGCTGCCGGCGAGGTGATCTGCAATTCGCGGGCGACCCGGGACTTCTTCGTTGCCCGCGAGCCGGCACTCGGCGCGCACGCCGGGGTGATCTGGAACGGCATTGCCGACCCCCGTCCGGCCGACGGGGGGACGGCGAACCCCTACGCGGAGCGGTTTCGCCCGAACGGCGAGCGGCTGGCGATCGGCCTCGTCGGCCGCATCAACCGGATGAAGGGGCACGCGCTGCTCCTCGACGCCTGCGAACGCCTCGCCGACGGGCGCGAGGCCGACTTCTCGGTCGTCTTCGTCGGCAGTCCGCCGCTGGGGCAGGAGCACCATCTCGAGCGCCTGCGCCGACGGATCGCCGCCTCGCCGATCCGCGATCGCGTCGTGCACCTCGACTTCATCGCCGAAACCGCGCCTGCGTATCAAGCGCTCGACGTGGTCTGCGCACCATCGACCGAGGCCGAGGGGTTCGGCCTGGTGGCCGTGGAGGCGATGGCCCTGGCGCGACCCATCGTCGCCGCCAGGATCGGCGGCCTGCCGGAAGTCGTGATCGACGGCGAGACCGGCCTGCTCCACGCGCCCGGCGACGCGGCCGACCTCGCGGCAAAGCTGGGCGGACTGCTTGCCGACGATGCTCGACGCGGCGCGATGGCGGCCGCTGGGCGAGCCCGATACGAGCAGGCGTTCACGGTGACGGCGATGACCGGACGCGTGCTCGACGTGTTTCGCGTCGCCATGGGTTGCGGCATGTCGTTCGCGCCGCCGCGCCCCCAGCTGCCATGAGCTACGAGCGCATGTACTACAGCCGGGCCGAGCTGGCCCGCCTGCCCGCCGTCAGCCTCAGTTGGCCCGCGGTCTCGATCGGCTTTCTCTGCTTTTTCGCGCTGCTCGCGCCGCCGGGCTTCATCACCGGAATCAACCTCTACCTGCTGCTGCTGGTGGGCATCGTCTGGGCCGGAAGCAATCGTCCGATCGAGCGCCCGCTGCTCGTGGTGACGCTCCCGTTCATCGCGATGATTGCCCTCGGGCTGGTGTTCGGCGCGGGCGCCGATCGCTACCTCTACCTGAAGGACGCGTGGTACTACTCCAACCCCGCGGTCATCATCGCCCTCGGCTTCGTCTTCGGCCGACTGCTCGGCGACTCGCGGCGCGGCCTGCGCGCCTTCGTCATCGGCGGTGGTCTTGTCGCCCTCGTGCACATGATCCCGTTCATGATCCGGCCGGAGCTGCTGCTCCGCTCGGCGACCTCGATCCGCGCTGCGGCAGGAACAGGGTACTACGCAACCGCGCTCGTGATGATCGTCCTGTTCGGCTGGCGCGGGCGCTGGCGCGAATCGCTCGGCCTGCATCCCCTGCTGGCGACGCTCTGCCTTGCGCTCTGCACGGCGTCGTTCGCGCTCAGCTTCTCGCGGACGATGACGCTGGTGGTGGTGGTTGGTGCGCTCGCCATGGCCGGGGCCTTCGCGCGGCGGGAGTGGCTTCGCGTTGCCGTCATGGCGGCTGCCGGCGTGCTTGCCATCGTTGCCCTGCAGGCCACCGTCGATACCTCGTCGATCGACGCGCGTCGTTCCTTCGTCGGCAAGCTGGCCCGCTCCTTCGAGGAGATCAGCGTTCAGGACTATTCGACAGCGGCGCAGGTCAACAGCAACTGGCGAGGGTTCGAGACCGCCCGCGCGCTGGAGCACTGGCAGGCGGGCACGCCGGTCCAGTGGGTGTTCGGCAGCGGCTTCGGCGCACAAGTCGACCTCGGCCAGTTCCAGAACCTGAGCAACGATCCCGGGGCGGCGGTCAGGTTCATCCCGATCTTCCACAACGGCTATGTCTACCTGCTGGTCAAGACCGGGATCGTCGGGGTGACGCTCTACATCGCGCTGTTGCTCTGGCTGTACCGGGTCGGGCGACGCACCGCGGCGAACGCGCCGCTCGACCAGGCCGGGCTCGAGGGTCGGGCGCTCCAGGCATGCGCCGTGGTGCTGCTCCTGACGACCTGGGTGGTGTCCGGCGCATTCAACAAGTTCGACATGTTCGCCTTCCTTCTGATGGTCGGATTTCTTCTCGCACGGCGGACCGTGCCTGCAGAGCCGAAGGCCGTTGGCGGCGAGGCCGCGCCACGGTGAGCGGACTTACGCGCAGGGCAGTGGGGCGCGGCCTGGCCGCGCTGGCGACGTGCAGCGCCTGGCCGGGTGCCTTTCCGGCGCAGGCACCGGGCATCGCCGCGCCGGCGGCGGCTGACGACTTCCGCGGCGGCCGGCGCAGCGGCTTCGTGCTCGGAGGGGTGGAGCGGGACGCCGGTCTGCTCGATGCGATGGCCTCGCTCGGCGCCAACACGGCGCGGGTCTTCTTCCCGTTCCGGCGTTGCCAGGGCTGCGACACCTTCGGTCGGGCCGCTGCGGACCTGGCGTCGCTGCGAACGCTGCTCGCGCGCGCCGCAGCGCGAGGCGTCGGCGTGGTCGTCGTCGGCTCGTTCCAGGGCGTCGAGACGCCCGCCTTCTGGAGCAATGCGGCGCTGCGGTCCAGCGTGGTCGAGAACTGGGAGTGGTTCGCGGCGACCTTCGGCGACTACCCGGCGATCGCCGGGCTCGACCTGATGAACGAGCCGAACCCGCCCTGGCCGTCGGCCGACATCGCCGAGGCGCAGGCGGCGTGGCATCCGCTCGCCGAGCAGGTGATCGCGGCGATCCGGCAGCGCCGGCCGGTGATCCCCATCGTGTTCGAGCCCGTGGCCGGCGGCAATGTCCTGGGCTTGCACGGCTTGAGGCGCTTCGCCGACCCGCACATCGTCTACAGCCCTCACTTCTACACGCCGCACGACATCACGCATCAGTATGTGAATCCGGCCTGGCAGCGGCGGATTCCCTATCCGGCGGGTGCGGAATTCGGCCTGGGCGCCTGGGCGCCGCGGCTCGGCGTGACCCGCATCGACGCCTTGCGCCTGGAGCAGGAGCTCGAAGTCGCGCGCACGTTCGAGCTGCGCCAGGATGTGCCCATCTATGTCGGCGAGTTCAGCTGCGTGCGCTGGGCGCCGGACGGATCCGCGACCCGCTGGGTGCAGGATGCGCTCTCGCTCTTCGAGCGGTACGGCTGGTCGTGGACCTATCACGAATTTCGCGGCTGGCCGGGCTGGGACGCCGAGATCGATTCGGTCGACCCCGCGGCGTCGAATCGCTCGCGGGACGCTCCGACGATGGCCTTGCTTCGGCGTGCGATGCAGAGGCGTCCGGCGTGAGCAGGGTCGAAGCTCCGCCGCGCCGCCGGATCCTGCTCTCGGCGTATGCCTGCTCACCGGAATGGGGCTCCGAGCCGGGCGTCGGCTGGCGCTGGGCGCTCGAGCTCGGCAAGCACCACGACGTGACTGTCGTCACTCACGCCTATTTTCGCGAGCAGATCGAACCGTTGGCGGCGCGCGGAGCCGCGCCCGGCGTCACCTTCGAATGGTTCCGCGTGCGCGGCATCGGCGGCCACCCGCACACGCAGCTCAACTCGCGCAGCTACTACTGGCTCTGGCAACTCGCTGTCCGCGGCCATGTCAGGCGCCTGCTCGACGTCCGCCCGCACGACCTTATCCATCACCTCACCTGGGGCAGCTATCGCCTGCCGAGCTTCCTCGGCGGCCTCGGTGTGCCGCTGGCGGTCGGCCCGGTGGGCGGCGGGGAGGGCGCGCCGGCACGTCTGTATCGATCCTGGCCGTGGCGCGAGCGCGCCTTCTACCTCTTACGCCAGGCATCGATCGTCGCCAGTCGCTGGGACCCGTTCGTGATGCTGGCGATGGCGCGGGCGGACTGCATCCTCACCAAGACGGGACAGACCCGCCACGCCTTGCCGTGGTTCGCCAGGGCGAAGGCCGCCGAGGCCAGCGAGATCGGCGTCACCGATGTGCGGCCGGAGGGCCGTCTGCCCGTCGCAGCGGGACCGCTTCGCCTCCTCTATGCCGGCCGCCTTCTCGGCGGCAAGGGCATCACCTACGTTCTCGATGCGATGAAGCTTCTCGTCGAACGAAACGTCGCCGTGCATCTGTCGATCGCCGGCGGCGGCCGGCTCGCGGCCTGGAGCCGCAAGCGGATCAGCGAGCTCGGCATCGCCGCTCACGTCGACCTGCTCGGCCACGCGCCCCGCCCGAGAATGAACGGGCTCTATGACGCGGCTGACCTGCTCGTGTTTCCGAGCTGGCACGACTCGAGCGGAAACGTCGTGACCGAGGCATTGGCGCGAGGCCTGCCGGTCCTCTGCCTGGACATCGGCGGGCCGCGCTATGCGGTCGATCCGGATTGCGCCCTCATCATCGAGACGGCCGATCTCGACGAGCAGCGACTGGCCGGGCGAATGGCCGCCGAGATCGAGGCCTTGAGCAAGGATCGGACTCGCCTCGAGCGCATGTCCGCCGCTGCGCTCCGCCGCGCGCGCGACATGACGTGGGCCCGCCAGGTGGCCCGGGCCTACGCGATCATTGACCAGCGGACGGGCTGGACACGGACCGCGCCTGCGCCGACGTGATCGTCGCGCTGCTCGCGACCGGTGCCGGGAGCGCGGCCGGTGCCGGAGCGACGTGACCGAGCAGCAGCGACTCGTACGCGGCGAGCACATCTCCCCAGGTGAACGCGTCCGCCGCGCGTGCGCGCGCCGCCGTGCCCATCGCCTGCAGGGTCGATGGACTCGTCAGCAGCGTATCGAGCGTATCGGCGAGATCGGAGGCGCCGACGAAGTAGCAAGCCGCGTCGCCGGCGACCCAGCGGTTGAACCTGTTGTCCTGGGCGATCACCGGATTGCCAGCGGCGAGCGCCTCGACGAGCGAGGGATTGGTGCCGCCGACCCGGTGGCCGTGAACGTAGGCGAGCGAGTGGAAGCGCAGGGCGGCGAGCACCGGCCGGTCGTAGATGGCGCCGAGGAACACGACCTCGTCGCTGGAGGCAGCGCGCACGGCGTCGTGATACGGGTGACCCGGCTGGTAGGCGCCAACGACCGCAAGCTTCACGCCGCGGCGCCGCCGGGAGAAGCCCTGGACGGCTTCGAGCACCGAATTCTCCGGCTCGGGTCGTGCGACCAGCGTCAGGTAACGGCCAGGGAAAAGGTCGCGGCTGGTGGCATGCGCCCGGTCCGCAGCCGTGACCGGCTCGGCGCCGTAGGGAACCATCGTGATCTTGTGCCGTGGCACGCGCGTGGCGAGATGATCGGCGATGCAAGGGTGGTCGGCGACGAGTTGGTTGCCCAGGCGACAGCCGGCGAGGTCGTTGAGCCAGAACCAGGCCTTCGCCGGGCCCGACCACTTGGCGCGCGCCCACTCGATGCCGTCCATGTTGATGACGTTCTTCACGCCGCGCAGGCGCAGCCAGGCGCAGAACACGGCCGTGTTGTAGCCGAGGGTGAGGCACACGTCGCGATGCCGCGCTGCATGCAGCGTCGCCTTCCAGTCGAAAGCGATGGTCGCTTTCGGGCCAGTCATCTCGATCGGGATCAGGACCCGGTCGATGCCTTGCCAGATATCGGTGGACAGCTTTCCCGGACCGTCGACCTGGCAGTAGACGACGACCCGCCAGCCGCGACGAACGAGATACAGCGCGAGCTGCTCGGCGAAGGTTTCGAAGCCGCCATGCGCTGCCGGCACGCCGCGGGTTCCGAGGATGCGCAGGGTTGGTTTCATGCGAGGACGCGGGTAGGGCGTGCGCGGCTCGGCGCGCCGTGTTCAGAACGCATGGCGGTCGCCGAGGACGAGCCGGGCCGTGCGGGCGATGATTTGCAGGTCGAGGCCGAGCGACCAGTTGCGCAGGTACTCCAGGTCGTACTCGACCCGGGCCTTCATCTTCTCGAGGGTCTCGGTCTCGCCCCGGTGCCCGTTCACCTGGGCCCAGCCGGTGATTCCGGGCCGGACCTTGTGCCTGACCATGTAAGCCTTGATCAGCTGTCGGTACTGCTCGTTGTGCGCGATCGCGTGCGGCCTCGGGCCGACGATGCTCATGCGGCCCTGCAGCACGTTCAGGAACTGCGGCAGCTCGTCGAGCGAGGTGCGGCGCAGGAAGGCACCGAACGGCGTGACGCGCGAGTCGCCGCGAATCGCCTGGCGGATGCCTGTCGCGCCGGCGTCGCCGCCGCGCTCGAGCACGCGCATCGTGCGGAACTTGTAGACCGTGATCTCTTCGCCGCCGAGGCCGTTGCGGCGCTGCTTGAAGATCGCCGGGCCGGGCGAGCTGATGCGCACTCCGGCGGCGAGCACCAGCATGAGCGGAGAGAGCAGGAGGAGCAGGACCGAGGCGATCAGCAGATCGCTCGCCCGCTTGACGAGGCCGTTGGTGCCGGTGAAAGGCGTCTCGCAGATGCCGACAACCGGCACGCCGGCCACATCCTGGAGCCGGCCCTGGATGATGCTGATGCCGAACACGTCCGGCACGAAGTAGATGGATGCGGTCGTGCCCTGCAAGGACTCGAGCAGGGCGACGATGCGCGGCTGGGTGCCCAGGGGCAGCGTGATGTAGACCTCGGCGGCGCCGCTCGCGTGCACGAATCTGGCGACGTCGGTTAGGCCGCCGAGACGCGCGGCCCGCGCGGCGGGGTGCACGCGCTCGTCGCTGCGGTCATCGAAGTAGCCGAGGACCCGGGTCTGCACGCCGACCCGCTCCGGCAGCACGGCCCCGACCTTGACCCCGAGGGCGCTGGCGCCGACGACGACAGCGCTGCGCCGCGCCTGCGGGCGACGCGAACGCACGGCGATCAACTGCCCGCCGACGGACACCGCGAACCAATGCAGCAGCGGCGTCGCCAGCACCCACAGCAACAACACGTTCCATTCGTACAGGCGCAGGCTCTTCGTCGCCCAGGCGCAAAAGAGAAGGATCGCCACCAGGCCCAGCCAGGCAGTGGCGATGTCGACGCCCGCCGCGAGCGGCGCGTCACGGAAGCGGTTCGGGCCGGGAAAGGTGAGGGCGATGACGAGCAGCGCCAACGCCATCGCCGGCCGGCCGAAAGTCTCGCCGTACCAGACGTGCGCGCCGATCAGAGTGGCCACGGCGATCGTCGGCTCGAGCAGGGCGGCCATGAAGCCGGCCACCGATTGCGGCGCGCTGAAGAAGGCGCGACGGCCGGAGCGCCGGTCGAAGACGCGCACGCGCGCCTGCTCAGCGACGACCGGGTCGACCGCCGTCGGCGCCGCCAGATCGTGGCGGTGCGAGAGCTCAGCGGACATGGCACAGACCTCGTGTCGAGGCACTGCCCGAGCACCGTGCCGGGGCAAGGAGGGAGAAGGTCAGGGCTTGGCTGCTCACCTGCTTACCGTACGGTTCGCGGGTGTCGGGGCGGTGAAGCGGATCACCGTCACAGCGGTAGTCCGAACGGCCCAGCACGACCCGGGTGGACGCAGCGCGATTCCGCCGTGGCGCCTCATCGATGGCTGCGTGTCATGACGACACAACATGAGGCGCATAGGCTGCGTCGGTGAACATCGACAACGACGAAATCGCGCATCGAGAGCCGCGGCTCGACATGCGAAGGGAGCGGCGAATCGCCGTGATCGCCTGCATCGCGGCAGCGGCCTGGCTGCCGGGTCCGGCCGGGTCCGCGGGTGCGCGTGATGGCGAGGGCGCCGTCCGCGGCTTCATCCTCAAGACCGCGTCCGCGGCCGCGGCAACGCTGCAGGGGCCGACACGTCCCGGCGTGCTCGGCGCCGAGGGCCCCACCTGGATGGAGGCACGTGACCTCGGCGGCGGCTGGCACGCGGTCCGCGCCAGCAAGCCGATGACATCGACCGAGGCGCGGCACGTCGCTGCCGCCTTGCGGGCGCGACCAGGCGTGCTTCTGGTCGCGCCCGACGCGCAGGAGCCGCGAGCCGCGACGCCGCGGATCCCGAACGACACGCTGTATCCGCAGCAGTGGTGGCTCGGGGCCTACGATGCCGCGACCTCGGCGGGCGTGCCCGACATGCAGCAGGCCTGGAACCGGAGCACGGGCGTGCCGACGGGCAGCGTACCCGTGGTCGCGGTTCTGGACTCCGGCATCGCCGGCCATCCCGAAGTCGATGGTCATCTCGTGCTGCCCGGCTACGACTTCGTGAGCGATCCGGTCTATGCGGGCGACGGCGATGGCCGCGACGCCGATCCGGGCGATCCCGGCGATCGGTTGACCGCTGCGGAGAAGGTGGCCGACCCGGCGACCTGGGATGGCTGCGTGGTATCGGAGACCAGCAGCTGGCACGGCACGCTCATCGCCGGCCAGATCGGCGCGACGAGCAACAACGCAGCCGGGTTGGCAGCGATGAACTGGAACGCGCGCATCCTGCCGGTACGGGTGGCGGGACGCTGCGGCGCGAGCGTGGCCGATCTGGTCGACGGCATTCGCTGGGCCGCAGGTCTCGACGTCGCCGGCGTGGGACGCAATGCGAACCCCGCGCGCATCCTCGTCATCGGCTTCGCCGGCTTCGCGCCCTGCGACACGGCGCACCCCGATCCCGACGTGGCCGCGGCGGCGCAGCTCTACGTCGACACCCTTGCCGCGGTGCGCGCCGTCGGGGCGATCGTCATCGCCGCAGCCGGCAACGAGCGCACCCTGGTCGGTCGGCCGGCGAGTTGCCGCGGGGCGTTCGCGGTCACCGCACTCAATCGTCAGGGCTTCAAGTCGATCTACGCGAACTACGGGCCGCAAGTGGCGCTCGCGACCGTCGGCGGCGACCAGGACCGCATGGCCACCTGCGACAACCTGCTCGCCGACAGTGGCGTCGTCTCCACGAGCAACACGGGCACCGGCGCGCCCGGGGCGTTCGGCTACGGCGCTGGGAGCGGCACCAGTTTTGCCGGCCCGGTCGTCGCGGGCACGGCGTCGCTGATGCTGGCGCTCAACCCGGCGTTGAGCGCAGACCAGCTCGATGCCGGACTGCGTGCCAGCGCTCGCCCGCACGTCGCCGTGGCTGCGCTCGGCGTCTGCAACGCTGCGAGCAACCCGGGTCGCTGCCAGTGCACCACCGGCACCTGCGGCAGCGGAATCCTGGATGCCGACCAGGCACTGGCGTACGCGGCGGCGCCCGCAACCTACGTCGCGCCGGTCCGGACCCCGCCGAGCCTGAGCAGCAGCGCCATCTCGCAGTGCGCCGCGCTGCTCGGCCTGCCGCCGGTCGTGACGCCACCGGAGCCTCCCGCCGCCGGCGGCGGATCGGGCGGAGGCGCTCTTGGCGTCGGCTGGCTCGTCGGCCTCGGGCTGGCCGTGGCGCTGACGGCCGCGTCCGGCGGAAGGATTGCACGACCCCGCGCCCGGCGTCGCCGGAGCGAACCGGATCGGGTTGCGCGGGCGGGCGACGCCGGCTAAGGTGCGCGGTCCGATCCTGGCGCAGCCGCGGCCAGGGCAGAAACCGCTGCATCATGAGCGCCGTCGTGCCATTCGAGTCATTGCTGGAGTTCGGCACAGGCGACGGATCGGGACCGTTGTCCCGGCTGATGAGGGACCGCGCCTTGCGCTGCGTCTTCCAGCCGATCGTCGACATGCGCGACGGCTCCATCTACGCCCACGAGGCCCTGATCCGCGGACCGCAGGCGATGCCTCTGCACTCGCCCGACGACCTGTTCGCTGCCGCGCGCAGGGAAGGGCTGCTTCTCGAGTTCGAGCTTGCCTGCGTCGCAGTCGCGCTGAACCGCTGGGCCGATCTCCGGCAGCCGGGACGGCTGTTCGTCAACGTCAGCGCCAAGGCCCTGGTCGAGGCGGTGCGCCGGCGTTCGCTCGAGGCGATCGTGCGCGACATCGGCAAGCTCGGCCTGGCGACGCGTCTGCTCACATTCGAGATCACCGAGCACGAGCACATCTTCGATGTCGACCGGTTCATCGAAAGCGTGCGCGAGGTGCAGGTTGCCGGCCTGTCGTTTGCCCTCGACGACTTTGGCGACGGTCGGTCCAGCCTCAGGCTTTGGTCCGAGCTTGCGCCCGACGTCGTCAAGATCGACAAGTATTTCACCGGCGACATCAGTCGCCACGCGAAGAAGCTGCAGACGCTGCGTGCGCTGATGCAGATCGCCGAGGTCTTCGGCACCTCGCTGGTCGCCGAGGGCATCGAGACGGCCGACGATCTGCGCGTGATCCGTGACATGGGCATCACCTGGGGGCAGGGCTACTTCACCGGCCGGCCGGAAGCGATGCCGCGCCAGTCGATCGAGCCCGTGGCCGCCGAGGTGCTCGCCAACAAGCGGATCGCGGTCATGCCGGCGCTCGGTTCGGCTGCGTCGCCGGGGCGGCTGCGCGAGCTCGGCGTGATCTATGCCGATCCGATCTCGGCCAGTGCGACGAACGAGCAGCTCGTGGCGATCTTCGACCGGCATCCGGAGTGGCCGGCGATCGCGATCGTCGACGACGTGGGCACGCCCCTGGGCCTGATCGAGCGGCACCAGTTCCTCGACCGCTATGCGCGGGGCTATTTCAAGGAGGTCTTCGGCAGGAAGCCGGCGCTGCCTTTCGCGAACCTGTCGCCGCGCCTGCTGGAGCGCGACCGCGAGGTCCGCGAGCTGGTGGGGATCCTCACGTCCGACGATCAGCGCTACCTGACCGAGGGCTTCATCATCACCGAGAACGGCCGCTACGTCGGCCTCGGCACCGCCGACCAGCTGGTGCGCAACGTCACCGAGTCGCGAATCGAGGCGGCGCGCCATGCCAATCCGCTGACCCTCCTGCCGGGCAACATTCCAATCACCGAGCACATCAACCGTCTGCTGAAGAGCGAGGGCGATTTCGTCGTCTGCTACGCCGATCTGCTCAACTTCAAGCCCTTCAACGATCACTTCGGCTACTGGCATGGCGACGAGATGATCAAGCTCGTGGCCAGCACCTTGCTGGCTCATTGCGACGCCCAGCGCGACTTCATCGGTCATGTCGGCGGCGATGATTTCGTCCTGCTGTTCCAGGACGAAGCCTGGGAGCCCAGGTGCCGGCGCATCACTGACCAGTTCAACGCTGCCGCACGCACGCTCTACGACGACGCGGCCCGGTCCGCGGGAGGCATCCAGGCCGAAGACCGCAGCGGGGTGACGCGCTTTTTCCCCTTGACGACGCTGTATTTCGGTGTCGTCTGCGTTTCTGCCGGCCAGTTCCAGCAGGCGGACCGTGTCGCCAGCGCGGCCGCGCGCGCCAAGCAGGCGGCCAAGGTGTCCGGCGTCGACCTGGTGGTGCACCACGGCAACGACGCCGATTCGTCGTTCGCGCCGCTCGCGCTAGCCTGACGTCTGCCGGCGCAGGTCGCCGGCCGCCGGCGCAGCCAGCGCTTCGGCCGCCCCGGCCCGGCGGCGCCAGGCGAGCGCCGGGCGTTCGACGAGATGCACGACAGCAATGCCAGGCAACCGGTGATCGTCGCCGAAGCGCACAGGATGCTCGTCGTCGTCGTCGAGCCGGGCCAGACGCCCGCCAACGACTGCTGGACCGGCATAGATGCAGATGCCGTACGAATAGTCGCCGACGCGGTTGAACTGCCGCAGAGCCCCGGTGAAGCCTGTTCTAGGCCAACGGCCGAACGCCATGGGCGCGGCCATCGGCCCGTCACGCGCCGTTCCTAGAATCATCGCTTCCCACCGAACGCCAGGCAACGAGACCGATGAACCGCGCCCCGTCTTCTCCCCCGACGCTTCGGCTGCGCGATTGAACCCGGACGCCTGCTGGCGCGGGTTGACGCGCCTCGGCGAGTCCGGCATCGCTCTCCCGCTGCTGCTGGTCGTCGCCGGGGGAATTGCCTGGTCGGCACGTCGCCCCACTGCGGCGTTCCTGTTGCTGCTGCCGACTGCCCTGGCCGTGCTGCTCGTGACGGCCTCGAAGATCGCCTTCCTCGGCTTCGGCTGGGGGATCGCGTCGCTCGACTTCACCGGCTTGTCGGGCCACGCCATGTTCGCCGCAGCGATCTACCCCATGTTGGCGGCGACCTTCGCCCCGGCGCCCTCGACGCGGTATGCGCCGGCGATGGTGCTGGCGGCCGCCGTTGCCGTCGTCGTGGCGATCTCGCGGCTGGTGACCGGTGCCCATTCCGCGTCCGAGGTCCTGGGCGGGTTCGCCGTCGGTACCGTGGCTGCCGCGGTCTCGATCCAAAGCCTCCGCCGTATCAGGACGCCGGGGTTGGCGCTCGTCTGGCTCGCGCCGGCCTTCGCCTGGCTCCTCTTCACCTTGCCTGCGGCGCCGCTCGTGGCCTCGCACGATTGGGTCAGCCAGCTGGCGACGACGCTGGCCGGCCGCGACCGGCCTTTCGTCCGCGCCGACCTGCATCGATGACGGATGCCGAGCCGGCCGCTGACGCAAACGTGGTGCGAACGGACTATGGCGCGCAGGTCTGCCGCGCGACCGGGGGTCACCGACGATCCGTATATTGATACACGGGCGGCTTCCACCTTGCCATGCCGCCCTGCAAAGGACTTCGATGAACGCTCGCCTGTGTCCCGCGATCCGCGCCCTCGTAGCGAGCTGCCTTCTGGCGGCTTCCGCTGCGCACGCCGACGATGCGCTGACCAAGGTCGAAGACCTGGGCGTCATCGCACTGCCGTCCTCGCTCGTCTTCAGCGATATCTTTTCCACGCCGCTGCCGTTCGGCATGAGCGACACCGACAGGTTCTTCGACGACTATCAGTTCACCGTTGCAGAAGCGGACTACAGCACGTTCGCCTCGAGCATCGACCTGGCCGACGTGTTCTCGATCAACGGCCTGGCGATCCGCCTTTACCAGGGTTCGCTCGCGTCGCTGACGACCGGCCCGGTCGGCCCCGGGCTGATGACGATGGCCTCGAGCGGCGCGCCGCTGGTGGCGAGCGGAGGCCTGCTCGACCGGATCGGTCCGATCAATCTCCTTGCCGGAACCTACGTGCTCGAGGTCATGGGACGCATCAACGGCACCGCCGGCGGCTCCTACGCCGGCATCATGAATTTCGCCTCGCCGGTGCCGGAGCCGGGCGCCCTGGCGCTGCTGTTTTCCGGCGTTGGCGTCCTCGGATTCGCGGCGCGGCGGCGCAAGGTCTGAGCGAGACGTCCTTTCCCTGCCGCCTCTGCGACGCCGCGGTCGTCGCCAGGCAGTGGGGCGCCGGCGAGTGTGCGGCATGCGGCTCGGTGTCGATGCCCGCCGTGCCGGGGGCGGCGGAGCTTGCCGAGTTCTACGCTTCTTATGGCGAGCGCTACAGCGGCGGCGGTTCTTCGGGCGGTGCGAATCTCGCACGCTACGCGCGCCGCTACCTCGCGTTCGTGCGAGAGCATGCGCAGGCCGGCCGCCTGGTCGACGTCGGCAGCTCCAACAGCCCGTTCCCCGATCTCGCCGCCGCCGCCGGCTTCGACACCACGGTGATGGATTTCGTGCGTCCCGCGGCGCTGTCGGAGGGCGTGCGATTCGTCGCCGGCAACATCAACGACGACCTTGTCTTCGCCGGCGGGCGGCATGCGTTCGATGTCGTGACCTGCTGGGCCGTGATGGAGCACCTTCCGGATCCGCGACGCTCGGCTCGAGTGCTTGCCGAGCTCTGCAAGCCAGGCGGGGTCCTTCTGCTTTCGACTCCCGAGATCGGCACTGCGCTCACACGCTGGTCGCTGGGACGTTCGCCCTGGTTCTATCCGCCCGAGCACCTCTGCCTGGTGTCGCCGCAAGCGCTGCGCACCGTGTTCAACGGACTGGATTGCGACCTGCTGCAGCAGTCGCGGCTCGAGCTCACCCGGATTCGCTACATGGCCCGCTACGGGATCGGCGTGGCCGAAGCCATGGCCGGATGGCCGGTGTGGCGTCTGATGCCGCGGCTCTGGCAAGGGTTGCGCGACGGCCGACGACACGCTTTCCAGGGAATTTCGTGCCTCGTCTTTCGCAAGCGTGCCGAAGCCCGCCGGCCCGGGTGGACGTAGAGTTCGGCAATGGGGAGCTTCCGCCCGTTCCTGTTGTTCCTGCTGTCGCAGACACAGCTGACTGGCGCGCTCGCTGGCGGCGCTCCCGAGCCGGGGAATCCCCGCTGCGAGTCGCGATCGCCGACGTTCGATTCGCGCGAGATCACGTGTTTCCTGCCTGCTTCCGGAGGCGGGCGCTTCCGGCTTCGGGTCGACTTCTCGGGCGGTCATGACGACACCATGGCGGCGATGAGCCTGTCCCTGGGTGGGGTCGCGCTGGCCTGCGAGCCAGGAAGCAAGACGCGGCTGATGGGCGAGGATGGCGACGTCAACCTGTTCTGCGCGTTTTCCCTGGATCCGCGAGCCGCGGCAACGGCGCTGCGTGCAGTCGTCACGTGGAGCCATGCCGAGTACACCGGCCACGAGCTCGTGGCCGAATGAGCGGAATTTCAAGCTTCAGGATGGAACCAGAGGACGGCCGGCGAGGGCTTGCCACGATCCATCCGGCGACCGGACCCATCGCACCGTAGTCCAGCTCGACGCAATGTTCATCTGGTCGACCATGCACGGACTCGCGAGCATCTCGCAGGCCAATGTGATGGAGCAGCTGGAGCTGGCCCCGAAGGTCACCGGCGAGACAGGGGACATGCGACGAACATGATCGCGACCGCGATGTCCGCCGCATCGACGAACTCGCGCTGCGACTCGAGGCAGGAACATCAGGTCCACGGTACAAATTCCAAGCCATCGCGTGTGCCCCTCCCACGCGTTCCTCTGGATGACGGGGACCGCGCGCTTCGTTGGCCCGTGCGTGTTCGTCTCAGCCAAGCTTTCCGCGCCGGCTTCTGCTCAGCCCAGGACTGCGAAGACCCGGTCCCACGACCAGTAGGCAGCCACCGTGCCGATGGCGTAGAGGGCCGGCACTCGCGATCTGGCCAGCGCCGGCCACCTCGCGAGGGCACGGTAGGCGAGGTAGGCAGAGGCGACGACGAGCAGCTGGCCGAGCTCGACACCGACGTTGAACGTCAGCAGCGCCACCGAGAGGTGGTTCTGAGGCAGGCCGATCTGCTGCAGCGCGCCGGCGAAGCCGAGTCCGTGCACCAGCCCGAACAGGAAGGCGACCAGCGCCGGCCAGCGCCGCGACAGCGTCGGCCGCGAGTGCAGCGCCTCGCCGGCAACGAGCATGATCGACAGCGCGATCGTCGCCTCCACCGGTGGCGGCCGCAGGGTCAGCAGGCCCAGGGCGGCGAGAGCGAGCGTCAGGCTGTGCGCGAGCGTGAACGCCGTGATGGTCGCCAGCAGGCGCCGGTTGAACCCCACCAGGAACAGCAGGCTCACGACGAAGAGAAGGTGGTCGAACCCGCTCAGGATGTGCTCGACGCCGAGGACGAGGTAGGCCTGCGCGATCTCGCCCATGCCGCGACGGTCGTCGGCCGAGCCGTAGAGGTGCACGCTCGGCTGCCCCTTGGTGATGGTGTAGACGCGCGACTGGCCGTCGCGCCAGAACACCTTGACCATGGCCGCCGAGTAGCGCTTGCCCACCCCGTCGATCGTCAGGACGCCGCGCAGGCCCGCTTCGCCGCAGCGCAGCAGGTTGGCCGACGTCTGGCAGCCCTCGGGCCAGTTCGGCGTCAGGTCCTGGCTCGCGGGGCGCTCGTTGCTGGCGGTCCACTGCCAGAGGAATTCGCCGGGCGCGGTCTCGCGCAGCTCCATCTCGGCCATGGTCATCTCGTGCGCCGCCGCCGATGCGCTCAGCAACGCGGCGAGTGCGAGGAGCACGCCGCGGATCAGGCGTCTCACGTCGAAGCGCCCGGTACCCGGATCGTGTACTTCCTGGCCAGGGCACGCACGGCCACCGTGCGCTGCTCCGCCAGGGTGGCGTCGGTCCAGTCCTGCAGCACCACGCCGCGCAAGGTCTCGAAGACCGCGGGCTTGGGCGGCGTGATGGTGTCCAGCTTCATCGCCCGCCAGCCTTCGCGCGTCGCCAGGGCCAGCCAGCGGCCGGTCGGGGCGGCCTCCAGCGTTTTGGCGAAGTCCTCGCCGTAGCTCTGCACGAGATTGGTGTGCGGCCGGCCCTTGAAGACGCGCAGCCCGGCCTGGGCGTCGCCGGGGGTGCCGGCATTCAGCGCATCGGCGAACGCGCGAACCGCTGCTTCCGAAGAGTCGCCGGCGAGCACCGCTTCCTGGAAGTCGAATCGGGCCGGCTCGTCGTACCGTTCGCGGTGGCCGAGGAACCACTGGCGCAGCGACGGGTCGTCGAACGGCGGCAGCTTGACGCCCGCATCGACGACGCTGAGCGCCTTGAAGATGACGCGCTCGCGGATCGCCGCGTCGCCACGGTCGACCTGCAGCGCCAGCCCTTCGCGATACAGCACCTCGTTGTCGATCCAGCGCTCGCGCAGGGCACGCAGCTCCTTGGCGTCAGGATCGCGGCCGCGCGCCGCCCGGAACAATTGCCGCGCCTCGGCATCGACCTCGGGCCCGACGACGATCGTTCGCGGGTCGTCGGCGCGCGTCACCAGGAAGTGGTCGAAGGCGAAGAGCACGGCGCCGAGAACGAGGAAATGGAGCAGCGGCTCCCGAAACCAGGCAATGACTCGCGATTTTTCAGTCATGGAGAGAGGATGAGAAGACTCGTTGCAACGACGAAGGGCACCGCCGCAGCGGTGCCCTTGCGGGACGCGAGAAAGGCGGGGAGGCCTACTTCACGCCGGCGACCACGGTCGCGCCCTTGACCTCGATGTAGATCGGATTGCTGTAGAACCAGAGATCCGACCAGGCGGCGACGTCGTAGCTCACGTACTTCTGGCCGCCGACGTTGGTCAGGTGGTCCGGGCAGCCGTCGATCGCATCGCCCGACAGCACCGTGCCGACGGTGCTGCAGCGGATCATGAGCTTCGTCGGGTCGGACGCGTTCGTATAGAGATCGGCGAGCGGGTTGCCGCTCGCATCGGTCTCGAACGGCACCGCGGGCGGCAGGTTCGTGCCACGCAGGCGGACGTACTGCGAAGCCGCGACCGCCGGGATGCGGAAGGTCATCTTCCGGTAGTCGGCGCGCGCATCCTTCCAGGTCGTGCTGTTGAAGGTCTTGATCACCGCCGCCGTGGCGTTCTTGGCGGCCGCCGGCACGCTCGCCAGGCTGGGGTTGACCAGCCAGGTGTTCGGCCAGGCACCGGCGTAGTCGGCCGAGCCCGGCGTCCTGTAGCCGGTGACCATGCCGCGGATCACGTCGATGTGGTCGAGCACCGGTTTGTTCAGCGGCTGGCTGATGCCGACCTGCTTCAGCGACGGGTTCTCGAAGATGTAGGGGGAGTAGTTGCTCCCCGAGGGGTCACGCACGACGATCGAGACGATGATGTCGGCGCCGGGCCGGACGACGAGCTTCTCGCCCATCGTCGCGCAATTCTCGCGATCGATGTCGGTGTTCTTGACCGCGGCGGCGAGCGCCAGGGTCTCGACCACCGCGTTCGTGGCTGCCTCGAGCGCGGGCGCTTCCCGTGCCGGCGGGTAGACCGCGCAGGCGACGAAGGCCAGGCGGTCGATCAGCTGGCCGCTGGCGGTGAAGCTGTTGCCGCTGCGCAGGCCGTCGACGATGCTCTGCGGCCGCAGCTTGTCGGTGCCGTTGCGCACCATCACGTAGTCGCGCTGGTACTCGCCGGGCAGGAAGTCCTGCGTCGAGCGGCGATCGTCGGGCCCGAACTGGCCGCGGTTGTGCCAGTCGGAGCTGGCGAAGAACCACCAGTTGCGGCCTTCGCCGAGCAGCGCGTCCCAGACGCCACCGACCTGCGCGCCGTAGACGCCGGTGCCGCCGTAGGTCGTGCCGCCGACCGAGTCGACGAGCACGCCGCCGATGTTGTTGCGGTTCGGCGAGTACTCGCCACGGTTGTTGGAGGCGCCGTGGCCGGGTTGCGTCTCGAAGCCGAACGCCGACTTCGGCGCGGCGTTGTTGAAGTTGCGCAGGTGCTCGACGTTGAAGCCGTTGTTGCCGTCCGGGTTGAACGGGCCCGCGCGCTCCAGGTGGGCGGGCACGTAATAGCTGCCGCTGTTGTGGAACTGGCTCATCCACTTCATCGCTTCGACGGTCTTCTGATGGCCGCGGTTGCCGGTGTCGACACCGCCCGCGGGAATGAGCTTCTGCGCCGTCGCGTTCCAGCTCGGATCGGACGCGTTCAGGCTGCCCGGAACCGAGCAATCCCAGTTGTTGCCGGTGGCGCCGCCGACCGTCGTGTTGCCGCGGCTGGTGTCGGTGTCGGCGCGGTCGAAGCAGTATTCCCACTTCGCCAGCGCCGTCGCATTGCCGAGCGGCGTGTAGCCGGGCGTGCCGGGCAGGGGCGCAGTGTCGATCGTGCTCGGCATCTGCCCGGTGATCACCGACATCGAGGAGTGCTCGTGGCCCGCCACCACCGACTCGACGCCCATGAACAGCGGCAGGCTCTTCAGGGCCGACAGGTACTCCATGAGCGGGTACTGGAACTCCTGGATCGACTGCCAGCGCCACATGATCTGGTTCGGCGGCGTACCCGACACCAGGCCCTTGGGGTTGACCGGCGGATTGGTGTTCTGCCAGGTCGTCGTCGGACCCTGCAGCACGCCCGAGGCGGAAGTGACGACCGGATAGGCTGGGGTCGCCAGGCTGGCGTCCTCGACCAGGGTGCAATTGCGATTGCCGCTGCCGCCGTGGCCGGCCTGGACGAACCAGTCGAGGCCCCAGGGCGTGTCGACGACATCGGTCGCCTTCTTCACCAGCTTCTGCATCGAGATCGAGCCGTCGGAGCAGGTGGTGTGGTTGTGGAAGTCGCCGGAGACGTACTTTCCGGCCGTCTTGCCGGCCGCCACGGCCCCGCTCGGAGCCGCGGTCAACGTCATGCTGCCGA
This sequence comes from Burkholderiales bacterium, assembly GCA_031360885.1. Lineage (GTDB taxonomy): Bacteria > Pseudomonadota > Gammaproteobacteria > Burkholderiales > Burkholderiaceae_C > Schlegelella_A. The sequence continues at coordinate 13,286 of JANMCC010000069.1, read as the reverse complement.
TGGCCGCGATCGCGGCGAGGGCGAGCGGGCTCCTGCTGAGGCTCAGATTCATCGAGTACTCCTTGGCTTGTCGGAAGAGGATGGGGCGGGTGGCGCGGTGGCGCGCTGGTTCGGGTTCGAGGCAATCGCCTGCGTCGAGGCTAGGGCCTGTCTGCTACAGGCTCGTGACGAACGACCGCCAGGTCGGTGAGGCGCATGGCGGACACGCGAGCCAAACCCGCGGCGCGGCTGGACGATCACAGGGTGGCCCTCCAGAATTCACCGCATGGACGAAGTCATCCCGTTGTTCCCGATCCCGTTTCTTCGCGTGCGCGGCGCTCTCGGCGGTGAGCTCGTCGCGGCCCTCGTCGGCCACTTCGGCGGCCTGGCCTCGCAGGAGAACAACGCCTCCAATCACCTCTCGCACACGGCGATGCTCCGGCCCGAGGACACGCCCCTGCTCGCGACCGTCGCCTCGCTCGTGACGCCCAAGCTGGTCGACTTCGGCGTCCTTCTGTTCGGCGAGCGGATCGGCTGGTCCCTGAAGGAGATGTGGGTCAACGTCCTGCAGAAGGGCGGCAGGCAGGCGATGCACAACCACGCCAACAGCTTCATCTCGGGGATCGTCTATCTGACCCCGACCGACCCCGGCTCGCAGACGGTCTTCATGAAGTCGCCCGGTGGAACCGACTTCTCGTTTCGCAACGACCATGCGGGCATGACCCCGGGGCCGTTCAGCGCCGACAAGTGGGTCAGCCCGGCGCCCGCGCCGGGCGACCTCGTGCTCTTTCCCAGTTACCTGATGCACGCGGTGCCGCCGAACAACGGCGCGACGCGCATCTCGCTGGCCTTCAACGCGATTCCGACCCGGCTCGATTCCTGGGGCTACGCGATCACCTTCGCCGGCTGATCTCGTGCGGCCGGCCGGCGCCGCCGCCTTGTCTTCAAGCTGACAGATTCCGGTGCTAGCCTGTCCTCTTGTCGGCAGAAATCCCGGTCCCGTGCAGCGCGCCTGCGCGCTCGAGCCTGGCCTGGCCGCTGCTTGCCTTCGGCCTGCTGGCGGCATCGGGCTTTTCCGCGCTGGGCTACCAGATCGTCTGGATCCGGCAATCCTCGCTTTGGCTGGGACACGAAACGCCGGCGGTCCTCGCCGTCGTGGCGGCATTCTTCGGCGGCCTCGCGGCCGGCGCCCTGCTGCTCGGCGGCCGCATCGGCCGCAGCCGCGCGCCGGCGCGCTGGTACGCGGGCTGCGAGGCGGTCGTCGGCCTGTGGAGTCTCGTCCTCGTCGTGCTGATGCCCGTCGTCAGCGACTGGCTTCTCGGCGTGATCGGCGCCGGGCCTTCCGCCGCATGGCAATGGACGGTCGCCTTTCTCGGCACGCTTCTGATGCTCTTGCCGGCGACGGCGGCCATGGGGGCGACCTTGCCGGCGATGGAGCGCGTGTTGGCGACCCTGCGCCCCTCCCGCCGGACGATTGCCAGCCTCTACGCCGGCAATACCTTCGGCGCGGTCGCCGGTGTCCTCGCGACCGCGTTCTGGCTGGTGCCCGCGTTCGGCCTGGTCCGCACCGCGGTGGTCTGTGCCGTCCTGAACGTCGTCTGCGCCGGGCTGGCGATGGTGCTGCGCTTCGAAGCCGCGAGCGCGCCGCGCAACGAGGACTCGGCTGCGGGGGGCGTCCTGATCATGCTGGCCGCCACCGGAGTTCTGGGCATCGGCTACGAGGTCCTGGCGGTTCGCGTCCTGAGCCAGGTGGCGGAGAACACGGTCTACACCTTCGCGCTGTTGCTCGCGGTGTATCTGGTGGGGACGGCGGTCGGGGCCGCGTCGTACCGCGCGCGGCGTCTCTCGGGTGCAGGCGGCGAGCGGGTGCGCGACCGGCTGCTCGCCCTGCTCGCGATGGCGTGCCTGGTCGGCGGCATCGCCCTGTGGAACGCGGACACCATCAAGGCGGGCGTGGCGGGCACGCTCGGTCCGGGCATGCCGGCCGCGCTCGCCGCCGAGGCGGCGATGGCGATCGCCGCGTTCCTCGGCCCGACCCTGGTCATGGGCGCGCTTTTCAGCCATCTCGCGACTCAGGCCCGCGAGCGCGGCATCGGCCTCGACCGCTCGCTGGGGGTCAACACGATAGGCGCGGCGCTGGCGCCGTTCCTCGTCGGCGTGCTGCTCATTCCGGTCGTCGGATCGAAGGGTTCGCTCCTTCTCATCGTCGCCGGTTACCTGGCGCTGATGTCGCCGCGCGCCTGGCGAACGCCGACCGCCTGGGTGGCGGGAGCCGGCGTCGCCGTGCTCGCCGTCTTCGCGCCAGCGCTCGCCTTCATCGACGTTCCGCCGGGCGGAAAGATCATCAGCTACCGCGAGGGTGCGTCGGCCGCCGTGAGCGTGGTCGAGGACGCCAGCGGCGTGTCGCGCCTGCGGATCGACAACCGGGAGCAGGAAGGCAGCAGCTCCAGCCTGTTCGCCGACGCGCGCCAGGCGCTGCTGCCGCTGCTGCTGCATCCGGCGCCCCGGCACGCGCTCTTCCTCGGTCTGGGTACCGGCGTGACGGCGTCGGCGGCGGCCGAGGATCCACGGCTGGAGGTCGACGCGGTCGAACTGCTTCCGGAAGTCGTCGAGGCGTCGGCGCACTTCACCCGGGCGTTCGGCGACGGCAAGCCGAACCCGCGCCTGCACGTGATCGTTGCCGATGCGCGCCGCTTCGCGCGCACGGTGCCGCAACGCTACGACGTCATCGTCGCCGACAACTTTCATCCGGCGCGCAGCGGCTCGGGTTCGCTCTACACCGTCGAGCACTTCCGCGCGGTTCGAGCCCACCTCGAGCCGGGCGGCCTGTTCTGCCAGTGGCTGCCGTTGCATCAGCTCGACCTGGAGACGCTGCGCAGCATCGTGCGCAGCTTCCTGGTCGTCTCGCCCGACGCCACGCTCGTTCTGGCGACGAACAGCCTGGAGACACCGGTGCTCGGCCTGATCGCCCGGGCCCGCGCCGCCCCGTTCGATCGCTCCCAACTGCGCTCTCGCCTGTCCAGCCCGGACTCGGGTCTGGCACCCTCGCGATTCGGCCTCGTCGACGAGTACGCCGTGCTGGGCAGCTTCGTTGCCGGTCCGGCATCGCTGGCACGGTTCGCCGGCCCGGCGCCGATCAACAGCGACGACGCGCCCGTGGTCGTGTATTCCGCGCCTCGCCTGACCTATGCGAGGGACTCGCTGCCGCGCGATCGACTGCTGCTCCTGCTGCGCGAACTGCGCATCACCCCCGACGAGATTCTCGACGCGGCGAGCGACCGGACGGGCGCCGATCGCCTGGCAGCGTACTGGACCGCCCGCAACCGGTTCATCGAGGCCGGCCGGGATGTGCAGGTGTCGAGCGACGTTCGGCAGATGCTGGCGCAGGTTCGCGGGCCGCTGCTGGACGTGCTTCACATCAGCCCCGACTTCCGTCCTGCCTACGACCCTCTGCTGCGGATGGCGATCGCCCTCGGCCGGATCGACGCGCAGCAGGCGCAATCGCTTCTGGATGAACTCGTTTCGCTGCAGCCGGCACGTCCCGAGGCCGCCGAGGCATCGCGTCGACTTGGCGACAACCCTCGCTGAGGTCTTGCACGGAGGCGGACTCCCGCTCGAGCAGCGGTCGTGAGCCTCGTTCATGCCACGACGATGAGTCGCAGGCGGGCGGAGCGTCATCGCCCGGTCGCGCACCGGTCGTTGCCCTGTCACGCCGGTCGTCGAGCATTCCCGGCGGCCAACCAAAGGGGGCTGCATGATTTCAAGTCAATCGCTCGAAGCACCGTCGATCGCCCGGGACACCGAACGGGGGTCTGCGGCCCGCATCGGGCGCGCCGCAGAGCAGCAGTTCGAAGTCGCCTGGGCTCGGCACCCGAGCGAAGTGCGCGAGGCGCAGCGTCTGCGCTATCGCGTGTTTGCGGAAGAGATGGGTGCTCGCCTCGTCGTGCCGGCAGGCTCGCCGCCCGGGCACGACATCGACCGGTTCGACGCCTTCTGCGAACACCTGCTGGTGCGCACCACGGCTTGCGCCGATCGCCCGGGCGAAGTCGTCGGCACCTACCGGGTTCTCACGCCGGACGCCGCCAGACTCGCCGGCGGCCTCTACAGCGACACCGAGTTCGACCTCTCCAGCGTACGTCCGCTGCTGGCCCGCGCCGTCGAGCTCGGCCGGTCCTGCGTCCATCCGGCGTGGCGCTCCGGCGGTGTCGTCCTGGCGCTGTGGGCGGCCTTGGGCGAATTCATGCTCGCGAACGATCTCGACACCATGGTCGGTTGCGCGAGCGTCAGCGTGCGCGACGGCGGCCACGCGGCCGCGAGCCTGTGGGCCCGCCTGCGGCGCACGCATCTGGCGCCGGACGAGTGGCAGGTGACGCCGCGGGTGCCGTTGCCGGTCGACGCTCTGCGCCAGGATCTCGACGTCGAGGCGCCTGCGCTGGTCAAGGGCTACCTGCGCTGTGGCGCGAGGGTGCTCGGCGCGCCGGCATGGGACCCCGACTTCTGTACCGCCGACCTGCCGCTGCTGATGCGCTTCATCGACTTGCCGGCACGCTACCGCAAGCACTTCCTGTCGGCGGCCGAGACGGGCGCGGCCGCTTCGGCGTCAGCCGCCCGGGGCGGTTGACGCTCCCGTCGGGCGGGCCGCCTGCAGCTCGCGTTCGAACCAGGACTGCGTTTCCATGAGAACCCATTGCGGATCGTCGAGCGGCAGGTCATGACCGGCGGTCGGATGAAGGGCGAGCCTGGCGTGCCAGGCGTGGGCCATGCGGACCGAGCAGGAGGGATTCACGAGACCATCCCTTCTGGATGCGAGGACCAGCAGGGGCATTCGCGGCGCCGCTTCCGGTGCCTGAAAGCTCGCCGCGGCCCGGAGCTGGCGCAGGACATTGGCCTTCGTGATGGAGTGCGACCGGTGCCAGGCGGCCCAGCGCGGCAGCAGCTCCGCGGGCGGGATGCTGGGGTGGCGTGAGGTCATGCCGAGGATCTCGCGCTCGATGCGCTCGGCGTCGCTCGAACACAACAAGCGGAGCATGCGCGCGTAGTTGCCCGGACGCAGGCGCTTCTGCCATGAACCGAAGCCGCGCATGCTGGTGTTGACCAGCACCATCCCGCGCACCTCGTCGGCGAAGTGCGTTGCCCAGCTTGTCGCCACCATGGCGCCAAGCGACAGTGCGAACAGGACGCAGGGCCCTGGCGACCCTGTGCGCTCGAGGGCTTGTCGGCACTCCGTCACCATGGCCTCCACGGTTGCCGGACTGCGCTCTGCGGCCCGAACCCCGCTTCCCGGAAGGTCGAGGGTCAGAACGCGGGACGCGCCGGTTCGTTCCTGCAGCGCGGCGGGAAAGTCTCCCCAGTGTCGCGCCTCGCGCGCGAGACCCCGCAGCAAGACCCAGGTGCTCATTCCGGCCCGCCCGAGGCCCGATACCAGCGGGCGACGGCGTCGCGTTGGTGGCGCTCGCGCTCCGCTCCGCTCGGAAGCCACTGTCGATAGCTGGCGGCGGCACGCGTCAGGAAATCGAGCCAGGCGATGTGCCGGCGCAGGACGCGATGCTCGCGATGCTCGATCAGAGGATTGAAGATGCCCTGGCGGCTGAGCAGTTGGCGCGGATTCTTCTTGACCCAGATCCACGACCCCATTTCGAGCGTCAGTGGCAGGAAGACACGGTCGCCCGGCGTGGCGTCGCCGCGCGCGTAGAGGTGATCCCAGAGGTCGCCATGCGCCAGGTACTGGCGGCTCTGCGGCTCGATGACGTAGCGGTGGTGGGCGTGACTCGCGGCGAAGATCGCGCTGAGCGCCTGCAGCTCCGCAAGGTGATGGATCGGGCGGCGGGTGTGCGCGTAGGGAAACCAGATCCGGTCGACCGCGCCGAACCCGGAGTGGCAGTCGAGGGCGATGCTGAAGGGGCGCGCAAGCAGCTCGCGCTCGACCGTCTCGCAGAGTGCACGACCTTCCACCTCCATCGCCGCCCCGGTACGGCCGCGGTACCAGGGGAGGGCGGGACCGAGGCGATGGCCACCGATGAGCCACGGCACCGCATCGTCGGCATCATGCGGCGCGTTGCGCATCAGGTCGACGCCGTGCGGGTTGGCGCGCGTTCCGCGGCGCAATCCGCCCGGGTTGACCAGTGGCATGAAGACGAGGCGAACGCTTTCGAGCTGGCGTTGCAGGGTCGCGTCCCAGGCCAGCCTCTCGAGCAGGCTACGCAGGTACGTCATCAGAACGCGGACGCCGATGCGCTCCAGGCCGTGCACGCCGGCGAAGAATCCGACGGCCGGTACGTTCAGGCTCGGGTTGCCGAGGGCGATCGCCTCGACGGCCAGGCCCTCGTCGGTGCGGGCGACGACGCGATGCTCGATCAGCGTGCCGGCCTCCGCGACGATGCGGCGCAGCTCGTCGATCTCGTCCGGGCTGGCGCCGGCTCGCCGATCGCGGTCGTCGCTCAGGCGCGAGGCGAGCGCATCGACATCCCGCGCCGGCGACCGCGCCAGAGCGCGAACCATTCGAGCAATCCGACGAGCACGGCAACTCCCAACACCGGCAGCGACGGAACAAGGTGACGCTCAGGCATTCGGCTCTCGACTCAGAAGCGATGACACCGCCGAGCATCAGGCATCGTCATGACATCTCGATGTCGGGTCGCCCGTCCGACGGCCGGCGCGTTCGCCTTGGCACCGGCGGATTGGATCGCAACCTCAGCCCGGGACGGCCTTCGTCTCGGATCCCTTCGGGCGACCGGTCTTCAGGCTCGGGACGCCGTTCAATGCATCCAGGAAGGGCCGGTCCTTCATCGCCGCCAGGGCGGCAATTCCGGCACGCAGCAACTCGCTCTTCTTGGTCGGTCGGGTGAGATTCGCGGCGCGAACCTTCAGCTCCTCGAGCACGGAGTACTCCGCCTTGGGAATCGTGAAGCTGTCGCGCACCAGCTTCGGCTTCGACCTGGCCGCGCTCGCGTCGGCCAGCGGCTTCTGCCTGCCGTTGGCCGCCTCGGCGGGGGCCGCTTCGCTGCGGGCGACGGCGGATTTCGGCTTCGGCACCGCCGCGGGCTTCGGGGCGGCCGGGGAGGGTCGCTTTCGGCTTGGATTCGTGGCGTTTGTCATGGTTGCTTCATCGCGAGCGGATAAGGTATATACAGTTTATATCGATCTTGATACGCTGCGGTCGCGACGCTCAAGGCTTTCCTGGAGACAGCCATGCATGGACACAACGGGCAAGCCCACTACGCACCGGCCTCGGTGGCGCCCTGGTCGACACCGCCTTCCTGCGGCGTGCGGCGATGGACGCAAACGACGAGCGCCGCGCCGAGCGCGAGGGCCCTTCGGCACTGCGCTTGCGCTGGCTCCGCGTGATGCGCGCCCTCGCCGTCGCGCTGGGCCGTCACCGACGGTCGAACGCCTAACGCAGGCGCTTGAAGGTCAGGCGGTTTATCAACGCGCCCGATCCCGAGCCGCCCCGCCTTTCTTCGACGATCTTGAGCAGGCCCTCCGACGCCATGGCCTTCAGCTCCTGGGCCGAACTGTCATAGACATAGGGATTCTCCAGGGGCGTACCGGCGGTCGGCAACTCGCTCAGGGTTCCGACCTCGGACTCGAGAAATACGTTCTGGGCCAGGGTTCTCATTGCGATCTCCGCTCGAGGCGCCGCAGGCGCCGGGTGGTGATGCCGTCAAGCGAGTCGCCGGGTTGCCCACAGGCGGGTCGCATCGAAACCGCGCGCCTTCTTGTCATGCTCTGGCGTCGGCAACGTTCAGTCTAGCGCGTCAGGCATTCTCCCCACGCGCAACTCGTGTCGCACCGGCGGCCAGCAGGTCAGGGTAGGGCGATCACCTGCAACGCGATGGGCAGACCGCGCTCGTAGGCCTCGTCGGCGGAGATCGCCGGGCGCCGCTGCGGCGGATCATCCCCCAGCGGCGGCATCGGCGCGGAGGTAGTGTCGCAATGCGAAAGACGGGGCCACTTCGATACCGGCAAGAGCAAGGCCTGACCGTCGCCAGCCGTGAGCACCATGCCGGCGAGCTGCCCGTTGGCGTCGAGCACCGGGCCGCCCTGTTGTCCGGCGGGGACTTCGAAGCCGAGGACGCGCGCGCCCTCCAGGCCGCGCGGCGCACCGAGGAAGCCCTGGCTCAGTTGCGGCCAGGCGGGTGTGTCCGGGCCAGGCGTCGCGTAGGCCAGGGCGAACCCGAGGCTGCCGGCGAACGGGTCGCGGCTGGCCGGCGGCAGGTTGCCGGTGATCGGTTCGCGAAGTCGCAGCACGATCGTCTCCGCAGGGCTCGCCGCTGATCCGCACCGGTCGATCTCGGCGTCGCGGCTCTGGCCCAGACCGTTGCGAACCCGCAGCCGGTTCGGCAGGACGCGCAGGCTCGTGGCGGGGACGAGCGCGAAGGCGCCGCCCGGGAGAAGAACGCCGCTGGCGATCACTCGCGCGGGCTCGGCCGCCCCGCCCGCTTCGCCCGCCGCGAACGGCGCCACGCGCTGCGGCGGGTCGAGCAGGACGCCGCAGGCCGTGGGCACGGGTGAGGCAAACGCGCGCGTGGCCGCAAGAGCGACAGGATCGTCCGGCAAGCGAGCCAGCGCCGCCGCGAGCACGCGAGCCGCCACTTCGACCTGGCCGCCGGCGCGCAGCAGCCAGGCGTAGAGCGCGGCCGCCGCCGGGACCTCCGCATGCTCGCCGGCGACGTGCGCGGCGAAGCCGAGTGCCCGCCGGTACTGGCCCGCCTGCATGAAGGCGCGAACGAGGCCGAGCTCGACTTCGACGGAGTGCCCCGAGGCGGCGGCGCGCTCGAAACCCTCGATCGCCGTCGCTGCGTCACCTCGGGCGAGCGCTGCTTCGGCCTGGGCAAGCTCCGGCCCAGGCGCGTCTCTCGATCGAGGCTGTGCGTGCGCAGGGCCGGCAAGCACGAGCGCCAGGGCGATGCCGGCACTTCTCGCCGCGATGCCGTGCAAGGGCTTCAGGGGAGCTGCGTGATGCGCGGAATGGCGAGCGCCGGAACCGATGCGTCGTAGGCCGCCGCCGGCGCCTTGTAGCCGGCGAGGTAGGCGACGAGCGCATCGATGTCCTGCGCGCCGCCCAGCGCGTTCAGGCCGCCGAGCAGCACCGTGAAGCCGTCGCCGCCGGTGGCGATGAAGTTGTTGACCGTCACGCGGTAGCTCCTGGTCGGGTTCAGCACCACGCCGGCGGCGACCAGCGTCTCGGGCGCGCCGGTCGCGACCGGCGGCACCGTCGTCACGTCGGTCGGCGTGAACACCAGGTCAACGATCTTCGCGCACGGCGCGGCCGCCGCGCTCCAGGAGTAGCGCAGTCCGTTCGAGATCTGCAGGATGCGCTGGTTGGTCTGCCCCATGCAGCCGACGAACTGCTGCTCGAGCAAGTTCCTGATCTGCTGGCCGGTCAGCGTCATCGTCACCAGGCTGTTGCCGAACGGCTGCACCGTGAAGGCGTTGCCATAGGTCACGTTGTACGGATAGGCGGCGCCGACGAAGCCGGGGCTGCGCACGCCGCCGGCATTCATGAACGCCATGACCGCGCCGCCGAGGGCCGTCGGCTGCGTGGCCTGGAGCTGGGCGTCGGCGATCAGGTCGCCGGCCGGCATCTCGCCGGCGGCATTGGCGCTGTTCGGCAGCGGCCCGGCAATCGTGCCGATCACGGCATTGGCGAGCGGGGAGACGAGCGCGTTGTAGCCGTTGACGATGTTCTTCACCGACGGGTCGGCGGCGATCGCTGCGGTGATCTCGGGATCCGTCCGGTCGACGAGGCGGTTGGTCGGCTTGACCGCGATCACGTTGCGCGTGCGCGGATCGATGCTGACGTCGATGTCGGTCAGCACGCGGCCGAACGCGCTCGCGCTCGTCACCGGGACGAGGCGCCCGAACCGGTTCGGCAGCCCGGTCGGGCGCGGCGTGACGGTCGTCACGCCATTGACGCTGGCGACGTCGACCGTGTTGGCCGAGCAGTTGTAGGCGGCGTGCGTGTGCGCTGAGATCACCAGGTCGACGGCGTTGTCGAGCCGCTTGACGATCTCGCCGATCTGCGAATCGGTGCCGTCGGCGTTCTTCAGGTCGCCGTCGCAGCCGTTGATGTCGCTGACCGTGGGTGCCTTCTGGAAGCCGCCCTGATGGACGAGGACGACGATCGCCCTGACGCCCTGCAGGCGCAGGCGCGGGATCAACGCGTTGACGGTGTCTGCCTCGTCGCGGAACGAGAGGCCGGCGACGCCGGTCGGCGTGACGATCGTCGGCGTCGCCTCGAGCGTCATGCCGATGAAGGCGACCTTGACGCCATCGAAGGTCTTGATGCCGTAGGCGGGCAGCAGCGGCTTGCCGGTCGCGGTTTCGATCACGTTGGCCGACAGCCACTTGTACTGCGCGCCGTCGAAGGTGCCGGGCGCGCCCGAGCCGAGGCCCTTGCAGCTGTTCGGATCGGGCAGGCCGTTCGTGATCTTGCAGCCGCCGTTCTGCAGGCGCTTGAGCTCGGCGGAGCCCTTGTCGAATTCGTGGTTGCCGACAGACGAGAACTCGAGGCCGATCTTGTTCAGCGTTTCGACTGCCGGCTCGTCGAAGAACAGGGCGGAGATCAGGGGCGAGGCGCCGATCAGGTCGCCGCCGCCGACGACGACATTGAGCGGGTTCTGCGTCTTCAGCCGGGCCACGTAGGCGGCGATGTACTCGGCGCCGCCGACGGGTGGCCGTTGCGCGGACGGTACCAGGGTGTTGACGCCGAAGGTTCCCGGCGTCTGCAGGGTGCCGTGATAGTCGTTGAAGCCGATGATCTTGACGACCATCGGCGTCGGGCGAAGGGGCTGCGCGCTGACATTCAAGCCGAGCAGCATCGCGCCGCCGGCCAGCGCGCAGGCGATGAGAAAGGTCCGGATGTTCATGGGGATGTTTCTCCTGTTCCCGCAGGTGGCCCGCGGCGTTTCGCCGAGGGCTGCGCTGGAGGCACTATCGAGAGCCACGATGACGCCGTGGTGACGCTTCGGCGAGGCGTTCGGCAGGGGTCGCCTCCGACCGAAGCGCCGCCACCCGGTGCTACTGACCCTTCTCCGCGAGGTACCGGCTGCGCCCTTCGAGCGCGGTGTCGGCGAAGTCGCTGAACACGCCGTCGACGCCGAGCCGGAAGTGGACGAGGTACTCGTCCATCGGGTCGCCGGCCGCGTCGAGCGGCAGGTTGTAGTAGCCCTTCTCGTTGCGGAAGGTGTACTCGTGGACGAAGAGGCCGGCCCGGTGCGCGTCGGCGACGAGCGATGTCGGCGGCTGCTGGGTCGAGTCGGCGTAGCCGTTGAAGGCGCCGTCGCCGTCCATGTCCCTGCAGTTGCCGCCCGCGTCGAGCGTGCACTTGACCGGCACGATCATCGGCTTCCACGGGCCGATGCCGTCGGCGTAGGTCTTGATCTGCGCCAGGCCGGCGGGCGTGAGCATGACGTCGAACAGGGTCGGCAGCCCGGCCAGCTTCCAGTCGGTCGGCTGGCTGTAGACGAGGTTCCCCGGCGCGGTGCCGTAGATCATCTGTCCGGTCTTGAAGTCGATGTCGTAGGCGTCGATCAGCTGCACCTGCCTCGCCTTCGAGCCGATCGAGCGCATGTACTGCAGGCTGGTCGGCTCGAAGCTCTGCACGAAGATCGGTGCGCTGGCGCTGTTCAGTCCGGCGGCGTTGATCATCGCCATCAGCGTGTCCTCCATGCGTGCCGGAATCTGGCCCGCGGTCCAGAGCGCCTTGTGGTACGAAGGGTTCTTGGTCTCGGGGTAGACCGCGATCGTGCGGCCGGTCTCCCGCTTCTTCTGCGCGATCAGATCCAGCACGTCCTGGAAGGTCGCGATCTTGAACAGTCCGTTGTAAGCCTGCGCCGCGGCGTGGTTGGGCGAGGTCGCGCCGAGGGTCTTCAGTTCGGCGAGCGTGAAGTCGGCGACGAACCAGTCGGCGGTCACGGGCTCGCCGTCGCCGTTCTCGCCGGCGCGGCGGCGGGCCGCGAACTCGGGATGGCCGGCGACGTCGGTCGAGGCGGCGAGGGTGATGTCGTGACGCGCGATCAGCACGCCGTCCTTCGAGACGACGATGTCGGGCTCGATCGCGTCGGCACCGGTCGCGAACGCCAGCGCGTAGGCCTCGATCGTATGCTCCGGAAAGTAGCCCGACGCGCCGCGATGGGCGATGACCAGCGGTGCCTTGCCGTCCAGCGTGGCGAGCTTGGAACCCTCGTCGTCCCCGCCGCCGCAGGCGCCGAGCAGGGCCGCAGCGAGCAGGCAGGGCAGGAGCGAGGCTCCTCGGAACAGCGTCTTGTCGGGTTGCGGATGCACGAGATCTCCAGGGCAGGTGAAGCCCTGGAATCTAGGCAGCCGCGGTGACGCGCGCGTGACGCGCGGGATCAGTAGCGGCGCGCAACAGCGCCAGCAAGTCCAGGGCGTTACGGCTCTGTCCCCTCGTCAGCGAGGACGGACGCAGGCGAGGAGCCGGCGCTCACGTGCCCTCGCCCGCCGGCCAGCGCTCGACGCCCGGCACGGACGCGCGGACTCAGCGCGGCTTCCACCCCAGCACGTGCAGGTGCAGGTTCTGCACGTAGAGACGGTCGGCGGTCTCGGTGAGGCCGGTGGTCTCGGGGTAGGCGCCCGACGGGTCCTGCAGATCGGCGAGGACCTTGCCGTCCTCGCTGAACGCCATCACGTGGCCGTAGCGCTTGGGCAGCGGCCACAGCGCGCGCGGCAGGCGCAGCGTGAGCTCGCGCATGAACGGTTTCGCGGCCATCGCGTCGATGTCCGGGCTGCGCGGGCCGGAGAAGCCGAGCCAGATGCGGCCGTCCTGGCCGCGCATCAGGTTGTCGGGGTAGCCGGGCAGGTTGTCGAACAGGATGCTCGCCTGCGATGGCGAGGCGCCCTTGCCCAGGTCGACGTCGTTGGCCGCGACGCTGACCTTCCACACGCGGTACTTGCCCGTCTCGGCGACGAACAGGCTCTGCTCGTCGCCGCTCAGCGCCACGCCGTTGGCGAAGCTCAGGCCCTTCACGACGATGCGGGTCGCGTTGGCCGCGGGGTCGTACTCGAGGATCCGGCCGGTGGACGCCTGCTCGATGATGTCGAGCACCGCGGCCTCGAACGTGCCGCCCCACTGGGCCGGACCGAAGCGCGCCGACGCGTCGCTGAAGTAGATCTTGCCCGTCTTCGCCACCACCACCGCATCGGCGTAGCGGATCGGGTCGCCGCCCACCTTGTCGGTGAGCAGCGTCACCTTGCGGTCGGGATCGATCGCGAGCAGGCCCTTCACCGCGTCGGCGGCGATCAGCCGGCCGCCGGCGTCGAAGGCGAAGCCGAGGACGCGGCCGCCG
>JANMCC010000065.1:0-7364 GCA_031360885.1 Burkholderiales bacterium | reverse complement strand
GGCGGCGTGCTCTCGGCCGGGCCGACCCGGCTCGACGTGTTCGCGCGCCGGCCGCTGCCCTACGTCGGCTCGTGCGGCGCGCTCGACATGGTGAACTTCGGCGCCTGGGACACGGTGCCCGAGCGCTTCAAGGGCAGGAAGCTCTATCGCCACAACCCGACGGTGACGCTGATGCGGACCACGGTCGAGGAATGCCGGGCGATCGGCGTCTTCCTCGCCGACAAGCTGAACGCGATGACCGGCCCGGTCCGCTTCCTGATTCCCGAGGCGGGCGTCTCCTCGATCGACCGGCCCGGCCAGCCCTTCCACGATCCCGAAGCCGACCGGGTGCTGTTCGAGACGATCGAGCAGCGCTTTCGCGCCGGCGCCGACCGAAAGCTGATCCGCCTGCCGCTGCACGTCAACGACGAGGCCTTCGCCGACGCCCTGGTCGCCGCCTGGCGCGAGGTCGCGGCGAGCGCCGAGCGCCACCCTTCTCCTCGAGCCTATGCCCCGCATCGCTAGACAGACCCTTCTCGAGCGCTTTCGCGCCAAGCTCACCTCGGGCCGGCCGCTGATCGGCGGCGGCGCCGGCACGGGCCTTTCGGCCAAGTGCGAAGAGGCGGGCGGCATCGACCTGATCGTCATCTACAACTCGGGCCGCTACCGCATGGCCGGGCGCGGCTCGCTCGCCGGGCTGCTGGCCTACGGCAACGCCAACGAGATCGTCTGCGAGATGGCGCACGAGGTGCTGCCGGTGGTCAGGCACACGCCGGTGCTCGCCGGCGTGAACGGCACCGACCCGTTCATGATTCCCGATCAGTTCCTGCAGCGCCTGATCGGCCTCGGCTTCTCCGGCGTGCAGAACTTCCCGACCGTCGGCCTGATCGACGGGAGCTTTCGCGCCAACCTCGAAGAGACGGGCATGGGCTACGACCTCGAGGTCGAGCTGATCGCGCGCGCGCACGCGCTCGACCTGCTGACCACGCCGTATGTCTTCAACGAGGCCGAGGCCACCGCCATGACCGAGGCCGGCGCCGACATCGTCGTCTGCCACATGGGCCTCACCACCGGCGGGGCGATCGGCGCCGAAACGGCGCTCACGCTCGCGGGCTGCGTGCCGCTGATCGAGGCGTGGGCCGCGGCGGCGAAGAAAGTGCGCCCCGACGTGATCGTGCTCTGCCACGGCGGGCCGATCGCCACCCCCGAAGACGCGGCCTGGATCCTCGGCCAGTGCCCGTCGTGCCACGGCTTCTACGGCGCCAGCTCGATGGAGCGGCTGCCGACCGAGATCGCCTTGACCGAGACGACTCGACGCTTCACCCGGATTTCAGGAGACAGACCATGACAGGCGCCCAATTCGGCAGCTTCATCCTCGGCCTGATCGTCGTCGCGATCGTCGTCGCGATCGCCGTCTGGCTGATGCACTGGCTCTACCTGCGCAGCTCCAAGGAGCGGGCGTTCGTGCGCACCGGGCTCGGCGGGCAGAAGGTCGTGCTGGACGGCGGCGCGTTCGTGCTGCCGATCGTCCACGACGTGATCCCGGTGAACATGAACACGCTGCGCCTGGAGGTGACGCGCGGGCGCGACAAGGCGCTGATCACCCGCGACCGGATGCGCGTGGACATGATCGCCGAGTTCTACGTGCGCGTCGCCGCCCGGCCGGAGGCGGTGGCGGCGGCGGCGCAGACGCTCGGCCTGAGAACGATGGAGCCCGAGCAGCTCAAGGAGCTGGTCGAAGGCAAGTTCGTCGACGCCCTGCGCACCGCGGCCGCCGAGATGACGATGGAAGAGCTGCACGAGAAGCGCGGTGTCTACGTCCGAAGAGTGCGCGAGACCGTCGCCGAGGACCTGACGAAGAACGGCCTCGAGCTCGAGTCGGCGTCGCTGACCCAGCTCGACCAGACCGGCATGGATTTCTTCAACCCGAGCAACGCCTTCGACGCCGAGGGCCTGACGCGACTCACCGAGACGATCGAGCAGCGCAAGAAGCAGAGGAACGACGTCGAGCAGGACACGCTGATCGCGATCCGCAACAAGAACCTCGAGGCCGAGAAGCTCTCGCTCGAGATCGACCGGGAGAGCGAGTACGCGCGGCTCAGCCAGCAGCGGGAGGTGGAGGTCGCGCGCGCCCGGCAGCGCGCCGAGCTGATGACCGAGCGGGCACAGCGCGAGGAGCAGGGCGAGAGCGCGCAGATCGCCGCCAAGCAGACGATCGACGCGGCGCGCATCCGCTCCGAGCAGACGATCGAGAAGGAGCGGATCGGCAAGGAGCGCACGATCCAGGCGGCCGAGATCGATCGCCGCATGACGGTCGAGCTGGCCGAGCAGAAGCGGGCGATCGCCGTGGCGAAGGAAAGCGAAGCGCAGAGCGTGGCCCAGGCGGCGGCCGACACGGCGCGCGCCGAGGCGGTGACCGCCGAGGAGAAGGTGTTCACCGCGCGCGAGGTCGAGATGGCCGAGCGCAAGAAGGCGATCGAGCTGATCGGCTCGCGCCAGGCGGCCGAGCGCGAGGCCTTGCGCCTGACCAGCGCGGCGCGCGCCGAGAAGGACGCGAGCGCCGACCGCGGCGCGGCGGTGCGCGCCCAGGCCGAGGCCGATGCCGACGCCGACAAGATCCGCTCGCTGGCGATGAAGGTGCGCGCCGAGATCGAGGCCGAGGCGCTGAAGCTGATGAACGACGCGCACAACATGCTCTCGCCCGAGGCGCGCATGTCTGCCCTGCGCATGCGCCTGGTCGAGAAGGCCGAGGGGATCATTCGCGAATCGGTGCGGCCGATGGAGCGGATCGAGGGCATCAAGATCCTGCACGTCGACGGGCTCGGCGGCGGCGGCGGCAGCTCCAACGGTGATGGTGGCCACCACAGCGGAGGGGGCAATTTCTCCGACGGTCTCGTCAACTCGGCCCTGCGCTTTCGCGCGCAGGCGCCGCTCGTCGACCAGCTGCTGCGCGAGATCGGCCTCGAGGGCGGTGACATCCAGCGACTCGTGGGCGGCGCCAGCGGGGCGACGGTCGCGCTGCCTCCGGCCCCGGCCAAAGACCCGTCGTGATCCGGGTCTACACCTCGAGCGTCATCGACGCCAGCGCCGACACCGTCTGGTCGCGGATCCGCGACTTCAACGGAATGCCGCAGTGGCACCCCGGCATCGCAGACAGCCGGATCGAGAACAGCGAATCGAGCGACCGGGTCGGCTGCATCCGCCACTTCCACACCCGTGACGGCGGCATGATCCGCGAGCGCCTGCTGGCGCTCTCCGACTACGACTACTCGTGCGTCTACGAGATCCTCGAGAGCCCGATGGGCGTGGAGAACTACGTCGCCACCCTGAAGCTCACGCCGGTGACCGACGGCGCGCGCTGCTTCGCCGAATGGAGCGCAGAGTTCGACTGCGCCGAAGCGCGCGAGCGCGAGCTCGTCGAGACCATCGGTCAGGGCGTGTTCCAGGGCGGCTTCGACGCCTTGAAGCGGCACTTCGGCCGGAGATAGATTCGTGCTGCAGCACGTCGTTCGCTCGACCGTGATCGACGCGCCGATAGACCGCGTCTGGGCGCTGCTGCGCGACTTCAACAGCCACGACCAGTGGCACGACGTCGTGGCGGAGAGCCGGATCGAGGGCGACGAGCGCAGCGACCAGGTCGGCTGCGTGCGCAGCTTCACGCTGAAGGACGGCCATCGGATCCGCGAGCAGCTCCTGACGCTCTCCGACACCGACTACAGGAGCACCTACTGCATCGTCGAGGCGACGGTGCCGTTGCAGCGCTACGTCGCGACCGTGACGCTCAAGCCGGTGACCGACGGCGACCGCACCTTCTGGCACTGGGAGTCGACCTTCGCCACGCCGCCGGGGCAGGAGCGCGAGCTGCGCGAGATGGTGGCCCAGGGTGTCTACGAAGCCGGCTTCGACAACCTGCGCCGCTACCTGCGCGACGGCGGCGACCGGCGCGGCGCCTCGGGGCGCGCGCTGCCGACGGCCTTGCCGATGGCGTCGCGGCGGGCCGAGGTCCGCCACTACGGCGGGCCCGACGTGCTGCAGCCGGGCGACGGCGAAGCGGCGGCGCCCGAGGCCGGCGAGGTGCGCATCCGCCAGCGCGCGATCGGCGTCAACTATCTCGACGTCTATCTGCGCAAGGGCTGGATCCCGCCGATGCTGCCGCGGCCCGGCGTGCCGGGCTTGGAGGCGACGGGCACGGTGGTCGACGTCGGCGCCGGCGCCGGCGTCAGCGGCCTGCTGCCCGGCGACCGCGTCGCCTACCTCGGCCCGCAGGCCGGCGCCTACTGCAGCGTGCGCACCGTGCCGGCAGCGTGGGTGGTGCGCCTGCCGCCCGCGGTCGAGGACGAGGTGGCCGCGGCGACGCTGCTCAAGGGCATCACCGCCGATTTCCTGCTGCGCGACCTCGGCCACGTCGGACCGGGCACGCGGCTGCTGGTGCATGCCGCGGCTGGGGGCGTGGGGCTGCTCGCCTGTTCCTGGGCGCGCCGGCTCGGCGCGACGGTGATCGGCACGGTGTCCAGCGAGGCCAAGGCGCGCGTCGCCCGCGAGTACGGTTGCGAGTTCCCGATCGTCACGCCCGAGCACCGCTTCGCCGAGGCGGTGCAGGCCCGATTCGGCGGCGCCGACGTCGTGATCGACGGCATCGGCGATGCGGCGCGCGAGGAGAACTTCGCCGCGCTCGCCCGGCGCGGTCACTGGATCAGCCTCGGCCAGGCGAGCGGCGCGCTGCAGCCGCTCTCGGCCGATCGCCTGGTGGAGAAGTCGATCACCTTCTCGCGGCCGGCGGTGTTCGACTACACCGCGACCCAGGCCGATCTGGCCGAACGCGCGGCCCGTGTCTGGGCGGCGCTCGCCGACGGCACGCTCAAGGCGCCGCCGATCGAGCGCCACGCGCTCGGCGCGGCCGACGAGGCGCACCGCCGGCTCGAGTCGCGGCGCACGATCGGCGCGCTGGTGCTGATCGCCTGAGAATCGAGCCCGGAAAAGAACGCGAGGGTCCCCTCATGATCGTCGGCATGAACCACTTCACCGTCATCGCCGAAGACCGGCAGAAGACGCTCGATTTCTACGTCGGCCTGCTCGGCCTGAAGGAAGGCTGGCGGCCCGACCTCGGCTTCGACGGCGCCTGGCTCTACGGCGACGGCACGCAGGCGATCCTGCACCTGTACTTCGACAGGAAGCCCCCCGCGCAGCGCGCCGGCGTGATCGACCACATGGCGTTCACGGCGAGCGACGTGAAGGCGGTGAAGGCGCGCTTCGACGTCGCGGGCGTCAAGTACGACCTGCGCCGGCAGAAGGACTCGGGCATCTGGCAGCTCTTCAGCTACGACCCGAACGGCGCCAAGGTCGAGCTCGACTTCGATCCCGCCGAGAGCCTCTAGCTCCCCCGCCGCGACCCTCTCCCGCGAGCGGGAGGGGGAGGCGTGTAGGCTTCGCGCTTTTCCTCCTTGCATGCCCATGCCCGTTCCGTACTACCAGCGGCACATCTTCTTCTGCCTCAACGACCGCGAGAAGGGCGAGAACTCCTGCGCGCACCACAACGCCAAGGCGGGCTTCGACCATTGCAAGTCGCGCGTCAAGAAGGAGCAGCTGGCCGGCCCGGGCGGGATCCGGGTCAACAAGGCGGGCTGCCTGGACCGCTGCGCCGGCGGACCCGTCGCCGTCGTCTATCCCGATGCCACCTGGTACACGTACGTCGACGAGGCCGACATCGACGAGATCGTCGACTCGCACCTGAAGCAGGGCAAGGTCGTCGAGCGGCTGCTGCTGCCGCCGGACATCGGCCGCTAGGGCCCTGACCATGAATCCGCGCACGGTCCGCGAAGAGATCGCCGGTCCGGCCGGGCGCATCGAATGCGCGATCGACCGGCCCGAGGGCACGCCGCGCGGCGTCGCCGTCGTCTGCCATCCGCATCCGCAGTTCGGCGGCACGCTCGACAACAAGGTCGTGCAGATGGTGGCGCGCACCTTCCTGCAGCTCGGCTGGACCAGCATGCGCTTCAACTTCCGCGGCATCGGCCGCTCCGAAGGCACCTGGGGCCAGGGCCTGGGCGAGGTCGAGGACGCCTTCGCCGTGGTCGCCGCGGTGCGAGAGCGCAGCGAGTTCGCCGGCCTGCCGTGGGCGCTGGCGGGCTTTTCCTTCGGCGGCTACGTCGCCGCGACCGTCGCCGACCGCCTGCCCGAGGGCGAGAAGCCGCGCCGGCTGGTGCTCGTCGGACCCTCGACCGAGAAGCAGACGGTGCCGAACGTTCCGGCCGACACCGTGGTGCTGCACGGCGAGGTCGACGACGTCGTGCCGCTCTCGGCCACGCTGGCCTGGGCCCGGCCGCAATCGCTGCCGGTGATCGTCTTCCCCGGGGTGGGCCACTTCTTCCACGGACAATTGACCTCGCTGAAAAACGTGCTGTTGCGTGAACTGCACGAGCTCGCCGCTGTCTGACCCCTCATTCCCCTTCCGACCGAACCTTCTCGATGCCGATTTCCGCCCCGCTCGCTTCCCGCGCTCTCGCCTTCCTGTTCGCCGCCACGTTCGCGACCTTCGCCTGGGCCCAGGCGCCGCAACCGCCCGAGGTCGCCGCCAAGAGCTACCTGGTGCTCGACCTCACGACCGACCAGACGCTCGCCGAGCGCAACGCCGACGCGCCCATCGATCCGGCGTCGCTGACCAAGCTGATGACCGCGTACATCGTCTTCCAGGCGCTGCGCGAGAAGAAGCTGACGCTCGAGCAGGAGCTGCCGGTCTCGATGCGGGCCTGGTCCGAGCGCAAGGGCGGCGGCTCGCTGATGTTCATCGACACCACCATGCGGCCCAAGGTCGACGAGCTGCTGCGCGGCCTGATCGTGCAGAGCGGCAACGATGCTGCGGTGGCGCTGGCCGAGGGCGTGGGCGGCAGCCTGGACGTGTTCGTCGGCATGATGAACCGGCAAGCCCAGGCCTGGGGCCTGAAGAACACGTCGTTCAAGAACGTCGCCGGCCTGACCGAGGCCGGCCACCGCAGCACCGCGCGCGACATCGCCGCGATCGCGACGCACATCATTCGCGACTTCCCCGAGTACTTCCCGTACTACTCGATGAAGGAGTACCGCTACAACCACATCACCCAGCCGAACCGTAACCTGTTGCTGCGCCGCGACCCGACCGTCGACGGCATGAAGACCGGCTTCACCGAGGCCGCCGGCTCCTGCCTCCTCCCCACGGCGCCGCGCGACGCCCCGACCCGCGCCGCCGCCGGCGCCGCCGGCCGGCGGCGGATCCTGACCGTGGTGCTGAACACCACCTCGATGGAGGCGCGCGCCGGCGAGAGCCAGAAGCTCCTGAACTGGGGCTTCCAGGCGTTCGACACGGTGCGCCTGTTCGATGATGGCAAGCCGATCGTCGCCGTGCCGGTATG
>JANMCC010000059.1:0-4851 GCA_031360885.1 Burkholderiales bacterium | reverse complement strand
ACCGCCAAGGTCGAGGACGTCGACCGGATCGTCGGCCTCGAGGTCGGCGCCGACGACTACCTGCCCAAGCCGTTCAACCCGCGCGAGCTGCTCGCCCGCATCCATGCGGTGCTGCGTCGCCGGCCGACCCTCGAGGCGCCGGGCGCGCCGGCGCTCGACGCGCAGACCGTGACCTTCGGCCCGTTCGAGTTCGACCTGGCACTGCGCCGCCTCACCAAGGACGGCGAGCAGATCGCGCTCACCACCGGCGAGTTCTCGATGCTGAAGGCGCTGGTGCGCCATCCGCGCCAGCCGCTCTCGCGCGACAAGCTGGCGCAGCTCGCGCGCGGCCGCGAGTTCGAGCCCTTCGACCGCAGCCTCGACGTGCAGATCTCGCGCCTGAGAAAGATGATCGAGCCCGACCCGACCCAGCCGCGCTACATCCAGACGGTCTGGGGCGTCGGCTACGTGTTCGTGCCGGACGGGTCGGCATAGGGCTTGCCTCGACCTGACCCGTGGCGACCCGCTCCAAGCGACCCGGATCCCGGACCCCTCTTTCCGAGCGACTGAGTCCGCCCAAGGCGCGCCCGGCGAAGAAGTTCGTCGCGCTGAGCCTGTTCTGGCGTACCTTCTTCCTGCTTGCGCTGCTGCTCGCCGGCGGCGTGTTCGCCTGGGTGCAGACCTTCCGCGCGCTCGAGTTCGAGCCCCGCGCGGTGCAGGCGGCGCAGCAGATCGCCAGCCTGGTGAACCTCACCCGCTCGGCCCTGCTCGCCACCGACGGCATCAACCGCATCGCCATCATCAAGAGCGTGTCGACGCTCGAATCGGTGAAGATTACGCCGCGCGAGCCGACCGACAAGTGGGACCCGTTCGAGATCGACCGCTTTCAGCGCGTGATCGAGCGCGAGCTGCGCGACCAGCTCGGCGGCGACACGATCGTCGCCAGTGCGATGAACGGCACGCCTGGGCTCTGGGTCGGCTTCTCGATCGCCCGCGACAACTACTGGCTCAAGGTCGACCCGACGCGGGTCGGGCCGATGTCGACGAGCACGATCATGCTCTGGGTCTCGATCGCCCTGCTCGCCACCGTGCTCGGCTCGGCCGGCATCGCCCGCCTCATCAACCGGCCGCTCAAGGACCTCTCGTTCGCCGCCAGCCGCATTCGTGAAGGCGAGTACGACTCGCGCCTCGACGAGACGACGATGACGAGCGAGATCCGCCAGGTGAACATGGGCTTCAACCGGATGGCGCGCGAGCTCGCCAAGGTGGAGCAGGACCGCGCGGTCATGCTCGCCGGCATCTCGCACGACCTGCGCACGCCCCTCTCGCGCCTGCGCCTCGAGGCGGAGATGAGCGTCAAGGACGAGGAGGCCAAGGCGAACATGGCGATGGACATCGACCAGCTCGACGCGATCATCGACAAGTTCATGGACTACGCCCGGCCGGGCGAGGTGCGGCTGGTGCCGGTGAACGTGGCGGCGATCGTCGAGCGCGAGGCGGCGGCGTTCCGCGACACCAGCCAGATCCGCATCAGCTCGAAGGTGGCGATCGACACCCTGGTGCTCGCCGACGACGTGGAGCTCGGGCGCGTGTTCCAGAACCTGTTCGAGAACGCCCGCCGCTACGGCCGCTCCACCGACACAGGCATCGCCCGGGTGGTGGTGAGCTACGCCCGCACGGGCCTCTGGGTGATCATCACCGTGCGCGACTACGGCCAGGGCGTCGACCCGAAGAAGCTCGACCAGCTCACCACGCCGTTCTTCCGCGGCGACGCGGCGCGTACGGCGGCAACCGGCGCCGGCCTCGGCCTGGCGATCGTCGAGAAGGCGGTGCAGCGGATGGGCGGGGCGTTCGAGCTCGCCAACGCCACCGAAGGCGGGCTGCTCGCCCACGTGCGGTTGAAGAAAGGCTGAGCGGCTCTGCCGCTCAGCCTTCGGCACAGGATTGCTCCCTCCCCAACCCCTCCCTCCGAGAGGGAGGGGCGGACGCCTCCGGCGTCCTGGTTAGTTGCGGAACAGCATGCAGACGGCGCGAGCTTCCATCGACTCGCCGCGGCCGACCGGCCCCATGCCCTCGGCCGTCTTCGCCTTGACGCTGACCTGATCTACGCCCAAGCCGAGCGCGCCGGCAATGCGCTGGCGCATGGCGGCGATGTGCGGCGCGAGCTTGGGCGCCTGGGCGATCACGGTCGCGTCGACGTTGCCGATCTGCCAGCCCGCGCCCTTGACGCGGCGCGCCGCCTCGGAGAGCAGGGCGAGCGAATCGGCGCCGCGGTACTGCGCGTCGGTGTCGGGGAAGTGGTGGCCGATGTCGCCGAGCGCGGCGGCGCCGAAGAGGGCATCGGTGACCGCGTGGCAGAGGGCGTCGGCATCGGAGTGGCCGGCGAGACCGTGCGTGTGCGCGATCTCGACGCCGCCGAGCATCAGCTTCCTGCCGGTGACCAGGGCATGCGTGTCCCAGCCTTCGCCGACCCGCCAGGTCGGGCCGCGGGGCTTCATGCCAGCTCCTTGCGCCGGGAACGCAGCACCGCTTCGGCGAGGGCGAAGTCTTCGGGCTGGGTGATCTTGAAGTTCTCCGACGAGCCGGGCACCAGGCGCGGCGAGAGGCCCTGCCATTCGATCGCGCTCGCCTCGTCGGTCGCGTTCGCGCCGGCGTTGTCGAGCGCGTCGGCGAGCAGGCCGAGACGAAACATCTGCGGCGTCTGCGCCTGCCAGATGCCGTCGCGCGGCAGCGTCGCCAGCACCCTGCCCGTGCTCTCTCGCTTCAGCGTATCGGCGACCGGCATCGCCAGCAGGCCGCCGACCGGATCGTCGGCGCAGACGTCGATCAGCCGGTCGATCCACTCGGGCCGAACCAGGCAGCGGGCCGCGTCGTGCACCAGCACCCAGTCGTCGGCGCGGGCACCGATCTTCAGCAGCTGGGCCAGGCCGGCCGCCACCGTCTCGGCGCGCGAGGCGCCGCCGCAACGCGCGACCTTGAAGCGCTTGCCGGCGGGCAGGTCGACGCTGCGCTCGAACTCCTCGTCGCCCGGCGCAAGGGCGACGAGGATGAGCTTGATCCGCGCGACCGCGGCGAGCGCCGCCAGCGTGTGCGCGACCATGGGCGCGCCATCGATCTCGACGTACTGCTTGGGCACCGGGGCGCCGGCGCGGGTGCCCGAGCCGGCGCAGGGCACGAGGGCGAAACAGCGAAGGGCGGGCGGAGGAGCGGGCGGCATCGGGCTTCGGTGACCGGCGGGGCCCGCAAGCATAAGCGGGGTGCGGGTCCGTAAAATGCGCCCTTTGTCGCCCGCGCCGCATTCGGCGCCTTCATGCAGCTTCCTGACATCGCCCCCGGCAAGCGCTTCGCCCTGCCCCGCCCGACCGGCTCCGCCGACGCCCTGCTCCTCGCCCGCTTCGCGGCCCGGCAGCGCGCCGCCGCCAAGACGACGACCGCCCTCTTCACCGCCGACCCGGCCGACGCCGGCCGGCTGGCGGAGGAGATCGGCTTCTTCGAGCCCGAATTGCGCATCGCCGTCTTCCCGGACTGGGAGACGCTGCCCTACGACACCTTCTCGCCGCACCAGGACCTGATCTCGGAGCGCCTGGCGACGCTCTGGAAGATCGGCCGGGGCGAGGTCGACGTCGTGCTGATGCCGGCAACGACGGCGCTGGTGCGCCTGGCGCCGCCGAGCTTTCTCGCCGCCTACACCTTCGAGTTCCGGCAGAAGCAGCGCCTCGACGAGGCGGCGCTCAAGGTCCAGCTCACGCTCGCCGGCTACACCCACGTGAGCCAGGTCGTCTCGCCCGGCGAGTACGCGGTGCGGGGCGGGCTGATCGACCTGTTCCCGATGGGCTCGCCCGTGCCCTACCGCGTCGACCTGTTCGGCGACGAGATCGACTCGATCCGCACCTTCGACCCCGACAGCCAGCGCAGCCTCTACCCCGTGCCCGAAGTCCGGCTGCTGCCGGGCCGCGAGTTCCCGATGGACGAGGCGGCGCGCGGGGCGTTCCGCTCCCGGTGGCGCGAGCGCATGGAGGGCGACCCGACCAAGGCGCGGCTCTACAAGGACGTGGGCGCCGGCCTGGCCACCGCTGGCATCGAATACTTCCTGCCGCTCTTCTTCGACGAGACCGCGACCGTCTTCGACTACCTCGGCGCGACGGCGACGCTGGCGCTGCACGGCGAGGTCGACGCCGCGCTGCAGCGCTTCTGGACCGACACCCGCGAGCGGCACCGCTTCCTGCAGCACGACCCGGAGCGGCCGCTGCTCGCGCCCGAGCTGCTGTTCCTCAAGCCCGAAGACTTTTTCGGCCGCTGCAACCAGCATGCGCAGCTCGCCGTGCGCGGCGCCGACTCCGGCGTGAGCTGGGCCAGGCCGCTGCCCGACCTGAGCGTCGACCGCGGCGCGCCCGAGCCGCTGCGCCGGCTGCAGGATCACGTGGCGGCGACGCCGCACCGCGTCCTGATCGTGGCCGAGAGCGAAGGCCGGCGCGAAAGCCTGCTCGAGCTGCTGCGCGACAGCCGGATCGAGCCGCCGGCGGTGGCCTCGCTCGCCGCCTTCGACGCCGGCAGCGAGCACTTCGCGATCGCGGTCGCCCCGCTCGCCCAGGGCTTCGCCTGGCACCGCGCGGAGGGCGACGCGGCGACGCTCGAGTTCGTCACCGAGACCGAGCTGTTCGCGACCACGCCGGGCGCGCGCCGGCGGCGCCGCCAGGAGCCAACCAGCGACGTCAATGCGCTGATCAAGGATCTCTCCGAGCTGAAGGTCGGTGACCCGGTGGTTCACGTCAACCACGGCATCGGCCGCTACGTGGGGCTCAGGACGATCGCCCTTGGCGGCGCCGAGGAAGAGCCGGCCGAGTACCTGCACCTCGAATACGCCGACAAGGC
>JANMCC010000307.1:0-5952 GCA_031360885.1 Burkholderiales bacterium | reverse complement strand
GTCTTCCAGGCCGGCGCCAGCCACTACGGCATCGGCGACCTCGAGGCGCTGGCCCGCGACACGCACAAGTTCGAGTCGCGCTATCTCGACTCGCTGGTCGGCCCGTATCCGGCCCGCGCCGACCTGTACCGCGAGCGCTCGCCGGTGAACTTCACCGAGCGGCTGTCGAGCGCGCTGATCCTGTTCCAGGGCGCCGAAGACCTGGCCGTGCCGCCCAACCAGGCCGAGGCGATGTTCGCCGCGGTCCGCGCCAAGGGGCTGCCGGTCGCCTACCTGCTGTTCCCGGGCGAGCAGCACGGCTTTCGCCAGGCCAGGCACATCCGCCGCGCGCTCGAGGCGGAGCTGGCGTTCTACGGCCGGATCTTCGGCTTCGTGCCGGCCGATGCGATCGAGCCGGTCGAGATCGAGAACCTGCCCCCCCGCTAGGCCCGTTTCGCCTCGTCACAGTTTCGCGGCCCGGTCGGCGCTATGGTCCGGCTTCCCTTTCTCGGCGAAGCGGCCCGACCGGCGATGAAAACCACCTGGCGAACCCTCTGGCAGCAGCAGGACATCGTCGTCTACCGCGACGAGGTCGAGTTCGACCGGTTCGCGGCGACCCGCATCGAGTGCGTCTACCTCGTGTACCGCGGCCACGGCGACTCGCCCGGCGACATCGGCGTGAGCGTGGTCGAGCTCGACGACGGCTACGCCCTGTTCGAGGCCGAGACCGGCTTTGCCGGCCGCGTGAACTTCGAGCGCCACGCGTTCTGGCAGGCCAAGGAATGCATCTACTGGGTGTCGGCGGCGAGCGCCACCCTGCCCTGGCGGCTGCGCCTGGGCGCCTGGCCGGTCAACTCGCCGGCGCGCGCCTACCGCCGCCTGGAGCGCAGCGAGATCGAGGGCTGCGTCGCCAACTGGGCGCTCGAAGGCCCGCAGAGCTGGGAAGACCGCAAGAAGCAGCGGATCGATCGCGCCCGCCCGTTCGGCTTCGGCGCCTCGCAGGCCGGCGAGCTCGCGGGGGCGGGACCTCGCCCCGCCGTCCGCCCTGTCGGAGTACAGCGGCGAGGCTGATCCGCCCGGCACCCGCCGACGAGCGGCGAACGCACCGCGCTTCGCCGCGGCAAAGAAAAAGCCCGGCCGAAGCCGGGCTTTTCGCTGGCGAAAGCCGAATCAGGCTGCCGAAGCGGCCTTCTTGTGCTTCTTGGCCTTGGCGGGCGCCGAAGCCGGCTTGGCGGCCATGGGGGCGGCGGCGGGCTTGGCCATCGGGGCGGCGGCGGGCTTGGCCATGGGTGCCGAGGCACCCTTTTCCATGTGGCTGGCGGCCATGGCGCCGAGGCTGAAGGCGGAAGCGATGACGGCGACGATGAGGGTCTTCATGCGGGAAACTCCGTGGGATTTATGGGGGA
Organism: Burkholderiales bacterium; assembly: GCA_031360885.1. Lineage (GTDB taxonomy): Bacteria > Pseudomonadota > Gammaproteobacteria > Burkholderiales > Burkholderiaceae_C > Schlegelella_A. Next base: position 4,567 of record JANMCC010000307.1, on the reverse strand, counting down.
TGGATGAGCGATTGCCCGCGAGACAACGCGGCGGACGCCGATCGGTTGACACGCCCACAGGGTCTTTATTCGAAGCGCCCTTCCCGCATCCATTTGGTGGCGACCCACTTCTCCCCGGCCGTGACCGGGGCGCCGCCGTGCAGGGTGCGGGTGCAAGGGTGGGGCCGGTCGTAGCTGAAGAAGACGGCGTTGCCGCGGACCGGGGCGACCTCCAGCCCGGCTTCGGGAAAGGTGGACGCGCCGCCGCCTTCGGGGCTGTTCAGGTAGCAGACGAGCGAGGCCAGGCGCTGGCCGCCGCGTTTCAGGATGGCCGTCGTGCCGGCCTCGGCCGGGTCGAAGTAGTCGTAGTGCGGCTTGTATTCGGCCCCCGGCCGGTAGCGCAGGATCTGCAGGCCCTCGCCGTTCTCCAGCGGCCAGTCGAGCAGGCGGGCGATGCGCGCCTCGAGCCGGGCGCAGACAGGAAACTCGGCCGGCAGGAAGAACATGCCGTCGCTGGTGCGCGCGTCGTTGACCTCGCTCGCGCCGGTCTGGGTCTCGACCGTCTCGGAGCGGGCCAGCCGGGTGCGGGCCAGGGCGATCAGCTCGGCGCACTCTTCGGCCGAGAGCAGGTCGCCGAACACGACCACCCGCGGCCGGGTCATCGCCATCAGCACCGCGACCTCGCGGTCGCCGGCCGGCAGGCGCGGCAGCGCGGCGGTGATGCGCCGGCCGGGCATCGGCCGGGCGGGGGGCGACTCCTCGGCCGCCGCCAGCCGCCTTTCCTGCTCGGCCAGCGTGGTCTCGAGCGCCGCCCGGGCGACCTGCTCCTCCCAGCCGCTGGCCTTCATCGCCTCGACGACGACCGCGCTCGAGTGCCCGGCCGCCGCCTGGGCGACGATCCAGTCGCGCAGCTCCGGCGTGACGATCTGGGTGCTCATCATCGAGCGCCGATTCTGCCGGAGGCCGCGCGCCGTTCGCGGCGCGAAACGGGAGGGTCGCGGCCGGCGGTCTAGCGGAAGTCGCGGCTGCGGCTCACCAGGCCCTGCAGCAGCGGCGTGTGGTCGATCATCCGCGCCGCCAGCAGGTGCATCACCGCGCCGTCGCCCTCGCCCTGGCGCTGCCACTGGCCGTAGACGGTGAGCAGGGTCGCCCCGAGCAAGGGCTTCCTTTGCTGCTCGGCGATCCGTGGCCAGACGATGACGTTCACCGCGCCGGTCTCGTCTTCGAGGGTGACGAAGACCGTGCCCTTGGCCGTTTCCGGGCGCTGCCGGTGCGTGACCAGGCCGCTCGCCCGCGCCAGCCGGCCGTGCGGAAACTGGCGCAGCCGCTCGGCCGTCTCGATCCTGAACTCGGCGAGCTGGCCGCGCAGCAGGGACAGCGGATGGCGCTTCAGGCTGAGGCCGAGCGCGCGGTAGTCGGCGAGCGTGGTCTCGGCCGCGCTCGGCGCGGCGAGCACGATCGCCGCCTCGTCGGTGCGCGTCGCGCGCAGCATCTCGGTCGGCCGGGTGTCGATGCCGGCGACCGCCCACGCGGCCTGGTGGCGGTGGCCGGTGAGCGCCTGCAGCGCATCGGCGCCGGCGAGCTGGGCCATCGCCTTGGCGTCGAGGCGGGCGCGCCGGGCCAGGTCCTCGACGCCGGCGAACGGCGCCTCGGCGCGGGCGGCGACGATGCGTGCGGCGACGTCTTCGGCGAGGCCGGTGATGCGGTTGAGGCCTAGCCTCACGGCACGCAGCGGGAGGCCCTCACCCCCGCCCTCTCCCGCAGGCGGGAGAGGGAGCACGTCCCGTCCGCTCCCCCTCGTCTCCCCTTCTCCTTCCAGCACGCTCTCCCAGCCGCTCACCCCGACGTCGACCTCGCGCACCTCGACGCCGTGCTCGCGCGCGTCGCGCACGAGCTGCGCCGGGGCGTAGAAGCCCATCGGCCAGGCGTTGAGCAGGCCGCAGAGGAAGGCGTCGGGATGGTGGCGCTTGATCCAGCTCGAGACGTAGGCGAGCAGGGCGAAGCCGGCGGCGTGGCTCTCCGGGAAGCCGTATTCGCCGAAGCCCTGGATCTGCTTGAAGATGCGCTCGGCGTACTCGAGCTCGTAGCCCTTCTCGACCATGCGGCCGACCAGCCGCTGGTGGAACGGCGAGAGGCCGCCGCGCCGCTTCCACGCCGCCATGGCGCGGCGCAGGGCATCGGCCTCGCCGGGAGTGAAGTCGGCGGCGAGCATGGCGATCTGCATCACCTGCTCCTGGAAGATCGGCACGCCCTTCGTGCGCTCGAGCGCCGGCAGCAGCTCGGGCGGGCAGTCGATCTCGCTCATCGGCCGGTTGCGGTTGTTCAGGTAGGGATGGACCATGCCGCCCTGGATCGGCCCGGGGCGGACGATCGCGACCTCGACCACCAGGTCGTAGTACTTGCGCGGCCGAAGGCGCGGCAGCATGCTCATCTGCGCCCGGCTCTCGATCTGGAACACGCCCACGGTGTCGGCGCGGCAGATCATGTCGTAGGTGGGCACGTCGTCGTCGGGCACGTCGGTCATCTCGAACGTCTTCCTGCCGAGCTTGGCGCCGATGTAGGCGAGCGAGCGTCGGATGGCGCTCAGCATGCCGATGGCGAGGATGTCGACCTTGAGCAGGCCGAGCGCGTCGAGGTCGTCCTTGTCCCACTGGATGACGCTGCGGTCCTTCATGCTCGCGTTCTCGACCGGCACGAGCTCGGCCATGCGGCCGCTGGCGATGACGAAGCCGCCGGGGTGCTGCGAGAGGTGGCGCGGAAAGCCGATCATCTGCGCGGTGAGCTCCATCCACAGGCGCACCACCGGCGCTTCGGGATCGAAGCCGTTCTCGCGCAGCCGCTCGGGCGCGATGCCGCGGCCGTCGAACCAGTGCTGGCTTTTCGAGACCGCATCGATGCGCTGCAGGTCGATGCCGAGGGCCCGGCCGGCGTCGCGCAGCGCCGAGCGCGGCCGGTAGCTGATGACCACCGCGGTGAGCGCGGCGCGGTGCCGGCCGTACTTGCCGTAGATGTACTGGATGACCTCCTCGCGGCGCTGGTGCTCGAAGTCGATGTCGATGTCGGGCGCCTCGTTGCGCTCGACGCTGATGAAGCGGCCGAACAGCAGCGTCGCGCGCTCGGGGTCGACCTCGGTGACGCCGAGGCAATAGCAGACGATGGAGTTGGCGGCGCTGCCGCGGCCCTGGCAGAGGATCTTCTGCTCGCGCGCCCAGCGCACGATGTCGGCGACGGTGAGGAAGTAGGCCTCGTACTTCAGGATGGCGATGACCTCGAGCTCGCTCTCGATCTGCGGCCGGTGCTTCTCGAGCAGCGGCCGGCCGGTCGCGCGATCGACCTTGCCGCCGAAGCGCCGCTCGGCGCCGACGTAGGCGAGCTTCCTCAGCCAGGAGGCCGGCGTCTCGCCGGCCGGCACGATCTCATGCGGGTATTCGTAGCGCAGCTCGCCGAGGGAGAAGCGGCACTGGCCGGCGAGCAGCAGCGTGTTGTGCAGCCACTCGGCCTCGTACAGCGCGGCCAGGCGGCCGCGCGAGCGCAGGTGCTGCTCGGCGTTGGACTCGAGGGCGAGGCCGCATTCGGCGACCGGCTTGCCGATGCGGGTGGCGGTGAGCGTGTCCTGCAGCGGCTTTCTCGAACGCAGGTGCATCAGCACGTCGCCGGCGGCGACGATGCGCAGCGACGTGAGCTCGGCGACGCGGACGACGCGCTCGAGGAGCTCGTCGTCGTCGGGACGGTGCAGCAGCTCGATGGCGATGGCGGCGCGCTCCTGGAACCAGGTCTTCAGCCACATCGCGTGGGCGAAGATCTCCTCGAACGGCTGCGCGGCCGAAGGCACGAGCAGGGCCAGGCACTCGGGCAGGCCGGCGAGCGTGGGCGCGTTCGGCACCTTGCCCTCGACGTCGCCGGGGTGCGCGAGGTAGCGGCCCTTCTCGGCGCGGCGGCGCGCGACCGTGATCCAGTGCGAGAGGTTGCCGTAACCGCGGCGCGTCTGCGCGAGCAGCACCAGGCGGGCGTGCGGCGCGCCGCTCGTCGGCAGCGTCAGGCGGATCTCGCTGCCGACGATGAGGTGGAGCCGATGCGCCTGCGCCTCGACGTGCGCGCGCACGACGCCGGCGAGCGAGCACTCGTCGGTGATCGCCAGGGCGCTGTAGCCCAGCGCCGCCGCGCGCTCGATCAGCTCCTCGGGGTGCGAGGCCCCGGTCAGGAAGCTGAAGTTGCTGCGGCAGTGGAGCTCGGCGTAGGGCGGGAGAGGAGGTGGTAGCACGGGAAGGCGGGCTCGCGGGCGCGCACGGGTGGGGAGCGACGGGTGTCGGCATCGGCCGCCGGGTCGGCGGCCGTCGTCAGCATCAGGGCGTCGAGCGGGCTGGCGGTGCCGGCCGCGGACGATTGCAGGACGTGGGTGTAGATCATGGTCGTGCTCACGTCGGCGTGGCCGAGCAGTTGCTGCACGGTGCGGATGTCGGTGCCGGCCTGCAGCAGGTGAGTGGCGAACGAATGGCGCAGGGTGTGCACGGTGGCCGGCTTGGCGATGCCGGCGGCGCGCACGGCGGCGTGGAGATCGCGCTGCAGGCGCTTCTCGTGGAGGTGGTGG
>JANMCC010000380.1:0-12811 GCA_031360885.1 Burkholderiales bacterium | reverse complement strand
GCTCGGCGTGACGGCCACCTATCTGGCGGTGCTCGCGGCGGCCGGCGTGCCGCGCGCGCAGACGCTGCTCGGCCGCTCGCGCGAGGCGCGGGCGGGCGGGCAGCGCAGCGACTTCGAGGCCTACGTCTGGTACGGCATCGCCGCGCGCAACGGCGATCCGAACGCGCAGGGCCTGAAGGAGAAGGTCGCGGCCCGGCTGCAGCCCGCCGAGGTCCGCCAGGCCGAGAAGATCGTTCAGGGCTGGAAGCCGGGCGCCGAGTCCGCATCGGGGGCCGGCTCATGACGGCCCGCTGCACGTTCGTCCTCGCGCTCCTCCTTGCGTTGACCGGCTGCGCGGGCGACCAGCAGAAGATCAACGCGATCAACGCCGTCAATGAAGGCTTCCGGGGCGAGTACGAAAAGCTCCTCGCCGAGAAGGGCGCCCGCGTCTACCGGCTCGGCCGGGCCGATGCCTTCGTCTCGATGCGCGTCGCCCTGGCCGAGCTCGGCATGAAGACCGAACAGCAGGACGTGGCCCTTGGCCACCTGGCCGTCGCCGCGAAGGCGCCGCTGCCGCTGACCGAAGACGAATGGCGGCGCGCCTCGGAGGTCGACCTGCCGCTGCTGCGCCGCCTGATCGAGCCGCACGTCGGCGCCGTGGCGAGCTTCGTGCAGTTCGAGCCGCAGGGGCTCGAGGTCGTGATCAACGCCACCTTCGTCGAGGTGCCGGCGGGCACCGAAGTCTCGCTGACCGTTCGCCTGCGCGAGATCGCGCCGCCGCGCTCGGGCTGGCCGCGCCGCGAGTACGTGTCGCCACGCGTGCTCGGCCTGGGCATCGAGAAGATCTTCGGCACCTTCGAGCGGGAGCTTCGCGCCGGCCCGCAGCGCTGACGCGGCGGCGGGACGGCCGAGCTAGGCCCGCAGGCTGGCGTAGAGCGCCTGGGTCTCGAGCGAAGGCGCGCCCTTGACCCGCGCGGCCAGCACCGTGCGCAGCCGCTCGTAGGTCGCCAGCGCCTGCACCGGGTCGCCGCGGCGCTGGCAGCACAGCATCAAGTTGCGATAGAGGTGCTCGTACTGCTCGTCGGCGTCGATGCAGCGCAGATAGCAATCGATGGCGGCGTCGCCGCGGCCGCTTTCCTCCCAGCGGCGAGCGATCCGCGACACGGCGCGCAGCAGGCGTTCGCGCACCTGCTCGCGCCGGGCGTCGAACGCCGGCTGCTCGCCCTCGTCGGGAAGGAACGGACCCTTGTAGAGCGCGAGCAGGTCGTCGAGCAGGGCGAGCAGGGACTGGTCGGCGGCGCGCGATTCGGGCTCGCGCAGACCCTCGTCGATAGCGGCGAACAGCGGCTCGAGCGCCCAGGTGTCCAGCCAGAACAGCGACGGATTGAGGCTCAGCCTGCCGTCCCGCAGCTTGACGGCGTCGTCGGTGCCGACGATGCGGCGCAGCCGGTGCAGCGTGGCGGTGAACGACTTGTGCGCATAGTCGGCGTCGACGCGCGGCCAGAGCGCGTCGGCGAGCTGCTCGATGCGGACGTTCTGGCCGCCGAGCGCGATCAGCACCTTGAGCAGTTCGACCGGCCGGCCCGGGCCCTTGGCCGAGAACTCGATCGCCTCGCCGGAGCGGCGCAAGCCGAAGCCGCCGAGGGTCACGACCTCGAACGACCAGGGCCAGCGGCGCAGGCGCAAGGCCTCGGCCGGTGGAACCAGGCGGCCGGCGTTGATGAGCGTGCGCGCCGCCTCGACGCCAACGCCGCGGCGAAGCGCCTCGGCGCACACCAGGCCGAGCAGCGCCGGCTGGACGGCGGGCACGTGGCGGATGCCGAGGTCACGAACGAGGCCGAGACCCGCCTGCAGCGGCGCAAAGGCGCCGGCCTCGTCGGCGGCCGAGAGCGCGCACGCCGCCATGACGAGCGACCCGGTCATGCGCAGCAGCGGGTTGCCGAGGCGCTGCGCCAGCGCTTCGGCGGCGCGCAATTGCGCCTCGGCCGCGTTGCGGTCGCCGGCGGCAAGCTGGAGTTGCGCCATGACGATGCGGGCGAGCGCCTCGAGCCAGGGCATGCCAGCCTCCACCGCGAGCAGCACCGTCGCCCGGATCTCGCCGAGGGCGGTGTCGGCGTCGCCCGCCGCCTCGGCCAGGGCGGCACGAAGCGCATGGGCCAGGGCGAGGTCGCCGCGCCGCAGGGGCAAGGCGTCGAGCGCTTGCAGCTCGCGCCGGGTCGACTCGACATCGTCCTGCGCGAGCGAGGCGGCGCCGCAAAGAAGGTGCAGGGCCCCGTCGTGGCCGTGGATCGCTTCGGCGACGCCGGCTTGCAGTCCGGCACGCGCCGTCGCGAGTGCGCCCGCGGGGTCGCCCTGCATGAGCTGGCGCAGCGCGGCGGTCGCGGCCAGGGCCATGCGCGGCTCGCCGGCAACCGCCTCGATGCCCTTCTCGATCGCTTCCGCGCGGGCGAACTCGCCGACGAGCAGCGCCGCGGCCGCGCGAACGATCTCGCCGGCGCCGCCGTCGGCGGCGTGCCGCATCGGCCGCATCTGCGCCACGTCGGCATGCGCCGGGTCGCGCCACAGGCGCGCGACCCTCACCGGCAAAGGCGGCACTCCGCTCTCCGGCAGTGGTGCGCAAAGGCGATCGAACTCGGCCAGCCAGCGGTCGATCGCCGCTAGGTCGTCGAACTCGCGAAGCAGGGAGTCGATGATGCCGACGCAGCAGCCGGCCGCGCCCGCCGGGTCGCCGGCCCGGCCGAACGCCTCGAAGGCAGCCTCGAGCTTGCGCCGCGCGGCGCGCGGGCTCGAGTGCCGGAGCGCGGCGCCGTGGGCCTGCAAGAGGAGAGCGCTCTCGGTGAACTGCGGCGGCAGGGTCTCGAGCCAGGCGGCGAGCGTCGCGTGCCGGCCCTGTGCGAGCAGAGTCTCGGCCTGCTCGGCGACGATCGCGGCGACCTCGATCCAGTCGCGGCAATCGACCAGCAGGGCCACGGCGTCCTCGACCTGGCCCGAGTCGTGCAGCAGCCGGGCGGCGCGCCGACGCGCAGCCAGGCTGGTCGCGGCCGGCAGGTCTCGCGCCGCGCGCTGCAGCAGGAACTCCTTGAGCAGCGGGTGGAACAGGAAAACCCGGCCTTCGGGACCGACGAGCTCGCGCACGAAATAGTCGTTGTGCGCGAGATTGAAGAGCACCCGGCCGGCGCCCTCGTCGCCCGAGAGTTCGCGGGCGATGTCGATCGTGACGCGCGGCAGGCAGGCGAGCTGCAGCAGCAGTCGCTGCGCCGCGGGCTCGAAGCGCTCGAAGATCTCGCCCGCCAGGTAGTCGAAGACGACGCGCGGCGTCGCCTCCGAAGGAAGGGCGTCGCGCGGGTCTGTCAGCGGCTGATGCTCGAGCATCAGCACCAGCGCCGCGGCCCAGCCATCGGCGCGCTGCCGCAGCGCCTGCAGCGCCTCGGCGGCCAGCGGCCGGCCGCGCAGCAGCGCCATCTCGCCGAGCTCCCCGGTCGTGAGCTTGAGCGCGTTGGCGTCCAGGCAGACCATGCGACCGCTCGCCTGCAGGCGCGCCAGCGCCACCGGCGGCGGTGCGCGGCTGGTGACGACGATGCAGCAGGGCGGCGCGACCTCGGGCAGGCCGGCCTCGAGGAGCGCGCCCAAGGGACTGTCCGCGGCGAGCGCCTGCAGGTTGTCGAGCACCAGCGTCGCCGGTGCCTCGAGTCCCGCGAACAGGGCACGGAAGAACTTTCGGGCGAAGGCGGCGAGGTCGGCGCGATGCTCGGGGCCGAACGCGGGAAGCGCGGCGGCGTCGCCGCGCAGCGTGCGCATCGCGTGGGCGAGGTAGTGGAAGAAGGTCTCGCCGTCCTCGTCGTCGCGGTCGACCTGGTACCAGGCCCAGCGCTGGCCACGCGCTTCGATGTAGCTCGCGGCCAGCGTCGTCTTGCCGAAGCCGGGCGGCGCCGAGATCCAGGCGACGGTCCGCGCCGGACCGCCGTCGAGGCGCGCGAACAGCGCGGCGCGTTGCACCGAACCGCCGATCTCGGGCCGGGTGGACTTCGCGAACGCGGTGGTCGAGGTTCGTTGCGCCATGGGCTTTCCGTCGGCCCGCGGCTCAGTCGACCTTCAGCAGCGCGCCGTGGCAACTGAAGCCGGCGCCGAACGACGAGAGCCACCACCAGCCGCCTGGCGCGTCGTCGGCGAGCGCCGCCTCGAGCACGAAATAGACGAAGGCGCTCGAGAGGTTGCCGTACTCGCGCAGCATCGCCGCGCTGTAGCGGAAGGCGTCGCGGTCGCCGAGCTCGAAGCGCTTCTCGAGCGCGAGCAGCACGTCGCGGCCGCCGGCATGCATGATCCAGGCGGCGATGTCGGCCGACACCAGGCCGGCGCGCACCAGCACGGTCTCGAGCACGTGCTCGGCGTACTCCGCGGCCAGCGCGGGGACCTCGCGCGTGAGGATGTTGCGCAGCATGCCCTCGCGCTGCTCGAACATCAGCGCCTTGCGCTGCGCCGGCTCGATCAGCGAGGCCGAGTCCCGCCACTCGACCCTGCGGAGTCCGGCGCCGGCCCGGGGCTCCCGCGAGAGCACGGCCGCGCCGGCGCCGTCGCCGAACAGGCAGGCGCTGATCAGCACGCCGGGGTCGTTGTCGAGGTACAACGCGGCGCTGCTGACCGCGACCCAGATCGAGAGCACGTTCGCCGCCGCGCCGGCGCCGAGCAGCGAGCGGCCGAGCTGCAGGTTGGGCAAGGCGGCGGCACAGCCCTGGCCGACGAGGTCGTAGGCCTGGATGTCGGCGCGCAGTCCGAGCCGCTCGACCACGTAGCCCGAGAGGCCGGGGCAGAGGTAGCCGGTGCAGGTGCTGACGACGACGGCGTCGATGTCGAGCGCCTCGAGCCCGGCCGAGGCCAACGCCTTCGCGCCGGCGTCCGCGGCGAGCGCGGGTGCGTGGGCGAGAAAGCGCCGGTCTAGGGTGTCGGGATCGATCGTGAAGACCTCGTCGAGCGAGTCGAGGGCGAGGCGGCGCGCTTCGATGCCGTTGTCTCGCTGCAGGACCAGGCGGGCGATCATGTGCGAGCGCGAGTCGAGGCGCGCGAACCAGTCGGAGCGCTCGAAGGCCGCCAGGCACTCGGCCTTGGTGTAGCGGCGGGGAGGGAGGGCGGTGCCGAGTCCGCGAACAAACATTCGTGATGACCTGGGATGCGGTGCTCGGGAGTATCGCCAATCCGCTGCCTTCGCTCCTGCGACGGCTCGGGACCGCCGGCCGAAGCCTCGAAGCGGGGCACGCACCCGAAGAAGGGGGGACGCCGGGTTAACCCGGAATGGGGCGCTGGCCTCCGGATTGCATGCTCCGCGCCGGCGCTGCAACCCACGCAGCCCACCCCCCACGGAGGCCCCATGAAGTACAAGTTCGCTGCCTTGGCTGCAGCTTTGGCGAGCATGACCCTGCTCGCCACGTCGCCCGCTTACGCCGATCAGGAAGAAGACGCGCGCGCCCAGCGCGACGTCCGCTCGCAGATCGGCGAGACCGATCCCGACTACGGACCCGCATTCAACTGGCGCGGCAAGCTGTTCGCCAACAAGAAGGAATTCATCGACAGCGGCGCACGCTGCTCGACCCGCCTCGTCACCGACTTCGAGCAGTACCTGCACAACCTGAGCCACGAGAACTGGAAGATGGAGCGCGCCTCGACGGGCCGCGGCGTCGCCGAGCGGCCGGTCGGGTCGGTCAACGTTCCGGTCGCGGTGCACGTGATCAACAAGGGCACGGGCATCGCCAACGGCGACGTTCCCGACTCGCAGATCTCGGCGCAGATCAGCGTCCTGAACGCGGCCTACGCCTCCACCGGCTCGCCGTTCTTCTTCACGCTCGCGAGCACCAATCGCACCACAAATGCCACCTGGTACACCATGACGCCGGGCTCGGCGGCCGAGAGCGCCGCCAAGAACGCGCTGCGTACCGGTGGCCCCGGCACGCTGAACCTGTACATGGCCGGCATCGGCGGCGGCCTGCTCGGCTGGGCGACCTTCCCGCAGGACTACGCGGCCAATCCGAAGATGGACGGCGTCGTCATCCTCAACAGCTCGGTGCCGGGCGGCGGCGCGGTGCCGTACGACGAAGGCGACACGGCGACGCACGAGATCGGCCACTGGCTCGGCCTGTATCACACCTTCCAGGGCGGTTGCACGAAGCAGAACGACCAGGTCAGCGACACGCCGGCCGAGAAGTCGGCGGCGTTCGGTTGCCCCGTCGGCCGCGACTCCTGCACGCGGCGGAGCCAGGCCGGGCTGGACCCGATCACCAACTTCATGGACTACACCGACGACTCGTGCATGAACACCTTCAGCGGCGGCCAGGTGTCGCGCATGGACAGCCTGCATCAGCAGTACCGACCCACGCTGTAGCCGCCAGGCGGCGAACTCGCCGAACGGATGGCTGCGAGCGACGCCGGACGAGCTTCGGTGAACCGGGCGACGCGACGCCTGTTCGTCGCCCGGGCCGCGTTGCTCGCCACCGGGTTCCCCGCGGCGTTCGCGCGGGCCCAACCTCTGGTGCCACGCACCGGCCCGGCGGTCTACGCCGGGCCCTTGTTCGACTCCCACCTTCACTACAACGACGAGGCCGCCGAGCGCTACCCGCTGGCCGACGTGCTCGGCCGCATGCAGCGCAGCGGCGTTCGCGCGATCGTCGCCAACAGCCGGCCGAACGACGGCACCAAGGCGCTCGCCGCGGCCCGCGAGGCGACGCGTCGCGCCGGCGTCACCGTCGTGCCCTTCGTGCGCCTGTACCGCAACCGCGCCGACTACAGCGGCTGGCATGCCGATCCGAGCATCGTCGAGATGGTGCTGCGCGAGCTCGCCGCCGGAACCGAGGCCGGACCCTACCGAGGCCTCGGCGAGTTCCATCTCTATGACAGCGCCAACGCCGACGGTGCCACTGCCCGCCGGCTGATGCAGCTCGCCGAGGAGCGCGGCCTGGTCGTGCTCGCGCACGTCGACGACGCGGCGATCGAGAAGCTGTTCGCGCACGCGCCGAAGGCGCGGCTGATCTGGGCCCACACCGGGATCGGCGGCGCCGCGGTGGAGCGGGTGCGGGCCCTGCTCACCCGGCACCCCACCCTGCTCGGCGAGCTGTCCTACCGGCCCGCCCTGACCGAAGGCGACGGCCGGCTGAACCCCGCCTGGCGGGCGCTGATGCTCGAGATGCCCGAGCGCTTCCTGGTCGGCTCCGACACCTGGGTCAACTCGCGCTGGGACGACTACGAAACCCTGATGCAGCAGGCCCGGCGCTGGCTCGGCGACCTGCCGCCACCGACCGCGCGGCGCATCGCCTGGGACAACGGCGCCGCGCTGTTCGGCCTGCCCTCGCCCTGAGGCACCCGCACAGCGAGCCCCGAGGATCCGCCATGCGGCGCCCGCGGAAGCGGCCCGGGAGATCATGACGATCGGCCACGGCGCCCACGAACGTTCCGCGGCCGGCCACGACGCCGAAGCCGGCGAAATGTTCGTCGACCACGGGTCGGGCCGTGGCACCTGGGCGGCGAGAGCTCGCCGGCGCTGGTGCGCGCCATCAATGGCCGGCTCGCCTCGGCCGCCTGCAGCGCTCGCTTGAGGGCGCGGCGCTAGCCGAGCACGCGCCGGGCGTTCTCGAAGATCCGCATCCAGGGGCTGCGCTCGCTGCGGTTGCCCGAGGTCCAGCTCATCTGCACGTTGCGGAACACCCGCTCCGGATGCGGCATGAGCGCGGTGAAGCGACCGTCGGCGGTGGTCACCGCGGTCAGGCCGCCCGGGCTGCCGTTCGGGTTGGCGGGATAGGCTTCGGTCGGGTCGCCGTGGTGGTCGACGTAGCGCAGCGCCGCATGCACCTCGGTGAGGTCGCCGCGCTTCGAGAAGTCGGCGTAGCCCTCGCCGTGCGCCACTGCGATCGGAATCCGGCTGCCGGTGAGGCCGCTGAAGAAGATCGAGGGTGTGGGCAGCACCTCGACCAGGCTGAGCCGGGCCTCGAACTGCTCGCTCTTGTTGCGCGTGAAGCGCGGCCAGGCGTCGGCGCCGGGAATCATGCCGGCGAGCGCGGCGTGCATCTGGCAACCGTTGCAGACCCCGAGCGCGAACACGTCGGGCCGGGCGAAGAAGCCGGCGAACTGCTCCGCGAGCTTCGGGTTGAACAGCACCGAGCGCGCCCAGCCCTCGCCGGCGCCGAGCGTGTCGCCGTAGCTGAATCCTCCGCAGGCGACGAAGCCCGAGAACATGTCGAGCCGGGCGCGCCCGGCCTGCAGGTCGGTCATGTGCACGTCGTAGGTGTCGAAGCCTGCACTGTCCATCGCGTAGCTGAGCTCGACGTGGCTGTTGACGCCCTGCTCGCGCAGGATCGCGACCTTCGGCCGGGCGCCGAGGATCACCGGCGCCAGGCCCGCGGCCTGCGCGCCGTCGAGATGGACGTGCAGGCCGGGATCGTCCTCGCGACCCGCGGCCTCGTGCTCGGCATCGGCGCAGGCGGGGTTGTCGCGCAGCCGGCCGATCCGCCAGCTGACCTCGTCCCAGCTCAGGTGCAACTCGCGCAGCGGCGCGGCGAACACCGCCTTGGCGTCACGCCAGACCTCCATGCGGCCGACGCTGTTGGTCTTGCCGACGGCGTGACTGTGCTTTCCCAGGCCGGCTTCGCGCAGCATCCGGAGCGCCTCGTCGCGGCGCGCCGTCGGCACCTGGATCATGGCGCCGAGCTCCTCGTTGAACAAGGCGCGCAGGGTGAGCTCGTCGCGCCGGCCGCTCACCTGCGCGGCCCAGTTCTTCGAGTCGCCGTACTCCGCGCGGCTGTCGGCGATGCCGTCGCCCTCGGTCACCAGCAGGTCGACATTCAGGCTCACGCCGCGATGCCCGGCGAACGCCATCTCGCAGGCCGCGGCCCAGAGGCCGCCGTCGCTGCGGTCGTGGTACGCGAGCACCAGGCCCGCGGCGCGCAGGCGGTTCACCGCCTCGACCAGCGCCTTGAGCAACGCCGGGTCATCGAGGTCGGGCACCTCGCTGCCGAACTGGCCGAGCACCTGCGCGAGCATCGAGCCACCCATGCGCATGCGGCCCTGGCCGAGGTCGACCAGGAGCAGCGTGGTGTCGCCTGACTGGAGTTGCGGCGTCGACGCGGCGCGCACGTCGGCGAGGGTGGCGAACGCGCTGACGATCAGGCTGACCGGCGCGGTGACCTGCTTCCGCTGCCCGTCTTCGCCTTGCCAGCGGGTGCGCATCGACAGGCTGTCCTTGCCGACCGGCACGCTGATGCCGAGCGCCGGGCAGAGTTCCATGCCGACTGCCCGCACCGTGTCGTAGAGCGCGGCGTCGTCGCCGGGCGCGGCCGGGTCGTCGCTGCACGCCGCCATCCAGTTGCAGCTCAGCTTGACGCGCGCGAGCTCGATCGGCGCGGCCAACAGGTTGGTGATCGCCTCGCCGACCGCCATGCGGCCGGCCGCGGGCGCGTCGAGGACGGCGAGCGGCGTGCGCTCGCCCATCGCCATCGCCTCGCCGCGAAAGCCGGCGTAGTCGGCGAGCGTCACCGCGCAATCGGCGACCGGCACCTGCCATGGGCCGACCATCGGGTCGCGGCTCGACAGGCCGCCGACGGTGCGGTCGCCGATCGTGATCAGGAAGCGCTTGCTGGCGACCGTCGGGTGGCGCAGCACGTCGAACGCGACCTGCGCCAGGGCGACGTCGTCGAGATCGAGCGCGGGCAGGACAACGGCTTGCCGCTTCACGTCGCGATGCATTTTCGGCGGCTTGCCGAGGAGCACGTTCATCGGCATGTCGATGACCTTCGCGTCCGCTGCATCGGCCGCGGGCGACGCCGCGGGCTCGATCGCACCGACCGCCAGCTCGAGCTCGTCGGTCGCCACGCCGACCACCGCGTACGGGCAGCGCTCGCGCTCGCACATCATCGCGAACGTGGGCAGCGAGCCGGGCGCCACCGCCATCACGTAGCGCTCCTGGCTCTCGTTGCACCAGATCTCCTTGGCCGCGAGGCCGCTCTCCTCGACCGGCACCTTGCGCAGGTCGAAGCGGGCGCCGCGGCCGGCCCCGTCGACGAGCTCGGGAAAGGCGTTCGAGATGCCGCCGGCGCCGACGTCGTGGATCGCCAGGATCGGGTTCAGCTCGCCGAGCGCCTGGCAATGGTTGATCACTTCCTGGGCGCGACGCTGGATCTCCGGGTTGCCTCGCTGCACCGAATCGAAATCGAGCTCGGCGGCGTTGGCGCCTGCGGCCATCGAGCTCGCCGCGCCGCCACCCATGCCGATGCGCATGCCCGGCCCGCCGAGCTGCACGAGCAAAGTGCCCGCCGGGAACTCGATCTTGTGCGTCTGCGTCGCGGCGATCGAGCCGAGGCCTCCGGCGATCATGATCGGCTTGTGATAGCCGCGCCGCTGGCCGCCCGCGGTTTGCTCGAAGACGCGGAAGTAGCCGTTGAGGTTGGGCCGGCCGAACTCGTTGTTGAAGGCCGCGCCGCCGATCGGCCCCTCGATCATGATCTGCAGCGCGCTGGCGATGTGCCCGGGCTTGCCGTAGGGGTCGCGCTCCCACGGCTCGTCGGTATGCGGAAGGTGCAGGTTCGAGACCGTGAAGCCGGTGAGGCCGGCCTTGGGCTTCGAGCCGCGGCCGGTCGCGCCCTCGTCGCGGATCTCGCCGCCGGCGCCGGTCGAGGCGCCCGGGAAGGGCGAGATCGCGGTCGGATGGTTGTGCGTCTCGACCTTCATCAGCACGTGCACCGCTTCCTTGCGAGTGCGGTACGGCGGCGCGTTGGTGAAGCCCTCGGGCAACCAGCGCTCGACCTCGCCGCCCTCCATCACCGAGGCGTTGTCGCTGTAGGCGACAACGGTGTGCTGCGGCGCCAGCGCATGCGTGTTCCTGATCATCGCGAACATCGAGCGCTCCTGGCGCTCGCCGTCGATCGTGAAGTCGGCGTTGAATATCTTGTGCCGGCAGTGCTCGCTGTTGGCTTGCGCGAACATCATCAGCTCGACGTCGGTGGGCGCGCGGCCGAGCTCGGTGAACGACTTGTGCAGGTAGGCGAGTTCGTCGTCGGAGAGGGCCAGGCCGAACTTGCGGTTGGCGCGGGCCAGCGCCTCGCCGCGGTCGCCGACGTCCACCGTCACCAGCGGCTCCGCGGGCCGCTCGTCGAAGAGGTGGGCGACCTGGTCGCGGTCGTCGAGTACGGTCTCGGTCATGCGGTCATGCAGCAGCGCGGCGACGGCGCCGCGCTCGGCCGCATCGAGTGGCTTCACGCCGCCGAGCAGGCCGTGCTTCAGTCCGATCCGGAACTCGGTGACGCGCTCGACCCGGTGCAGCGCGAGGCCGCAGTTGCGGGCGATGTCGGTCGCCTTCGAGGCCCACGGCGAGACCGTGCCGAGGCGCGGCGCGACGATCAGGGAGGTGTCGGCGGGCTCGTCTTCGGTGAACGGCTCGCCGTAGCGCAGCAGCGCCGCCGCCCGGTCGAGGTCGGCCCGGGCGAGCGGGGCATCGCTCCAGACGACGTGCAGGTAGCGGGCGCCGACCGATTCGACCCGGCCGACCGCGCCGTGCAGGCGTTCGAGCAGGGCGCTCGCCCGGAAATCGGAGAGCGCGTTGCCGCCCTCGAAGTGATGCAGGTGCTTGCGGCTGGACATCTCGGGCGGTGGGTGCGGCGGGCCGGAGCCCCCGTGTAAACCCGCAATTCTATGACCCCGATGCGATAATTCGAGGATGACAATTTCGATCAAGAGCGCCGCCGACGTCGAAGGCATGCGCGTGGCCGGCCGCCTCGCGTCCGAGGTGCTGGACATGCTCACGCCGCACGTGGTGCCCGGCGTCACCACCGAGCAGCTCGACAAGCTCGCCCACGACCACATCGTGAACGTGCAGGGCGCGGTCCCCGCGCCGCTCAACTACGCGCCGCCGGGCTACACGCCCTACCCCAAGTCGATCTGCACCTCGATCAACCACCAGGTCTGCCACGGCATCCCCAACGACCGTCCGCTGAAGAGCGGCGACATCGTCAACATCGACGTCACCGTCATCAAGGACGGCTGGCATGGCGACACCAGCCGGATGTTCGTCGTCGGCACCGGCTCGATCGCGGCCAAGCGGCTGATCCAGATCACCTACGACGCGATGTGGAAGGGCATCGCCAAGGTCAAGCCCGGCGCGCATCTCGGCGACATCGGCAACGCGATCCAGACCTTCGCCGAATCGAACGGCTTCTCGATCGTGCGCGAGTTCTGCGGCCACGGCATCGGCGCCCGCTTCCACGAGGAGCCGCAGGTGCTGCACTACGGCCGCCCGGGCACGCTCGACGAGCTCAAGCCGGGAATGATGTTCACGATCGAGCCGATGATCAACGCCGGCAAGCGCGAGATCCGCGAGACCGGCGACGGCTGGACCATCGTCACCCGCGACCGCTCGCTCTCGGCGCAGTGGGAGCACACCGTGCTCGTGACCGACAGCGGCTACGAAGTGATGACGCTCTCGGCCGGCTCGCCGCCGCCGCCGGCCTTCGTCACCGGCCAGTGAGCGCGCCGGGCCGCTCCCAAGCGATCACGCCGGAGTGCGAAGCACGAAGGCTTGTTCAGTGAGCGCGGTCGTGGATCCGGCTCGGGTGGCCGCGGAGGGGGCGGTCGCCTCGCCGGCCGGCCTGGCCGAGATCCGTGCCCGCTACCGCGACGGCAAGGCCGCCCTGCTCGAGCGCTTCGCCGCCGCGCGACCGACGGCGCGCGCCGCGCTCACCCTGGTGCGCGCCCTCGCCGGCCAGGTCGACGAGACCCTGCTCGGCCTCTGGCAGCGCTCGGGCATGCCGGCCGGCAGCTCGCTCGTGGCCGTCGGCGGCTACGGCCGCGGCGAGCTGTTCCCGCA
>JANMCC010000361.1:0-19899 GCA_031360885.1 Burkholderiales bacterium | reverse complement strand
CGAGCTGCCGTGGCAGCACGTGCTTTCGCACGAGCTGCGCATCGAGCCCGCCACCGACGAGCGGCGCGAGGAGCGCGATTCGTTCGGCAACGGCGTCACCCACTTCGCGGTCTACGGCCCGCACCCGCTGCTGCGCGTGCGCATGTTCTCGCGGGTCGAGATCTCGGAGCGGCCGGACGCCGCCAGCGTCGAGCCGGCGCCGTGGGAGGCGGTTCGCGATTCGGTGCGCAGCGTGCCGGCGCAGGACGGCCTCGCGGCGGCACGTCTGAGCCAGCCGAGCGCACTGGTGCCGTGGTCGGAAGCGGCACGGGCCTATGCGGCACCGAGCTTCGCCGCTGGCCGCGACTGGCTCGATGCCGTCACTCACCTGCGCCGTCGCATCCACGCCGATTTCGAGTTCGAGCCCGGCGCGACCACCGTCGCGACCCAGGTCGACGAGGTGCTCGAGCTGCGCAGTGGCGTCTGCCAGGACTTCGCCCACGTGATGCTCGCCTGCCTGCGCGGCCAGGGGCTGCCGGCGCGCTACGTGTCGGGCTACCTGCGCACCGATCCGCCGCCCGGCCGGGCCCGCCTGCTCGGCGTCGACGCCTCGCATGCCTGGGTCGCCGCCTACTCGCCGCAGCACGGCTGGGTCGAGCTCGACCCGACCAACGACACCCGCGCCGACCAACGCTACATCACCCTCGCCTGGGGCGCCGACTTCGCCGACGTCGTGCCGCTGCGCGGCGTGATCCTCGGCGGGCGCGGGCAGAGCATGGGCGTCGCGGTGAGCGTCATCCCGGAGCAGGAGACGGTTCTCCCCCGTTGAAGGGCGCGCCTCGCGGGGGTGCCCGAACGGCCCTCGGCGGGATGGTGCGGCAGCGTCGGGAACCGGAGACTGGCGGCCTTCGCAACCGAGGAGCCGCCCCATGTCAGTCGCCGTCGCCGAACCCCTGTCGCTGCTGCCGATCGAGAAGAAGGCGGCGACGAGCCGGCCCTTGCCCGACGGTCCGGGCTGGTTCGACTCGAGCTGGGAGCTGCGCTCGGGCCTGCAGGTGAAGGAAGGCTGGCCGGCCGACGCGACGCTGCACGGCTGGATCGAGAGCTGGCTTCAGGCGGTCGTCGGCGGCGGCGCGGGGTTGTCGTTGAGCGCGACGTAGAGCCAGGTGCGCGCCTTGTCCCAGCGCCGGCGCACGGTGCGGTCGGTGATGCCGTGCCGCTCGGCGATCTCGGTCTCGCTGTAGCCGCCGAAATAGCGCATGTCCACGAGCTCGGCGAGCTCGGGGTCGATCTTCTCCAGGTCGAGCAGCGCCTCGCTGGTGCTGGTGTCGGCGATCTGCAGAGCGGCGTCGCCGCCCAGCGTCTCGTGCGCCGCGCCGCCGCCGCGCCGCTCGGCGAGGTGCTCGCGGGCGCTGTCGACGATGACGTTGCGCATGGTCCGCGCCGCGTAGGCGAAGAAGTGGCGTCGGTCGACGAGGCGCAGCTCCGACGCGTTCACCAGGCGGATGAAGCTTTCGTGCAGCAGCGTCGTCGTGCCCAGGCCGTCGGCGCGCCCCTGCTGGCGCACCCGCGAGCGGGCGATGCGCTTCAGGTCGGGATAGAGCGAGGCGTAGATCTGGTCGAGCGCGGCCCGGTCGCCCTGCGCGGCGAGCTGCAGCAGGCGGGTTGAAAGGCCCGGCGTCGGGTCGCATCACCTGTCAGTTCGCGGTATTGCGCAGCAACGGAAGCGGAAGAGTCTGCTCGTTGCGGCAGGCTGCGACACGTAGCCGGCGCCGGAACGCCGCTCAAAGAGCGTCCTGCTTGAGCAGTCGGCCAGTGATCAGCATGCTGCCAGTGCCCGGCTGATCCGCCGGGTTATCCCGGTCGGGCCCGTGCCGACTGCACCGCCTCCCCCAGCTCCACCACCGCCATCGCGTAGTAGCTCGACCAGTTGTAGCGCGTCACAGCGTAGAAGTTGCTCGTCCCGGCCACGTAGCTCGGCGCCGCGCTCCCGTTCTGCAGCTCCACCAGCGCCAGCATGCTGTCCACGCTCGCCGCCTCCGGCGCCAGCCACGCCCCACGCGCCTGCATCTCCGCGGCGCTGAACGTCGGCACGATGTCCGGCGCCAGCAAGGCCGCGCGTTCGCTCGAATCGGTCGGTGGCTTCACCTCGAAGCGCACCGGCAGCCCGCGCTTCCAGCCGAACTCGGCCATGTAGTGCGCCACGCTGCCGATCACGTCGGCGGCGCTCTCGTGCAGGTTGACGTGGCCGTCGCCGTCGAGGTCGACCGCGTACTTGTTGAAGCTCGACGGCATGAACTGGGCCATGCCGATCGCGCCTGCGTAGCTGCCCTTCCACGCGACCGGATCGACGCCTTCGCTTCGGCAGAGCACGAACCAGCTCTCGAGCTCCTCCTTGAAGAACGCGCTCCGGTCCTTGCGCCCGACCGGGAAGTCGAAGGCGAGGGTGGCGAGCGCGTCGATGACGCGGAAGTTGCCCATCTGCCGGCCGTAGATCGATTCGACGCCGACGATGCCGACCACGATCTCCGGCGGGACGCCGTAGAGCTCCTCGGCCAGCGCCAGCCACTTCTCGTTGGCGTTCCAGAACGCGACGCCGGCGCGGATGCGGATCGGCTCGACGAAGCGGGACCGGTACGCCGCCCAGTTCTTCGCCGTGCCCGCGGGCGGCGGCATGATGAAGCGCGCCACGTTCGGCACGAAGCGCGACTGCTCGAGCGCCGCGCGAACCCAGCCGATGTCGAGGCCGCGGCGCTCGGCGACCCCGTCGGCGAAAGCCATCACGTCGCCGCGCCGGCCGTAGGTGACGAGCTCGGGGATGTCGTCGCCGATCGGCTTCTGCCTGGGCGATGCCTTCTTCTTCGGCGCGGGCGGCTTCGGGTCGACCTCGACCGACTTCTGCAGCGCGGCGGCCGAGGTCGCCGCCGCCACGGCCGCGAGGGCGGCGCCGCCGATGACGAGCCTGCGGCGAATAGGGGAACGGAGCATCGCCCGGATTATCGGGCGAGCAGGCTGCGCAGGCGCCGCGACTCCGAGGTGAAGCGGCGGGTCAGCGCCGCATCGGGCCGGCTCGCCCGGACCCGGCCGTAGCGCTGCGCTTCGAGGGCGTCGAGCTCGGCCGCGAGCGGCTCGCCCTTGGCGCCGAGGCGCTCGCGCACCCGCGTCGCGAGCGTGCGCGGGGCTTCGTGCGGTGCGGCGGCGATGCCGAGCGAACGCAGGGCGCGCTTCAGCCGCTCGAGCTGGCGCACCCAGGGGTCGACGCGGTGCCGGTCCAGCCACGCCCAGGCGGCGCCGGCGAGCGCCAGCGTGCTGAGGGTGCCGATCAGCAGCAGCGCCAGGTCTTCCCAGTCGGGCGCGGTGAAGCCGATGTTCTTCAGCACGTCGAGCTGCTGGCCGCGGGTGTAGTTGAGCACCCACTGGTTCCAGCGGTTGTTGATCGCCTCCCAGCCGTTGCGCAGGCTGGCGACAAGCTCCGGGCTCATCGCCGCGATCGCGCCGGCCACCAGGCCCGGCTGCACCTCGAGGCGCGTGCTCCTGCCGATCCGGTCGGGCGAGACCGCACCGGTCGGGTCGGCGCGCACCCAGCCGATTCCCGGTTGCCAGTACTCCGCCCAGGCGTGGGCCGAGCTCTGGCGAACGATGTAGAAGCCGTCGACCGGTTCGGTGTCGGAGCCCTGGTAGCCCGTGACCACGCGCGCCGGAAAGCCGGCGGCGCGCATGATGACGACGAACGCCGCGGCGAAGTGCTCGCAGAAGCCGGTCTTGCGGTCGAGCCAGAACTCGTCGACCGCGTTCCTTCCATACTCGCCCGGCGAGAGCGTGTAGTCGTAGCCGCCGTCGCGGATGTGGCTCATCACCAGGTTGGCGAACGCCGTCGCGTCGATGTTGCGGTTCGTCGGCTCGGCGCGCAGCGCGCGCGTCCAGGCGAGAGTGCGCGGGTTGAAGCCCGGCGGCAGCTCGAGGCTCTCCTGGATCTCGCCCGAGCGGCGCGCGGCGCTGAGGGCAAAGCGCGGATAGGCCTCGGCGCGCACCCGGATCCGCTCGTAGATCGGCCGCTCGCCGAGCCACTGCAGGTCTTCGCGCCGGCTGATGCGAAAGCCCTCGACCGGGGCGATCTCGGTGGTGGCCTCGAGCAGCGGCACCGAGGCGACGCGCAGCGGCTCGAGCGTCGCCTCGTAGCGGACCGGGTTGCCGATGGGCTTGAGCACCGGCATCCGGTCGGGCACGCCGGCGGGGGCGAACGGCAGGCCGAGCGGGCGCCACTCGATGCCGTCGAAGCGGGTCAGCACCGGGCCCCGGAAATACATCTCGGCGGGCGAGGGCGCGCGGCCCTCGAAGCGGATGCGCATCGCCACCGACTCGTCGCGCGCCACTTCGGTCATCGAGCCCATGCGCATGGTGTTCGACAGGCCCGTGGTCGAGATGCCGTCCTGCGGCACGCCCCAGAGCGGGCCGATGCGCGGGAACAGCACGAACAGCAGCGCCATCACCGGCGCGCCGAGCAGCGCGGTTCGCGCCGCCAGGCCGCTGGCCTGGCGCAGGCTCGGCTGGCCGACGGGCATGTGCGCGAGCACGAGCGCGGTGAGCAGGCCCCAGATCGAGATCAGCATCGCCACCGCGACCGGCAGCGACTGCGAGTACAGGAAGTGGGTGAGGATGATGAAGAAGCCGAGGAAGAAGACGACGAAGGCGTCGCGCCGGGCGCGCAGCTCCAGCGTCTTCAGCGCCATCAGCGCCACCGCCAGCGTCACCCCCGGCTCCTTGCCGAGCAGGCCGCCGTAGGTCCAGTAGGTGAGGCCGATCGCGGCCGTCAGCACGCTCAGCAGCACCCACTTGCTCGGCAAGGCGCCGCTCTCGATCGCCAGGCGGCCGCGCCAGAGCAGCACGAGGGCGGTGAGGGCGATCGTCCAGGCCGGCAGGTGCGAGGCGTGCGGCAGCACGGTCCAGGCGATCACGGCGAGCAGGAACAGCGTGTCGCGCGCTTCGCGCGGCAGGCGCTTCCACCCCGGCCAGTGCGGTATCCAGCGCCGCGCCGGGAGCGCGTTCATGCCTGCCAGAGCGCGAGCGCTTCGAGGCAGTGGCGGCGCTGCGTGTCGCCGCCTTCGGGCGCCAGCTCGATGCCGGGAAGGCGCAGGCCGTAGGCGGTGCCGGCGCGCTCGGCGGCCAGCGTCCAGGCGGTCAGCCGCGAGAGTCGGTCTTCGGGGGCGAGCGGCGCGCAGGCACTCCAGTCGAGCCAGAGCTCGCGGCGCGCCGAGACGCTGGTGTCGCGGCTGACGAGCTCGGCGCCGGTCTCGAGCGCCTGCGCCGCCTTCTTCCAGGCCACCAGCTTCATCGGGTCGCCACGCCGATAGGCGCGCACGCCTTCGATCTCGCCGCTCTCGCCGAGGCGCGAGCGGCTCGGGCCGCCGATGACCGGCCGCGCCGCGGGCGGCGCCGGCGCGTTGGCCTCGGGCCGCGGGTAGACGAGCAGGCGAGCGGCCGGCCGCCACACCGTCCAGGCGCGAAACAGGCCGAGCGGGAAGCGGGTCTCGGCGCTCAGCGTGGGCACCTCCTGGAAGCCGCGCGTCGCCGGCACGAAGCTGACGTGCGCAGTCGCCTGGCCGCCGCCAGGGACGTCGGTCCAGGCGAGGGTCGCGCCAGGCGCGTCGAGCAGGCGCAGGCCGATGCCGAAGCGCGCGCTGCCCGGGCTGGTCATGACGATGTCGAGCACCGCCGGGTCGCCGGCGAACGCGGGCGCGACCGGCCGCAGGTGCAGCGTCAGGCCGCGCAGCGTGCCGTGGGTGATGTGCATCGAGACGATGCCGCTGCCGGCGAGCAGGAAGGTCAGCACGTAGCCGAGGTTGAGCTGGTAGTTGATCGAGGCGAGCAGCAGCACCAGCAGGGTCAGCGCGAACATCCAGCCGGCCCGCGTCGGCAGGATGTAGACGTTGCCCTGGGTCAGCGTCTGCGTGTCGGTGCGCGGCAGGCGCGACTGCCACCAGGTGCGAAAGCGCGCCCGGGCGAACGCCGCCGGATTGAGCGCGCTGACCGCGCCAGCCGCGTTCACGGCAGCGGCACCGCCTCGACCATCGCCCGCACCTGCTCGCGCCGGCCGCGGCCCGCGCCGGCCACCGGCACCAGCCGGTGGGCGATGGTCTGCGGCAGCACGTACTGGACGTCGTCGGGCGCCACGTAGTCGCGGCCGCCGAGCAGGGCCCGGGCCCGGGCGGCGCGCAGCACGGCGATGCCGGCGCGTGGCGACAGGCCCTCGACGAACCAGGTGCCCGAGCGCGTGGCCTGGATCAGTGCCTGCAGGTAGTCGAGCAGCGCGTCGGAGGCGTGCACCGCCTGCACCGCGCGCTGCGCCGCGATCAGCTCGGCCGGGCTCATGACGGCGCGCAGCCGCGAGATCGCCTCGCGCCGGTCGGCGCCGGCGAGCAGCTCGCGCTCGCTCTTGCGGTCGGGATAGCCGAGCGTGATGCACATCAGGAAGCGGTCGAGCTGCGACTCGGGCAGCGGATAGGTGCCGATCTGGTCGGTCGGGTTCTGCGTCGCGATCACGAAGAACGGGGCCGGCAGCGGGCGCGTCTCGCCTTCGACCGTGACCTGGTGCTCCTCCATCGCCTCGAGCAGCGCGCTCTGCGTCTTCGGTCCGGCGCGGTTGATCTCGTCGGCGAGGAGCACGTGAGCGAACACCGGGCCGGCGTGAAAAACGAACGCTTCCTTGCTCCGCTCGTAGATGCTGACGCCGATCAGGTCGGAAGGCATCAGGTCGGCGGTGAACTGCGTGCGCGAGAAGCGCAAGCCGAGCGAGACCGCGATCGCGTGCGCGAGCGTCGTCTTGCCGACCCCGGGAACGTCCTCGATCAGCAGGTGTCCCCCTGCGAGCATGCAGGCGACGCAGTCTTCGATCTGGGCCTGCTTGCCGACGATAATGGTGGCGATCTGGCCGATCAGTTCGGTCAGCTGGTTCCGCGAAGGTGGGCTCATCCGGCCACCTTACTAGAAAACATGACTCCAGCCGGGTCGCTTCCGACTGGCCGGTTCGATTCGGCAGCCCAATGACAACGGCCTTCTACAGCCATCCCGATTGCCGCGGCCACGACATGGGCGACGGCCACCCCGAGTGCCCGGAGCGGCTCGACGCGATCGACGACTACCTCATCGCCACCGGCCTCGACGCAACGCTCGAGCGGCGCGAGGCGCCGCTGGCGAGCATCGACGATCTCGGCCTGGCGCACGAGAGCCGCTACGTCGGCGAGCTGCGCGACCTCCTGGAGCAGATCGCCGTCGACGGTCGGCGCCGCGCCCTCGACGCCGACACCGTGGCCAGCGCCGGCACCTGGGCGGCGGTGATGCGCGCGGCGGGCGCGGCGGTGGCAGCGACCGACGCGGTGATCGACGGCGCGGTGGAGAACGCGTTCTGCTCGGTGCGCCCGCCCGGCCACCACGCCACCCGCGACCAGGCGATGGGCTTCTGCTTCTTCAACAACGTCGCGGTCGCGGCGCGCCACGCGCTCGACGTGCGCGGCCTGGAGCGGGTGGCGATCGTCGACTTCGACGTCCACCACGGCAACGGCACCGAGGACATCATCGCCGGCGACGAGCGCGTGCTCATGGTCAGCATCTTCCAGCACCCGCTCTATCCGAACAGCGGCGCCGTGCCCATGGGCACGAACATGATCAACGTGCCGGTGCCGCCATACACGCGCGGGCCGCAGGTTCGCGCCCTGATCGAGGAGAACTGGATGGAGCGGCTCGACGCGTTCCGGCCGGAGATGATCTTCTTCTCGGCGGGATTCGACGCGCACCGCGAGGACGAGCTCGGCCAGCTCGGCCTGGTCGAGGCCGACTACACCTGGATCACCGAGAGGGTCAAGGCGGTCGCGGTCAAGCATTCCCGGGGCCGGATCGTCTCCTGCCTCGAAGGCGGCTACAACCTGGGCGCGCTGGCGCGCAGTGTCGCCGCGCACCTGCGCGTGCTGACCGCCGCGTGAGCCACCGGGCCGTGCCGGGGAGCGCCGGCTGATGGCGCGCGCGTTCGACCTCAAGGAGTTCGACGAGCTCGTCATCTCGCTGACCCAGCGCGGCGCCGTCGCCGAGCTCGGCGTGCTCGTCGTCTGCCTTCTCGCCGCCTGGCTGGTGGTGCGCCTGATGCAGGGCCGACACGCGTCGCCGGGCTCGATCCTGTTCGGCGAGCGGGTGATCGACGGCGTGCTGTTCCCGGTCCTTGCGCTGGCGTTCGCGTTCGCCGCGCGCGTCGGCCTCGAGGCGATGATCAAGCCCGCGGTGTTCCGGGTGGCGATCCCGATCCTGATCTCGCTCGTCCTGATTCGCCTCAGCGTACGCGTGCTCGGCCGCACGCTGCCGTCGCTGGCCTGGGTCCGCACGCTCGAGCGCAGCATCTCCTGGCTCGCCTGGATCGCGGTGGCGCTCTGGCTGACGGGCGTGCTGCCGTCGATGCTCGACGCGATGGACGACGTGCACTGGAAGATCGGCGCCACGCGCATGTCGCTGCGCAACGTCGTCGAGGGCACGATCACCGCCGGCATCGTCCTCGTGCTCGCGCTCTGGGTCTCGGCGGTTCTCGAGAGAAGGCTCATCAGCAACGCCGCCGGCCACGATCTCTCGCTGCGCAAGATCGCGGCGACGCTGGTGCGAACGGTGCTGCTGTTCGTCGGCCTGATGTTCGCGCTCTCGGCGGTCGGCATCGACCTGACGGCGCTCTCGGTGCTCGGCGGCGCGGTCGGCGTCGGCCTCGGCTTCGGCCTGCAGAAGATCGCAGCCAACTATGTCAGCGGCTTCGTCATCCTCGCCGAGCGGAGCATGCGGATCGGCGACATGGTGAAGGTCGACAACTTCGAAGGCCGCATCACCGACATCCGCACCCGCTACACGGTCATCCGCGCGCTCAACGGGCGCGAGGCGATCCTGCCGAACGAGACGCTGATCACCACGCGGGTCGAGAATTCGTCGCTCGCCGACCCGCGCGTGCTGCTGCAGACGAGCGTGCAGGTCGCCTACGGCACCGACGTGCGCGCGCTTCAGCCCGTGCTCGAGGCTGCCGTCGCCGCGGTGCCGCGCGTCGTCGACGATCCGGTGCCCAGCGTCCAGCTCGCGGCGTTCTCGGCCGACGGCATGGACCTGAGCGTCAACTTCTGGATCCGCGACCCGGAGAACGGGCAGGGCAACGTCAGGTCCGACGTCAACCTCGTCGTGCTCGAGGCGCTGCGCGCCCGAGGCGTGGAGATCCCGTTCCCGCAGCGCGTGGTGCACGCCAGGATGTCGAACGAGCCTGCGGCCGCTGCCGGCCAGGTCGAAGGCCAGGTGCCGTCGGCCGGAGAGCAAGAGGGGCGGACGAAGCCCGGCGGGTCGTCGCAGCCCTGAAACTTGGGGGAAGTGCGGTCCGCGGCGCGCGAGCAATTTGGCACACTTCGGGCATGAGACGCGCCCTCGTTGCCCTGGCCCTGATCGCCGCCACGCCGGTGCTGGCGCAGATCCGCGCCGTGCCCGAGGCCCACATCCTGCGCAACGCCCCACCCGGCACCGAGGAGGAGCCGACGGCGGTCGCGCCGCCGGTGAACCTGCGGCCGACGCAGTTGCTGCGCTGCCCCGACGGCAAGGGCGGCATCACCCTCCAGGACACGCCGTGCAAGGCCGACTCCGCAACCGCTGGCGCGGCCGCCATCGCCACGCTGCCCGAGGTGACCGACCTGTCGGCCCTGCCGCCGCGGCCGAAGGTCGAGGCGCCTACGCCGCTGGCCGCCGAGGCACCGAACCGCTGGGTCCAGGGCCTGCTCAACGGCTCCTGGAAGCTCGCTCTGCTCCTGGCCGGCTGCTACGCCCTGTTCCGCCTCTTCCGGTACGGACGCGACCGGTTCCAGGAGCGGTTTCCGCCGCCCGAGATCCCGAGCCGGTCCCCGCGCACCATCCGCTAGCCCTGCAGATCGGGCCGCCGCCTCAGCGCGGCGCCGGCATCGTCGTCAGGTGCAGGTACAGGGCGCGTACATCGACGTCGTTGATTTCGCGCAGGGCGACGAACGGCATCACTTTCGAGACGGCGCTGCCGTCCGGACGCTTGCCGGTCTTCAGCATCGCGGCGAACGCCTCGGCGTCCTTGTAGCGCGGCATGACGCTGCCTTCGCCCGGTGCGAGCCGCGCCGCGGCGGGCCAGTCGGGCGGCGCGCCGGCGATCTTGCCACCGCTCAGATCGGCGCGATGGCAGCCGGTGCAGCCGTTGGCGACGTAGGCGCCGTGCGCCGCCGTCACCGCTTCAGCGACCGGCTGCGAAGGCGGCAGGCTGTGGTCGATCTTCTCCGCCGCGTCCCGGACCACGCCGACGGCATAGAGCACGCGCACCGGCAGAGGCAGGCGGACGGTCGCGCCTTCGCCCCTTTTCGGCGGCAGCTGGCGGACGTAGGCGACCACGGCCGCGAGGTCGGCGTCGGTATAGCGGGCGTATTCCTCGCTCGGCATGAGGATGACGGGCCGGCCGTTCGGCTTGACGCCGTGGCGGATCGTCCGCTCCCAGTCCGCCGGCGTGTAGGCGGCGGTTGCACCGCCCGGACCGGCGGTGATGTTGGGCGCGCGGATCAGCATGCCGCCGTCCTCGACGACCACGCCGCCGCTGCCGTCGAGGCCGTGGCAGTCGCCGCAGCCGCGCGAGCGGAACAGGTAGTGGCCGCGCTCGACGCTGGCGGCGTCGGCGGCCAAGGGCACGCCGGCGACGGCGACTTCGACGCGGCGAGCGAGCTTGCGATCGCCGAGCGTCGCCAGCACGAACACCGCGACGACGGCGACGCCGACGAGCAAGACGACGCCGACGAGCGTGCGCTTGATCCAGGTTTTCATCAGTGGTCTCCCGTGGGCGCTCAAGCGCCGATCTGCGTGCTGACGCCGGCGGCGTTCGCCAGCTTGGCCCAGCCGGCGGTATCGAGGTGTGGGCGCAGCATCACCATCACGCCGAGCAGCGCCTCGGGCGGCAGCTCGGCCTTCATGCCGCCGATCATCGCCGAACGCTCCGCCGGCGTCGAGGCGGGCAGCATCCAGCGCGCCGCCGTCTGCTTGTCTTCGGGCGCGAGGCTGGCGAGCAGCCGGCCGTGCAGCTCGGCCAGCTCGGCGTCGCTGAAGTGCTGCCAGAGCAGGGCGTTGTGCACCGTTTCCTCGATGTGCATGTGCTGCAGGTTCTCGGCGACGAAGAGCGAGAGGTGGCGATAGAGACGCAGCGCGAGCGCCGCGGCGGCGTACTCCGGGGCGGCCTGCAGGGCCGCAGCCTCTTCGCGCAGGGCGGCGATCGACTCGCCGTGCTCGACGTGCTCGTCGGCGACCTTCGCCGCGCCGCCCGGTTGCCGGGCTTCGATCGCGGTGTGCACGAAGGTGTTCTCGTGGCGCAGGTGGTCGGCGCAGAAGGCGAGCAGCTGCTCGAGCTGAGCCAGCGCCTGGTCGCGATCGGCGGCATCGGCGACGTCGATCCGGCCGACGCGCACCAGCGTCTCGGCCATGAACGAGCGCATCGCCTTGTGGATGCCGGAATAGAGATCGAAGCGCGGCGAGCCGGTGCGCGCCAGGGCGGGACGGGACGGGGGGGCTGCGGCAGGGAGGAAGGGGGAGGTCATGGCGGTTCCAGGGCAGGCGATGCGGCATGAGCCGCGATGCCCGGCAGTGTTCCCGCGGGCGGGCGCCGGAGCATCGCCCGAAGGAGCCATCGGCGCGGCGCCGGCGGGCCATCGCCGCTGCGCCGCGCTTGCGCCAACGCCTACGCCACCCCGTGGTGGCGGTACCAGGCCGCGGCCTGGCCGCGCGACTGCAGCATCAGCTTGTCGAGGATGTTGGCGACGTGGCGCTTGACCGTGTGCGGGCTCAGGTCGAACGCGCGGGCGATCAGCTTGTTGCTGTCGCCGGCGGCGATGTGGCGCAGCACCTCGAGCTCGCGCGGGCTGAGCGCCGCGGCCGCGACCGCCACCGGCGCGGCGCTGCCGTTGCCCACGGTGCCCGCTGGGCGCGCCACGGTTGGCGCGCCCTGCGGCAGGAGCGCGGCCCAGGCACGCAAGGTCGCGGTCGCGGCGGCGGCCAGCCGGCCCTGCCAGTCGCGATCGGCGAGCTCGAGCAGGCGCGCGGCGCCGAGCATCAGCGCGCCGCCGGGCTCGCCCTGGCGCGCGGTCGCGGCCAGCGCCTGCTCGACCGCCGCCGCCGCCTCGGCGATGCGGCCGAGATCGAGCAGGGCGAGCGCCAGGCGCAGCTGGATCTCGACCGACTGGCCGTAGACGCTCAACGCGTCGTCGTCGGCGAGGGCGCTGCTGAACGCGGCGACCGCCTCCTCGGTGCGACCCTCGTGCGCGGCAAGGCGGCCGGCGCAGGCCGTGCGGTGCGTCGCCAGCACGCGCCGCATCGTCTCGTTCAGCGGCCCCGGATCGGCGGGCGCGGGGGCGAAGAGGCCGCGCGCCGCCCCCACCTCGCCGAGCAGGTCGGCGATGCGCACCCGGTGCAGGCGGTAGTAGGTGTGGACGAACGAGCCGGGCCGATAGCCCACGTCGGGATCGTCGAAGGTCTTCATCAGCTCCTCGAGCGCCTGCCGCGCCTCGGCGGCCCGGCCGTGCATCGCATGCAGGATCGAGAGCAGCGCGTAGACAAAGACGCGCACATTCGGCGGCGGCCCGAGCCAGCGCGCATCCGATTCGGCGAGCTGCGCGGTCGCCGAGGCGGCGCCGATGTCGCCGGCCGAGAGCTCGCCCCAGCCGCGCAGCGAGAGCGCGATCGCGCGCAGCGGGCTCGGCATGTCGGGCAGCACCCGCAGCGCACCGGTGGCGAAGCGGGCCAGCGGCGGGTTCATGCCGGGCAGTCCGCATTGCATGCTGCGCGGCACGCAGTGGTACCAGAGGGGGACGTTGGCGCTCGACTCGAGCGCGTCGAGGACTTCGCCGTAGCGCTGGCCGAGGATGTCGAGCCGGCCGCTGTCGAAGGTCGCGTAGGCGCGCGTCATCGCCAGGAAGGCACGATCGTCGACGCCGAGCGGCTCGGGCGGCGGCAGCTCGGCCCGCTGCCGCGCGTCTTCGTCGAAGCCGAAGCTGGCGGAAGAGATCGCCTCGTACAGCCCGGAACGCCACGCTCCCAGGCGGTCGCCTGCACTCTCGAATGCGCGGCGCGCGCGCTCGGCCGCTTCGCGCATGGCCGGCCAGTCCCAACGCGCCCACGCGCACAGGCAGCGGAGGTGCGCCAGCCGGCCGGAGCGCACGTGTAGCGGCGGCGGGAACTGTTCGAGCAGGCGCAGCACCGGCGCCGGCCCGACCGTGGTGATGATCCGGCCGCCGGCCTCGGCGAGCTCGGCCTCGGCCTCGGTCCAGTCGCCGGAGCGGATCAGGTAGCCGGTCCGGCGCAGCATGTCGGGCTCGCCGGCCGCGGCGCGGCGGTAGAGCGCGGGCAGCTCGTCGGGCATCTCGCGGCGCAGCCGGTCCTGGAGGAAATCGCGGAACAGGTCGTGCAGGCGCAGCGTCGGCTCGGGCCCCTCGAGGACCGAGACGAAGAGGCCCCGCCGCTCGACCTCGTCGAGCCAGTGCGCGGCGCGCGCGTCGGCGGCGACCGCCGCGCAGCGCGCCGGGCTCAGCTCGCTCAGCACCGAGCAGCGCAGGAGAAAGGCGCGCAGCTCCGGCGGCATCGCCCCCAGCACTTCGGCCAGCAGGTAGTCGAACACGTGTCGGTCGGCGCTGCTGTCGGCGACGCCCGCCTGGCGCCGGTCGGCGCCTGCGTGGGCCGGGCTCGCGGCCAGGCTGTTCACCGCCAGGCGCAGGCCCACCGCCCAGCCCTGGGTTCGCTCGAGCAGACGCCGGCTGGTGGAAGCCGGGTCGATGTGCGCCGGCAGCTCCGGCAGCAGGGCGCGCACCTCGGCCAGGCCGAAGCGCAGGTCGCGCTCGCGGAACTCGGCCAGCTCGTCGTGCGCGCGCAGGCGCGCCAGCGCGAGCGGCGGCTCGGTCCGGGTCGAGAGGACCACGCCCCATTGCGGCGGCAGGCGTTCGAGCAGGTGGTCGAGAAACTCGAACACCGCCGGATCGCGAATGCGGTGCGCATCGTCGACGACGATCAGGCCGCGTTCGACCTCGCACGCGGCGAGCGTGTTGAGCAGCTCGCTGATCACCGCGTGGCGATCGCCGCGGCTGCCGCCGGCCATCGCGACCAGCGCCTCGGGATCGGTGCGCCACGGCGGGTCGAAGGGCTCGAGCGCGGCGCACAGGCACGCCAGCAGGCCGAGCGGGTCGTCGTCGGAGTCGACCGCGACCCAGGCGACCGCGGCGCCGCCGGCGAGCCGCGAGATCAACCGGGTGAGGGCGGCGGTCTTGCCGAAGCCCGCGGGCGCGGCGAGCAGGACCAGGCGCTTGGCCATCGCTGCTTCGGCCATGCGCTGCTCGAGCGACTCGCGCGCGACCAGGCTGGCGCGGGGGCGCGGCGCCTGGATCTTGGTCAGGGCGAATGACGGGGCAGCCATGGCGGGGATGGTTGCGGAGCGCTTATTTTTGCCCACCCGCGCGAGCGCGACGAGGCTTGACGGCGGCGGGGTTTCCGTGCTCGGGCCGCCTTCTAGAATCTGCCGATGGCCATCTACCGTCTCGAAGATCGCGTTCCCCGATTGCAACCCGGCGCCTGGGTCGCCGACAGCGCCACCGTGGTCGGCGACGTCGAGCTCGGCGAGGACGCGAGCGTCTGGTTCGGCGCGATCCTGCGCGGCGACAGCGCGCTGCTCAGCATCGGGCGGCGCACGAACGTGCAGGACGGCAGCGTGATCCATGCCGACGAGGGCGTGCCGACGACGCTCGGCGACGACGTCTCGATCGGTCATCTGGTCATGCTGCACGGCTGCACCATCGGCGACGGCTCGCTGATCGGCATCGGCGCGGTCGTCCTCAACCATGCGCGCATCGGCAAGGGCTGCCTGGTCGGCGCGCGCTCGCTCGTCACCGAGGGCAAGAGCTTTCCCGACGGCTCGATGATCATGGGCTCGCCCGCGGTGGTGGTGCGCACCCTGAGCCCGGAGCAGATCGCCGGCCTCGGCCGGATCGCCGAGCACTACGTGGCCAACGCCAGGCGCTTTCGCGCCGGGCTCACGAAGATCGGCTGAGGCCTACTCGAAGCGCAGCTCGAGCGCGCCGAGATCGCTGAACTCGGCCCGATAGAGCCCCGGCCCGGGAACGAGCGGTGCGCCGGTGCAGCTTCCGGTGGTGACGATGTCGCCGGCGCGCAGGCCGGGGCTGCCCTCGGGTTGCGCGTTGGCGAGCATCACGACCGTGGCGAACGGGTCGCCTTCGAGGATCGCGCGAGCGCTGCCGAGCGCCAGTTCGCGCGCCGGCGGGACGGGCGCCGCGGCGGTGAGGACGATGTCGACCTCGGCGAAGGCGATCTCCTGCCAGTCGTCGAAGCGCGGGCCGGCGACCAGGGCGCCGTTGTTGAAGCCGTCGGCGATCTCGGCCAGGGTGCCGCTGCTCGCGAGCCAGCGCGGATCGACGATCTCGATCGCCAGGCGCATGGTCGCGACCGCCGCGGCCACTTCGGCGCGCGAGTACGGCTCGTCGGGTCGTGCCGGCAGGTCGCGGCGCAGCTGGAACGCGATCTCGCACTCGATCTTGGGCGCGATGAAGTCGGCGAAGCGAAGCGTTGCCGGCCGGATGCTCGCGTCGTGCAGCGTCGCCAGCGGCAGCGCCGAGGCGATCGGCTGCGGCACGCCGAGGGTGCGGCGCTGCTCTGCGGTGATGCCGGCGACCTTCCAGCCGCCGCCGCCGCCGAGCTCGGCGATGACCGCCGTCTGCAGGCGATAGGCCTCGGCCAGGTCGCCCGGCCGCCAGCCGGGCGGGCATTCGGCGATCGCCCGCGCGCCGCGTCGGGCCGCGACCAGCGCCGCCTGCGCGGCCTCGAAGTCGCTCTGCTTCATGGCCGGCGGCGCCGGCAGGGAAGGCTCATTTCACGCGGTAGCCGCAGACGCCGCAGAACACGTCTTCGGCGGTGATCGGCGACAGGCATTGCGGGCAGGTCGAAGCAACCGGCGGCGCCGGCGCGGCCGCGGGTGGCGCCGGCGGAGGCACGTAGGGCGGCGCCGAATACGCCGGCGTCATCGATGGCGGGCTCGAGGGCGTCGGCGCCGGGACGTCGTCGAAGGAAAGATCGATGTCGGTCGAGGCCACGGGCCGCGCTTCGGGCAGGTAGGCCGAAGGCGGCGTGTACGCCGGCGCAACGGGGGCCGGAGGCGAGGGCGGGACGAACGCGGCCCCGACCAGGGTGCCGCCGGCCGCCGTCGCGCCCGGGTTGTAGGGCGGCGGCTGCGTCGCTTCGGCAGCGGGCGCGGGCGGGGGAGGCGGCGGCGCGGCGGCGCGGTTCGCCGCGGTGCGCGCTTTCTCGCCGAGCTCGTTGGCGCGGTTGCGCGCCTCGTCGAGCTTTTGCCGCAGCGCCGCTTCGGTGGCGCTCAGGTCCAGCCCTTCGGTGACGCGCAGGTAGACCAGGCACAGGCCGAGCAGGTAGACCTGCAGCACGAGCGAGGCCGCGACCGCCCAGAGCACGCCCAGGCCGATGCCGCCGGCGATCGCATGGCCGACGCCACCGCCGCCGTCCATGCCGCCCAACCCGCCAAGACCGCCCATCCCCATGCCACCGCCCATGCCGCCCAGCATCGAGCCGATGCCGCCGAAGTTGACGATGGAGGCCGCGAGGCCGAGGGTCGGCAGCAGGCCGGCGCCGAGCACGCCGAAGACGATCATCGCCACGGCGAACGAGAGCAGCCCGATGAAGACGAGCAGGAGGATCGCCTCGACGATGCGGCTGCGGGCGATGGCCAGGGTCTGCGCCAGGGCGCGCATGATCGTCGCGCCCTGCCAGATCGCGGGCAGCGACAGCACCATGCAGAGGAAAAGGCCGAGCACCGTGATGCCCGCCACGACCACCGAGACCGGAAAGACGACGGTGAACAGCACCGGCCCGAGGAACGGGATCTTGCAGATGAAAAGCAGGATCGCGATCACGATGAAGACCGCGAGCTGGACCAGGAACAGCAGGATCCCGAGCGCGATCAGCTTGGGAATGCACATCAGGCCGTAGACGAGTGCATCGACCGTGCTGCGCGGCGAGATGCCGCGCGCGTGATCCATGTGCAGCAGGCCCGCGGCATTGACGCCGGTGCCGACGGCGACGATCCAGACCAGCGCGCCGAGCAAGGCGAAGAACGAGCCCATCCGGAACAGCAGGCCGGCGACCAGGATGCCGCCGACCAGGCAGCCCATCAAGGCGATCAGCGCGCGCCGGTTGCGCAGCCCGTTGATCGCGCCGAACAGGCTCGAGAACGCGTTGGCCGAGATTCCGGCGGGCAGGGGGGCGGCTTCCGCCGGGTTCGACGACATGGGTTCCTCCTCGTGCGATTGCGGCTCGTACGGCGTATCGGCTCGCCGCTGGGTCCGACTCTGGCAACGGCCCTCGGCCTCAGTTCCGGCGGCGGTCTTCCTTTTCCTTGATCTGCTTGCAGATCGGCTCGTTGGTGTGCTCCGCGTTGCCGCACTCGCGCGACTGGCAGATCGATTCCGCGATCAGCCCACGCCCGGCACAGATCTGGAGGACGCCGCGCGCCTGCACCGGCGCCGGTGCCACCGGCTGCGGCACTGGCGTGGCCCGGGCGCGCTGCGCTTCCTCGGCACGGCGCCGCGCAGCTTCCTGCTCGGCGGCGCGCGCCGCGGCCGCGGCCTGCTGCTGTTGCTGCTCGGCGAGCGCCTTGGCCTTGGCTTCGCGGTCGGCCTTCTCCCTGGCCAGGCGCTCGCGCCGCTTCTCGGCGGCGATGCGCTGCGCTTCGAGGTCGGAGGCCGAAGGCGCGGCCGGTTCGACCGCCGGCGGCGCGACGGCGGCGGTTGGCGTGGGCGGCACGCTCGGCTCGACCGGCGAGGCGGCCGCCGGCGGCGCGACCGCGACCTCGGGCACCGACGCGGCCGCGGCGGGTGGCGCTTCGACCGCCGAGGCGGAAGGCTCGGCCACCACGGGCGGGGGCGCGGCGACCGGTGCCGACGCGGCCGCCTGGGGCGCTGTCGTGCCCGGGGCGCGCATGAACCACCACGCGCCGGCGGCGCCGGCGACCAGCACGGCCAGCACCACGCCGAGGATCAAGGGCGCGCGATTCGGCGCCTTGGCCGCGACCGGCACGGCAGCGGCCGGCGGTGCAAGGGGGGGTTCGTCGTCCTGGTACTGCTGTTGCGAAGCCGGCGGCAGGGCGGCGGCGTCGCCGTATCCGCCGGTCGCGCCGAGCGGATCGTCGTAGGGGGCGCCGTAGCCGGGCTGGGGCGGGGCGTACGAGCTTCCGGCGACGGGCGGATAGCTCGAGGCGCCGACCGGCGGCGGCGGGTACGGCGCCACCGGCGCGTACGAGGGGTAGTTGATCGGCGGCGGGCTGGTGCCGGCGTACGGGTCGGGCGGCGCCGCCGCGGGCCGGCCGCGCGGCACGATCACCGTGCCGAGCAGGCTCACGCCGCAGTTGGCGCAGTAGCGAACGCCGGGCTTGTTCTGGAAGTTGCACTCGTCGCAGGTGATGCCGGCAGCAAGCTCGGCCTCTTCATCGAATGCCGGAGCGGGCGGCGGGAAGGCCGTGCCACAAGACCGACAGAACTGGGCCTCGTCCCTGTTTTCGGTGCCGCACACCGAGCACAGCTTCGTCATTCCATGCGCCTCCGCCCACCGATGCTGGTGGCTCGGTCGACGATACCTCGGTTTGCAGGTGGGGACAATTCGGCCGGCCGCGGCGAACGACAATGCGCGAACTCTGCCGCGCCGATCGGAGACGAGCCGTGCTCTATGCCTTGCTGAAAGCCATTCACCTGCTCGCCGTCGTCGCCTGGGTCGGCGGCATGTTCTTCATGCTGATGTGCCTGCGGCCGGCCGCGCACGAGGTGCTCGAGCCGCCGGCGCGGGTGCGGCTGATGCATGCCACGCTGCGTCGCTTCTTTCGCATCGTCAGCCTGGCGGTGCTCGTCGTCTTCCTGAGCGGCGCGGCCATGATCGCGCTGGTCTGGCGCGACCGGGCGGGCGCCGGGCTCGCCTTCAACATGCCGCTCGACTGGTACGCGATGGTCGGGCTCTTTCTCGTCATGCTCGCCGTTTACGCGCACGTCCGCCTGGCCTTGTTCCCGCGCGTGGCGCGCGCGCTCGCCGCCCAGGCCTGGCCCGAAGGCGCGTCGGCGCTGGGCGCGATCCGCTGGGAGGTGGCGATCAACCTCGTGATCGGCATCTTCATCGTCGTCCTGGTGCGGCTCGGCGCCGCGGCCTGAGCTTCAGGCGCGGCCGGCCTCGGCGCGGTCGATGGCGGCG
Source organism: Burkholderiales bacterium (assembly GCA_031360885.1). Classification (GTDB taxonomy): domain Bacteria; phylum Pseudomonadota; class Gammaproteobacteria; order Burkholderiales; family Burkholderiaceae_C; genus Schlegelella_A. The sequence continues at coordinate 627 of JANMCC010000361.1, read as the reverse complement.
AGCGCGGCCACGAGGCGCGCCGCGCCGCGGCCCGCGATCGTCTCGTCGGCGACGCCCGAGCGCGCCAGCGCGGCGCGCACGCGCTCGTCGACCGGGCCGCGAACGTGCGGGCCGTCGCGCTGCAGGCCGTCGGCGAGCCAGGGCAGGTCGAGGGCGGTGACGAGGGTCAGGTCGCAACGCCGCTGCGCCGCCTCGGCGGCGGCGTAGAGACCGGTGTCGCCGAACACGAGGTCGCTGTAGACGGCGATCATCAAGGCGGTGGTGTCGGCGATCACGATTTGCGCGCCGCTCGCGGCGGTGGCGATGCGGCGCGTCTGCTCGTCGGCGAGGCCGGGCTGTTCGTCCTGCCGCGGCGTTCGCCCGTGCAAGTCGCAGAACTCGCGCAGCGCTTCGCCGACCACCGCGACCGCCCGGCCGCGGTTGGCGAGCGTGAGGCCCAGCTCGCCGGCGAGCGTGGTCTTGCCGGTGCTCTCGGCGCCGAGCAGGGCGACGACGAAGGCGCGGCTCATGCGGGCCCGGCGCGCGGCGCGAGGAGCAGGCGCCACGCCCGCCAGCCGACGAACGACATCGCCACGAACAGGATGTAGAGCACGACCGTCAGCCACAGCCCCTTGTAGGCGAACAGGG
>JANMCC010000330.1:0-8996 GCA_031360885.1 Burkholderiales bacterium | reverse complement strand
GTCGCCCGGGAAGATGTTGGCGCGCACCAGGTCCTTGATGGCGTTGCCGTACTCGAACACCCCCAGCGCGGTCTGCTCGGGCGTGGCTTCCTGCAGGTAGATGTTGAGCGGGATCATGCGCCGCTCGATGTAGAGGTGGCGGATCACGAGCGTCTCGCCGTCCTCCTCGATCAGGCTGGGGCAGAACTCCTCGAGCTCGGCGATCAGCTCGGGCTCGAAGCGCTCGCGCGGGAAGGCGACGTTGCTGTACTCGAGCGTGTCGGCCATCCGGCCGACCCGGTCGTGCTGCTTGACCAGCAGGTACTTGCCCTTGATCTTCTCGCGCGTCGTTTCCTTCTGCGCCGGATAGAAATCCTTGATCACCTTGAACACGAACGGAAAGCTCGGCAGGTCGAACACCAGCATCACCATGCCCTTGATGCCGGGAGCGATGCGGAACCGGTCCGAGGAGTGCCGGGTGTGCATCAGGAAGTCGCGGTAGAAGATGTTCTTGCCCTGCTTCTGCAGGCCGATCGCGCTGTAGATCTCGGAGCGCGGCTTCCTCGGCATCAGCGAACGCAGGAACTGCACGTAGGCCGAAGGCACCTCCATCGCCACCATGAAATAGGCGCGGGCGAAGCTGAACACGAGCAGCAGGTCGTCTTCGCCGAACAGGGCCGCGTCGATCGCCAGCTTGCCGCCCTGGGTGTGCACGATCGGCAGGGCGAACGGGGTCTCGGTGAAGCCGTTGATGATCTTGCCGACGACGTAGGCGCCCTTGTTGCGGAAGAACAGCGACGAGAGCACCTGGATCTGGAAGTTGGCGCGCAGGCGCAGCTCGCCGAGCTGCTCGCTCACCGCCCGCATCACCGAGCCGATGTCGCGCTCGAGGTCCTCGAACTCGCGCGCGAGCTGGAAGTTGTTGACGATGCGCAGCCAGATCGCGGCGAGAGTGTCGGCAGTCGGGTAGTAGGCGCGATAGGTCGGCAGCGCCGCCGGCTCGTTGTTCTCGATGTACTCGGTGGAGACCGCCGGCCGCACGAAGATGAAGTCGTTGCGGAAGTAGCTGCGGTGCAGGATCTTGGTCGTGACCGAGTTGAAGAAGGTTTCGGCGAGCTCGGGCTGGTAGTGGTCGATCAGGAGGCCGATGTAGTGCAGCTTGACCTGCTGCCACACCTCCATCGGCAGCGCGGCGGCCTCGAACTCGTTCTGCAGCCGCTCGGCCGCCTCGTCGACCCGCTTGTCGTAGTACTCGATGCGCAGCACCTGGGCGCGCTGCTGGGCGTGCCAGTCGGCGGCCTCGAAGCGCGCCTTGGCCTCGGTGCTCGCCTGGCGGAAGAGACGGTAGTGGCGGTCGAAGCCTTCGAGCATCGCCTTGGCGATGGCGAAGGCACGCGCGTCGGTCAGCGCCGCGGGGAAGGCCGGCGCGTTCATCGTCCGCTCATGCCTGCGGCGAGTAGCGCCGGTGGACCTCGGCCACGGCCTGCGCGTAGGTGGCGTCGAGGTCTTCCAGGCTGGTGACGGTGAAGCGCAGGTCCTTGAGCAGGCCGTTCTGCAGGCCGTAGAACCAGCCGTGCACCACCAGCTCCTGGCCGCGCGCCCAGGCGTCGCGCACCACCGTGGTCTCGCACGCATGGCGCGCCTGCTCGATCACGTTGAGCTCGCCAAGGGCGTCGACTCTTCGCTCCTGCTCGACCGTGGCGAGCCACTCGCCGTGCCGGTCGCGCACGTCCTGCACGTAGCGCAGCCAGTTGTCGGCGAGACCGACGCGGCGGCCCTCGAGCGCGGCGATCACGCCGCCGCAGCGAGAGTGGCCGACGACGATGATGTGCTGCACCTGAAGCACGTCGGCGGCGAACTGGATCACCGCCAGGCAGTTGAGGTCGCCGTGGGCGACGACGTTGGCGACGTTGCGATGGACGAACAGCTCGCCCGGCAGCAGGTCGACCAGATCGTTCGCCGGCACCCGGCTGTCGGCGCAGCCGATCCACAGGTACTGCGGCGCCTGCTGCGAGAGCAGCCGGGTGAAGAAGCCGGGCGAGCGCCGCTCGGTCGCCTCGGCCCACTGGCGGTTGCGCTCGAACAGTTCGTCGAGTTGCGTGGTCATGTCGCGCTTCGGGTCCCGAGCAGGCGCCGGGCCTCCTCTTCGTGCGCGGTCACTTCGGCGAGGGTGGCCTGCAGGTCGCCGAGGCGCTGCTCGAGCTGGGCGCGATGCCGCGCCAGCACGCCGAGAAAGCGCCGCAGCTGCGGCCCGGTGTCGCGCCGGGTCTCGTACATGTCGACCAGCTCCTTCACCTCGGCGAGCTTCAGTCCGAGCCGCTTGCCGCGCAGGGTGAGGCGCAGCCGCGTCCGGTCGCGGGCGCTGTAGATGCGGTTGCGGCCGGCGCGCGCCGGATCGAGCAGGCCGCAGTCTTCGTAGAAGCGGATCGCCCGCGAGGTGACGCCGAACTCGCGCGCCAGCTCGCCGAACGTGAAGGTCGGCGCGGCGGCGGCGGGAGGCGCGGGGCGGGGCAGAACGGCAGCAACCGGCATCGCGAATACACTCGAAGTTGACGTTTACGTAAAGTGCGAAATTGTAGTGAGAAAGCCAGAATGAATCCGCTCGAAAGCCAGCTCGCCTACCCCTTCGGCGAGACCCTGCCCGAGCGCGGCGAGACGATCGAGGTGGCGCCCGGCGTGCACTGGCTGCGCATGGGCCTGCCGTTCCAGCTCGACCACATCAACCTCTGGCTGCTGCGCGACGAGGCCGAGGAAGACGGCGTCGTGCGCCAGGGCTGGACCATCGTCGACAGCGGCATCGACGACCCTGCCACGCGCGCCGCCTGGGAGAGCATCTTCGCCAGCGTGCTCGGCGGCCTGCCGGTGCTGCGCGTCATCGTCACCCACATGCACCCCGACCACATCGGCTGCGCCCACTGGCTGTGCGAGCGCTGGAACGTGCGCCTGTGGATCAGCGCCACCGACTTCAACGTCGCCCGGCTCGCCAGCAGCGCCAGCGCCGGCTTCGGCGGGCCGCTCTCGGCCGCCTTCATGGCGCAGCACGGCCTGGCCGCGGATCCCGACGCGGTGCACAAGGTCGGCGCGCGCAACAACTACTACAAGAACCTGGTGCCGGCGCTGCCGGCCAGCTACCGACGGCTGTTCGACGGCGGCGAGGTGGCGATCGGCAGCAGCGAACATCGCAGCCTCTGGACCTGCCACGCCGGCTTCGGCCACGCGCCCGAGCACATGGCGCTGCACGACCCGACCCACGGTGTGCTGATCAGCGGCGACATGGTGCTGCCGCGGATCTCCACCAACGTCAGCGTGATCGACGTCGAGCCCGAGGCCGATTCGCTTCGGCTCTACCTCGACTCGATCGAGCGGATGCGCTCGATTCCCGCCGACACCCTGGTGCTGCCCTCGCACGGGCGGCCGTTCAAGGGCCTGCACACGCGCATCGAGCAGCTGCAGCAGCACCACGACGCGCGCTTCGTCGACGTGCTCGAGGCGCTGGCGGCCAAGGGCCCGCAGAGCGCGTTCGAGCTGGTGCCGGTGATCTTTCGCCGGCCGCTCGACCTGCACCAGATGACCTTCGCGATGGGCGAATCGATCGCCCACCTGCACGCGCTCTGGTTCCGCGGCCGGCTCGCTCGCCGGCTCGGCGACGACGGCGTCTACCGGTTCGCGGTCGCCGCCTGAGCCGGCGGCCGGGCGCTCAACGCCCCAGCGCGGCGCGCAGCGGCGCGAGGTGGCGCTCGTAGCGGCGTACGACGCGAGCGCCGCGTCGCCGGCTCAGTCCCAGGGGGCGAGCGGCTCGCTGCCGAGCCGGCCGCGCGCTGCCTGGTAGTCGGGAACGACCGAGCCCACCACCGCCCAGAAGCGCGGCCCGTGGTTCATCTCGCGCAGGTGCGCGAGCTCGTGGGCGACGACGTAGTCGATGGTGGCGAGGGGATGCTGGATCAGCCGCCAGTGCAGGCGGATCACGCCGTTGCCGTTGGCGCTGCCCCAGCGCGTCTTCGCCGACGAGAGCGAGAGTCGCGTCACGCGCACGCCGAGGCGCTCGGCGTAGTGCGCGCAGCGCGCCTCGAACACGCCGCGCGCCTCGCGTTGCAGCCAACTCTGCACGGTGTCGCGCAGCCGTTCCGGCGAGGCGCCGTGCGCCAGGCCGACGTGCAGGCGGCGCGGCCCCTCGACCCCGCTCGCCGCGGGCTCGACCGCGTCCTCGAGCAGCACCTCGCCGGCGGCCAGACCCGGGCTGGCGCCGAGGGTGACGCGCACCGGCGCGCCGAGGAACTGCAGCACCGCGCCGTCGGCCCAGACGATGCGGTCGGCCGCGCTCTGCAGCGAGCGCTCGCGCTGCGCGCCGAGCTTGGCGAGGATCCAGCCGGCCTTCTCGCGCACCGCGGCGTCGATGTCGCGCAGGCTCACCCACTTCGGCGCGCTCACCGCCAGCCCCTCGAGGCCGACGACGAAGCCGATGCTGCGCCGGCGCGAGCGCTTCAGCAGGAAGGCGACGCGCCGGCCCTCGAGAACGAGCTCGCGGTTGGCGCGCGGATGGCGCAAGAGCTCGCCCGCCGGCGGCGGCAGGGTCTCGGGCAGCCGCTCCTCCTCGGCGTCGAACAGACCGCGCTGCAGCACGTCGGCGATTCGCCTGAGGCCGCGCGCGATCGGTCCGCTCACCGATAGGCCTCCGGGTCGAGGCGGTGCATCTCGCTCTCGATCCAGGCTTCGACCTCGCGCATCAGCGAATCGGCGTCGCGGCCGGTGGAGGCAATGACCTTGCCGATCGAGACGTCGACGATGCCCGGGCGCAGCACGAAGCTCTTCCTCGGCCAGCAGCGGGCGGAGGTCACGGCCACCGGCAGCACCGGCCGGCCGGTCTCGACCGCGAGCCGGGTGCCGCCGTTCTTGTACTGGCCCTTGCCGCCGCGCGGCGCGCGGGTGCCCTCGGGAAACATGATCACCCAGTTGCCCTGCGCCATGAAGCGGCGGCCCTGCTCGGCGACCTTGTTCCAGGCCTCGGATCGCTTGCTGCGGTCGATGTGGATCAGGTCCATGCGCGCCATCGCCCAGCCGAAGAACGGGATGTACAGCAGCTCGCGCTTGAACACGTAGCAAAGGGGGTGCGGCATCAGCGACGGAAAGGCGAGCGTTTCCCAGGCCGACTGGTGCTTGGACAGCAGCACCACCGGCGAATCGGGCAGGTTCTCGCGGCCCTGCACCCGCGCCTCGACGCCGCAGATCACGCGCGCGCCCCAGACCGAGAGGCGGAGCCACCCGGCGCAGACCCAGTACAGCCGCTCGCCGCGGACGAAGATCGAATAGATCACTGCCGCCGTCGCCCAGGGCACGATGGTCACGACCAGGAACAGGAAGTAGATCGCCGAGCGAACCGCGGCCAGGGCGTGCGCCATCAGAGCGCTCCGAACACCGAGTCGGGCTCGGCCGAGTCGCCGCGCTCGACGCGCTCCTCGTGCAGCAGGTCGTGCACGAAGGCGGCGAGGTCGGCGTGGATCTTCGCCTGCGGCACCGCGCTGTGCACCGCGGCCAGCTCGGCAGCGTCGAGGCGCGAAGCCTTGCCGGTCTGCACGAAGTGCGGCACGCAGCCGACCGCGGCGGCGGCCTGCAGGTCGCGCAGCGAATCGCCGACGACGTGCGCTTCGGAGAGCTCGACGCCGTAGCGGTCGCCGATGGTCTCGAACATGCCGGGCAGCGGCTTCCTGCAGCGGCAGCCGTCGTCGGGGCCGTGCGGGCAGAAGAAGACCGCGTCGATCCTGCCGCCGACCTCGGCGAGCTCGCGGTTCATGCGCGCGTGGATGGCGTTGAGCGCGGCCATGTCGAACAGGCCCCGGGCCAGGCCCGACTGGTTGCTCGCGACCACGGTGTGCCAGCCGGCGTGGTTGAGGCGGGCGATCGCCTCGAGCGCGCCGGGCACCGCGACCCACTCGTCGGCCGACTTCACGTAGTCGTCGCGATCCTCGTTGATCGTGCCGTCGCGGTCGAGGATGACGAGCTTCATCGCCGCGATTCTGCCGCCGTCAGCCGGCCAGCCGTGACAGGTCGGCGACGCGGTTCATCGCCGCGTGCAGCCGGCCGAGCAGGGCCTGGCGGTTGGCGCGCAACGGCGCGTCGTCGACGTTGACCATCACCGACTCGAAGAATGCGTCGACCGGCGCGCGCAGCGCCGCCAGGGCGCGCAGCGACGCGGCGTAGTCGCGCGCCGCGAGGGCGGCTTCGGCGCGCGGCCCGACCTCGCGCAGCGCCGCGTCGAGCGCGACCTCGGCCGGCTCGCGCAGCAGCGCCGGCTCGACCGTCGCGCCGATCGGCGCCTCCACCTTCTTCAGGATGTTGCCGACCCGCTTGTTGGCTGCCGCCAGCGCCGCCGCCTCGGGCAGCGCGGCGAACTGGCGCAGGGCGACGAGGCGCGGCTCGACCTCGGCGAGCTGCCAGAACTTGTCGTCGGCGAGCACCGCGGCGATCTCGGCCGCGCTGTAGCCGCGGTCGGCGAGCGAGGCGGCGAGGCGGTCGGAGAAGAAGGCGAGCAAGGCAGCGCGCACGGGCGGCGGGGTGCCGTTCGGCCCGGCCGTCGCGGCGCTCGCGGCGGCCGGCCAGGCCGGCGCCCGCAGCGCGGCGTCGATCGCTCGATCGAGCGACAGCGACGGCAGCCGCTCGGTCAGGATGCGCAGCACGCCGAGGGCGTGGCGGCGCAGCGCGAACGGGTCCTTGTCGCCGGTGGGCAACTGGTCGATGGCGAACAGGCCGACCAGCGTCTCCAGCTTGTCGGCCACCGCGACCAGCGCGCCGGCGGCGTTGCGCGGCAGCTCGTCGCCGGCGAAGCGCGGCTTGTAGTGGTCCTCGATCGCGACCGCGACCTCGCTGTCCTCGCCGTCGTTGAGGGCGTAGTAGCGGCCCATCGTGCCCTGCAGCTCGGGAAACTCGCCGACCATGTCGGTCAGCAGGTCGGCCTTGGCGAGCAGGGCGGCGCGGTCGGCCTGATCGACCAGCTCGGCGGCGGCGCCGGACGCGGCGGCCAGGGCGTTGGCGATCGCCTGCACCCGCTTGCCCCGCTCGCCCTGGCTGCCGAGCTTGCCGTGATAGACGACGCGATCGAGCTCGGCGACACGCGAGAACAGGGTCTTGCGCCGGTCCTGGTCGAAGAAGAACTTGGCGTCGGCGAGGCGCGGCCGCACCACCCGCTCGTTGCCTTCGATCACGCGCGAGGGATCGGCCGGGGCGATGTTGCTCACGACCAGAAAGCGGTTCGTCAGCGCGCCGCCCGGATCGAGAAGCGGGAAGTACTTCTGGTTCGCCTTCATCGTCAGGACCAGGCATTCGGCCGGGACCTCGAGGAACTCGTGGTCGAACTCGCAGGCCAGCACGTTCGGTCGCTCGACCAGCGCCGTCACCTCGTCGAGCAGGGCGGCGTCGTCGAGGACGACCAGGCCCTCGGCCGTGGCGGCGGCAACGAGCTGGCGCACGATTTCCTCGCGGCGCTCGGCGAAGCTCGCGACGACCGCGCCTTCGTCGCGCAGCTGCGCGGCGTAGCTGCCGGCGTCGCGCAGGTCGATGCGCGGCTGCTTCGCTTCGAAGCGGTGGCCGTGCGTGATGCGACCGGCCTCCAGGCCGAGCGCCGTGACCGGCACGACCTCGGCGCCGTGCAGCGCCACCAGGCCATGCGCCGGGCGGACGAACGACACCGTGGTCCAGCCGTCGGCGAGCTGGTATTGCATGACCTTGGGGATCGGCAGGCGGGCGAGCGCCTCGGCGAGCGCTTCCTGCAGGCCCTCGGCCAGTGTCCGGCCGCGAACGGTCCGCTTCAGGAACAGGGTCTCGGCCTTGCCATCGACGCGGCGCGAAAGCGTCGCCACCGCGGATTCGTCGGTGCCGAGCGAGGCCAGCTTCTTGAGGAGAGCCGGCGTGGGGCGTCCGTCGAGCAGCCCCACCGAAACAGGCATCACCTTCACCTCGTCGGCACGGTCGTCGGCACGCTCGGCAACGCCGGGCAGGTGAGCGGCGAGTCGCCGCGGGGTGGCGAAGGCGTTCCGGTCGCCCGCGTCCTGCTTGAGCTGTCGCTTGACCAGGCCGCTCGCCAGCTCGGAGGCGAAGGCCTCGCTCAGCGCCTTCAGCGCCTTCGGCGGCAGCTCTTCGACGAACAGCTCGACCAGCAGGTCGCGGGTTGCGCTCATGCCGCGGGCCTCTGCTTGTCGAGCAAGGCCTTGACCTCGTCGGCCCAGGCCCTGGGCGCCATCGGAAAGCCGAGCCGCGCCCGGCTGTCGAGGTAGCTCTGCGCGACGCTGCGAGCGAGGTTGCGAATCCGGCCGATATAGGCGGCTCGTTCGGTCACGCTGATCGCGCCGCGCGCGTCGAGCAGGTTGAAGCTGTGCGCCGCCTTCAGCACCTGCTCGTACGCCGGCAAGGCGAGCGCCTTCTCCATCAGCGCCTTGGCCTGGCGCTCGTGCGCGGCGAAGGCGACGAGCAGGAACTCGACGTCGCTCGCCTCGAAGTTGTAGGTGCTCTGCTCGACCTCGTTCTGGTGGTACACGTCGGCGTAGGTGAGGCCCTCGGTCCACTGCAGCTTGTAGACGTTGTCGACGCCCTGCACGTACATCGCCAGTCGCTCGAGGCCGTAGGTGATCTCGCCGGTGATCGGCTTGCATTCGATGCCGCCGACCTGCTGGAAATAGGTGAACTGCGTCACCTCCATGCCGTTCAGCCAGACCTCCCAGCCGAGGCCCCAGGCGCCCAGCGTCGGGTTCTCCCAGTCGTCCTCGACGAAGCGCACGTCGTTTTTCTTCAGGTCGAAGCCGAGCTCCTCGAGCGAGCCGAGGTAGAGGTCGAGGATGTCGGCCGGCGCGGGCTTGAGCACCACCTGGTACTGGTAGTAGTGCTGCAGCCGGTTCGGGTTCTCGCCGTAGCGGCCGTCCTTGGGCCGCCGGCTCGGCTGCACGTAGGCCGCCTTCCACGGCTCGGGCCCGAGCGCGCGCAGGAAGGTCGCGGTATGGCTGGTGCCTGCGCCCACTTCCATGTCGTAGGGC
>JANMCC010000314.1:0-4737 GCA_031360885.1 Burkholderiales bacterium | reverse complement strand
CTCGCCCGCCCGCCGGACAGGGCCCATACGGCGCGGTATGGGCCCTGTCCGGCGAGCGCGCGATCATCACCATCTGATCGAATCTATATGGCAGATATCGGCGGGACAGCACACCAGGGCCGCGCCTCCTCGACGCCGTCGTCCTCGGGCAGGCGCTCGGCGCAACCGCCCGGGACGGCGAGAGGCTCGATGAGGAGCACCGCCCGCCCCGCCGGGTCGAGCGCGACCCGAATGTTCAGGCCGAAGCCGTGTGCCTCGGCGACGCTGATGGCCCGCAGGAGGGACTGTTTCGTCGTTGCATCGGACATGGCAGGGCGCTCGATCGGCTTGTTCGGGCCGCGACCGCGGCGGGCCGAGTCTGTCGAGACGGCCTTAGGCGATCCTTAGTCGGCGACGGCGACGACCTGCCCGCTGCGCCCCGGCACCGTTTCCCAGCTCACCGCCCTTCGGACCAGCCGCCCAGGCTCGATCGCGCGGTAGGCGTCGGCGAGGGTGCCGAGACGATGGCCCTGGGCCTTCCAGCCGCGGATCAGCGCCTCGAACGCCGGCGTCAGGGCTCCGCCCTCGAGCTCCGCGTGCAAGGTATAGACGTGGCGTCGGTCTCCGGCGGTGAGTCCCAGCAGGTGCCGCGCCACGTTGCCTTCATCGATGCCGTCGCGGCCGATCAGCTCGTCGAGCGTCGGCAGCGTGGTCGGCAGCTGCACGTGCGCGAGAGGGGCGCCCGCGACGACAGGAACGAACGGGCCGGCGCCGCGACCATCGGAGGCGTAGGCAAGACCCCACCGATCGATCTGGTGAAACGCCTCGTCATTCATCTGCCATCCGGCCGCTCCATGGGTGCTCGGCGGACAGCCGAACACGTCGACGAACCGGTCGAATGCAAGGCGCATCTGCCGCGCGGTCCAGGCCGGATCCCGGTGGCGAACGTTGTCCTGCCAGAGCACATGGTCCCAGGCGTGCAGGCCGCACTCGTGGCCGGCCGCTTGCACGGCGCGCATCGACTCCACCGCGACCTTGCCGATGTCGGGGCCCGGGAGGAGCACGCCGTAGAGCAGGGTGCGCCAGCCGTAGTGCGACACCACCGAAGTCCGGGATACCTTGGCCATGAACCCGGGGCGAAACGCACGCCGCAGCGCCCATCCCGTGTGGTCGGGACCCATGCTGAACAGGAAGGTCGCGCGAACGCCTTCGCGCCCGAGCAGGCGAAGCAGCCGCGGCACGCCTTCCCGCGTGCCGCGCAACGTGTCGACGTCGACCTTGAGGGCGATCAACGCCACCGTCAGGCGGCCAGCTCGAGCAGGGCACGGGCCTCGATCACCGACCCGCGGTAGGAGTCGAATATGCGGCGCAGCGCCGCGCTCATGCCGACCTGCGGCCGCCAGTGCAGCTCGGCCATGGTCGAGTCGATTCGCGGTCGCCGGTTCTGCACGTCCTGGTAACCCGCCCCGTAGAAGTCGCCGGCCGGCGTCTCGACGATGCGACAGCGCCTCGCCGAAGCGGCGTACTCCGGGAAATCCAGGGCCATCGCCAGCATCATCTCGGCGAGCTCGCGTACCGAATGATGGTTGGCCGGGTTGCCGATGTTGTAGATGCGTCCCGAGGCAATGCCCTGCGGATTGGCGATGATGGTCTGCAGCGCGTCGATGCCGTCCGACACGTCGGCGAAGGAGCGCTTCTGCAGCCCGCCGTCGACCAGATGGATCGGCTCGCCGCGCACGATCTGCCCGAGGAACTGCGTCACGACGCGCGACGACCCTTCCTTCGGGGCGAACAGGGAGTCGAGCCCCGAGCCGATCCAGTTGAACGGCCTGAAGAGCGTGTAGTTCAGGCCCTGCTCCTGCCCGTAGGCGCTGATCACCCGGTCCATGAGCTGCTTGGAGCAGGCGTAGATCCAGCGCGGCTTGCTGATCGGCCCGTAGACGAGGTTGGAGGTCTCGGTGTCGAACTCCTCGTCGCCGCACATGCCGTACACCTCCGACGTCGAGGGAAAGACCAGGTGCTTCCTGTACTTGACGGCGGCGCGCACGATCGGCAGGTTGGCCTCGAAGTCCAGCTCGAAAACGCGCAGGGGCTCGCGCACGTAGGTCGCCGGCGTGGCGATCGCGACCAGGGGAATGATGGTGTCGCACTTGCGGATGTGGTATTCGATCCACTCGCGGTTGATCGTGATGTCGCCCTCGAAGAAGTGCATCCGCGGGTGGTCGATCACCGCGCCCAGCCGATCGGCGGACATGTCCATCCCGTAGACCTCCCAGTCGGTCGTCTCGAGCAGGCGCCGCGACAGGTGGTGGCCGATGAAGCCGTTGACGCCGAGGATGAGTACACGTTTCATGGTCAGGTCGGGCAAGTGCTTGCGTTGAGAAGGGCGAGGAGCGAATCGGCGTCGAGCGGGCCGAGCTTCGTCGCGAGCTCGTGGATCCGCAGTTGCCCGCCGTCGCCGCAGACCCCGAGGATGCGGCCGTGGGTCACGTGCAGGCCGGGCGCAGGATGAGGAAGTGCCGGCCGTTGCGGCGGTTGCACGGGTCGGGCCTTGGCGATCACGAGCCGCACGCCGGCGACCTCCGTGAAGGCGCCGGGATAGGGCGGCGCGACAGCGCGGATCAGGTTGTAGACCTCGGCGGCGGGGCGCGACCAGTCGATCCGGCCGTCCTCGGGCTTGCGCGCGCCGAAGTAGCTTCCCCGGGCGATTTCGTTCGGCCGTCGCGGTGCGGCTCCCGCCAGGATCGCCGGCAGCGAGCGCCAGAGGACGACTTCCGCGGCGACGGTGACCTTGTCGAACACCTGCCGCGCGGTGTCGTCCGGGAGAACGGGCACGGCCTGCTGATCGACGATGTCGCCCGCATCCGGCCTGGCGACCATGAAGTGCAGCGTCGCGCCGGTCTGGGTCGCGCCGTTCAGCACGGCCCAGTTCGTGGGCGCGCGGCCGCGATAGGCCGGCAGCAGGGAGCCGTGCATGTTGAACGCGCCGAGCCGGGCCAGGCCCAGCACCGCTTCAGGCAGCATCTCCCGGTAGTAGAAGGAGAAGATGAGGTCGGGGCCGGCCCCGGCCACACGGGCCAACAGTTCGGCCTCGCCGAGGCCGTCGCCGTAGAAAATGTCGAGACCGAGCTCGGCCGCGGTGTCCGCGACCCGCTCGAACCACAGGGTTTCGCCGGCCCGGTCGCGGTGCGTCACGACCAGACTCACCTCGACACCCTGCGCCCGCAGCACGCGCAGGCACCGGTCGCCGACGTTGGAATAAGCGAAGACGACGGCTCTCATGCCGCCTCGAGCTGCGCCGGGTCCGAGCGCTCGAGAACCGCCTTGACCCTGTAGCGCGGGCGCCCGCGCACCTCCTGCTGGATCCGGCCGACGTATTCGCCCATCAGGCCGACGCCGAAGAGAACGATCCCGGTGAGGAAGAACTGCAATGCGAACAGGGTGAACACGCCCTGGACTTCCGCCCCGAACAGGAAGCGCCGCGCCAGGAGGAGGATGAAGAGCGCCGCCGAGCAGAGCGACAGCAGGATGCCGGCGAACGAGAACCACTGCAGCGGGACGATGGAAAAGCCCGTGACCAGGTCGAAGTTGAGGCGGAGCAGCCGGTACAGCGAGTACTTCGATTCACCCGCGAAACGCGGCTCGTGCTCGACCTCGATCTCGGTCGGCGTGGCGGCGAAGGTGTAGGCGAGCGCCGGAATGAAGGTGTTGACCTCGTGGCATTGGTTGATCGTGTCGATCAGGTCGCGGCTGTACGCCCGCAACATGCAGCCCTGATCGGCCATGCGGATCCGCGTGATCCGCTCGCGCAGGGCGTTCATCAGCCGCGACGCGGTGCGCCGGAACACCGAGTCGTTGCGCTGCCTGCGGACCGTGCCGACGTAATCGTGGCCGGCCTCGACTTCGGCGAGCAGCCTGGGAATCTCCTCCGGGGGGTTCTGCAGGTCGGCGTCCAGGGTGATCGCCACCTGCCCCCTGACATGCTCGAAGCCGGCGAGGATCGCCATGTGCTGGCCGAAGTTGCCGTTGAAGACCACGACCCGGGTGACGTCGGCGCGATCGCGAAACTGGGCGGCGAGCAGGGCTCCCGACCGGTCGCGGCTGCCGTCGTCGACGAAGATGACCTCGTAGGCGCTGCCGAGCGAATCGAGCACCGGATAGAGCCGCGAGAACAGCTCGGGCAGGACCTCCTCCTCGTTGAAGACGGGAATGACGATGGAGACGACGGGCTGCTTCATTGCGTGTGCCGGCGACATGCGGCGGCCAGCGCGCTGCAGGCTCGCTCCACGTCGTCGGCGCTCATGGAGGGAAAGAGGGGCAGCGTCAGTAGCGACCGACCCGCCCGCTCGGCATGGGGCAGCATGCCTTCGCGCCAGCCGAGCGACCGGTAATGCGAGAACAGGTGCACGGCCGGATAGTGAACGCCGGTGCCGACTCCGGCGTCGCGCATCGACTGCATGACCGCGGCCCGCTGGCCGCTCGGCCCGCTGGCGGGAAGCATCACCTGGAACATGTGCCAGTTGGTGATCGCGCCCCGCGCCTGGGTCTCCTGCGGCAGCACGACGCCCAGGTCCCGCAGCTGCAGCGCTGCGGCGACCTCGAAGTACAGCGCCGCCAGCTCGGCGCGCCGGCGTGTGACCTCGCCCAGGTGCACGAGCTGCCCGAGGCCGATGGCGGCGTTGATGTCGGTCAGGTTGGACTTGCCGCCGGGCACGAGCACGTCCATGCCGTCGAGCCCGCTGCGGACCACGCCCTGCA
>JANMCC010000304.1:0-11209 GCA_031360885.1 Burkholderiales bacterium | reverse complement strand
GGCATGCAGTTCGACCGCGGCTACCTCTCGCCCTACTTCATCAACAACCCCGAGAAGCAGACGGCGGCGCTCGACAACCCGTTCGTGCTGCTGTTCGACAAGAAGATCAGCAACATCCGCGACCTTCTGCCGACGCTCGAGCAGGTGGCCAAGTCCGGCCGTCCGCTGCTGATCGTGGCCGAAGAAGTAGAAGGCGAAGCGCTCGCCACGCTGGTGGTCAACACCATTCGCGGCATCCTCAAGGTCGTCGCCGTCAAGGCGCCGGGCTTCGGTGATCGTCGCAAGGCCATGCTCGAAGACATCGCCATCCTCACCGGCGGCAAGGTCATTGCCGAGGAAGTCGGCCTGACGCTCGAGAAGGTGACGCTGGCCGATCTGGGCCAGGCCAAGCGCGTCGAAGTCGCCAAGGAAAACACCACGATCATCGATGGCGCCGGCACGGCCGCCGACATCGAAGCGCGCGTCAAGCAGGTGCGCGTGCAGATCGAGGAAGCGACCTCCGACTACGACAAGGAAAAGCTCCAGGAGCGCGTGGCCAAGCTGGCCGGCGGCGTGGCGCTGATCAAGGTGGGCGCGGCCACCGAAGTCGAGATGAAGGAAAAGAAGGCGCGCGTCGAAGATGCGCTGCACGCGACCCGTGCGGCCGTGGAAGAAGGCATCGTCGCCGGTGGCGGCGTGGCGTTCCTGCGTGCCAAGCAAGCCGTCGGCACGCTCAAGGGCGACAACCCCGATCAGGACGCGGGCATCAAGCTGATCATGCGTGCGATCGAAGAGCCGATTCGCATCATCACGCAGAACGCCGGCGATGAGCCGAGCGTCGTGGTCAACGCGGTGCTGGGCGGCAAGGGCAACTACGGCTACAACGCCCAGAACGGCCAGTACGGCGACATGATCGAGATGGGCATCCTGGACCCGACGAAGGTCACGCGGACGGCGCTGCAGAACGCGGCCTCGGTCGCGGCGCTGATGCTCACCACCGAAGCCATGATCTCCGAGGCGCCGAAGGACGAATCGTCCGGCGGCGGCGGCGGCATGGGCGGAGGCATGGGCGGGATGGGCGGCATGGGCGGCATGGACATGTAAGTCCGGCGTCCGCCGACATTTCGTGGTGGAACGGCTGCTCCGGCAGCGACAAAGGGCTGCTTCGGCAGCCCTTTTTCATGCCCGGTGGCGGCGAGTCGTTGAGGCCGGCCGGTGCGCGGCGGGATAATCGCTCGGTCTTTCGTGCCGAGGCCCTTGTTGACCCCGCCCCTTTACCAACGCTTCGTCGAGGACGAGCTGGCCCTCGCGCCGGCGCTCGTCAACCGGGTCCTCGCCGGCACCGTGCAGCTCCTCGGTCCCTCCAGGGACAGCGGCACGAGCGCGGGTGAGAGAAGTCACCACTCCGAGATCGTCAAGGCCTTGCAGCGCGAGGCCACGCTGTTCGAGAAGACTTTCGTCGAATCGCTGGCCAAGCGGGTGCGCGAGGAGACCGACGGGCCGCGCGAGACGAGCTTCGCCGAGGCGCGCACCGGCCTCGGCGGCCTGGAGCTGATGGACGAGGCGCGGGTCGAGGTCGACATCGAGATCTCGCGGGCGATGCAGCTGATCGACAGCACCGCGGAATGGGAGCTGCGCGAACTGCAGACCTTCACCTCCACCCTGGTCGGCCAGAACCACGTCAACGCCGAGTCGAACCCGTTCCGGCCGCTCATCTACGCTTCCGCGCTGTGGGACGCGACCCGCGCGGTCGTCGGCTCTCAGATCCAGCGGGCGATCGTGCTGCGCACGGCGGCCGGGGTCATCGCCGGGTTGCTGAAGAACGCGTGGGCGGCGGCTTCGACCCGGCTCGAAAACGCGGGCGTGCAGCCCGGAACCTACCGGACCGTGATCCTGCCCTCGGGAGCTGCTTTCGGACGCGTCGCCACGCCGGAGCCGCCCCGACCCGGCGCGCTCAGCGCCTTGCTGTCGAGCATGCCCGGCGCCGCTTACGGCTCGACCCGCGGACGCGACGACGGCGGTGTCGCGACCGGCGACGGCGGCGCCGGCGCCCCGGCCGGCGCGCCCCGCGCCGTGCGCAGCGACGGTACGCCGCGGCGCAATCCGGAGCTGGAGCAGGCGCTGCTGCGCCTCGACGAGCTGCTGCGCCACCTCCCGTCGGAAGCGTCGCTCGCGGGGCGTGGCAGCTCCGGCGGCAACCGCCTCGAACAGCACCGCGCCGCGCTCGTTGCCAGCGCCAGCGAGCCGATCGATCGCCAGGTGATCGAGCTCGCGACCCGGCTCTTCGAATCGCTGCTCGCCGACTCGCAGCTCCCCGGCGCCTTCAAGCCCTTGATCGCGCGGATGCAGATCGCCGTGCTGCGGGTGGTCCTGGCCGAGAACGCGACCCTCGACTCCTTCGACCACCCGGTGTGGCGCCTGATCGACCGGATCGGCGAGGTCAGCCTCGGCTATTCGCGGATCGAGGACCCGCGCCTTTCGAGCTTCCTGTCGTTCGCCAGTGCCGTCGCCGAGGAGATGGCCGGCTCCGCGGCGCCCGACACCGCGTTGTTCCGCCGCGGCCTGAACCGGATCGATGTCCATCTCTCGGAGCAATTGCAGGGGCAGATGCGCGCGGCGCAGGCTGCGGTCGACGCGCTCCAGCTTTCGGAACGGCGCGAGATCCTGCAGCAACACCTGGCGCAGCGCCTGACCGATCAGATGGTGCAGGTGCGGACCACGCCGACGATCCGCCGCTTCGTCACCAGCACCTGGGCCCAGGTGATCGCCGAGGACATGCTCTCCAAGGGCGAGCAGTCGGAGGCGACGATGAGCGACCTGAAGACGGTCGACGACCTGCTCTGGAGCCTGAAGATCCCCGATCACCCGCAGAGCCGCCAGCGGCTGCTGCAGCTTCTGCCCGGGTTGCTGCATCGCCTGCGCGTCGGCATGGAGCTGGTGGCCCTGGCGCTGCCCGAGCAGCACGCCGTGCTGAACGAGCTGATGACGATCCACACCGAGGCGCTGCGGCCGGGAACCAAGGCCTCGGGCGCGCTCACCCCCGAGGAGATCGTGCAGAGCATGCGCGACGAGGTCCTGCCGGAAACGCCCGCGCGCAGCTTCAGCGATTCGGTGATCGACCTGTCGTCGATGGAGACGGTGCCCGCCGAACACCTGCCGAGCACGGGCGATCACGCCGAAGACGACCCCAGCCGGCGCGTCGAGGCCCTGCGCGCCGGCGACCGGCTGCGCGTGTTCCTGCACGGTCGCTGGAGCCGCGTGCAACTGCTCTGGCGCAGCGATCGAAGCCTGTTCTTCCTGTTCGCGGGCGAGTTGCCGAGCCGCACCCATTCGATCACGCGACGGGCCCTGGAGCGGCTCAGCTCCGCCGGGCTGGTGCAGCCGCTCGAGACTCGCTCGCTGGTGCAGCGTTCGGTCGACCGCATGATGCGCGACCTGTCGCCGCACACCTGAGCGCAGGCCGGGGAGGGTCGCCGGGCACTATTTCACAGCCCGACGCGGCCCGCCGACCACCCATCGAGAGGATTTGACAATCGCCCCAAGGCTAGGCAACCTAGCCGGCTCGGACTCTCGTTGCCCGCCCGGGCGCCAGCACATCAAAGGACCAGCTCATGGCATCAGCGCTCAATGCGTTCATGAAGATCGGCAAGGCCAAAGGGGAGTCCAAGCAGGGCGCCTACACCGACTGGATCGAGTTGCAGGCCTGGGACTGGGAAGTGGAAGCGGAGACCAGCTGGACCAAGGGCGGCGGCGCCTCGGTCGGAAAGCCCAGCCCCGGAAAGCTCAACTTCGAGCACACCTGGGATCGCTCTTCCTCCGTCATCCTCGGCTACATCTGCACCGGCACCGCCTTCGAGGACATCTTCATCGAGATGTGCAAGTCGACCGGCAAGGCAGAACGCGAGCCGTTCTTCAAGGTCGAGATGCGCGAAGCCTTCATCACCAAGGTGAACCAGAGCGCGACGGAAGAAGGCAACGTCCTGCAGAAGGTGGAACTCGTCTTCAAGTCGATCGGCATCATGTATTACCAGCAGGGCATCGGCTCGCTGGCCTATGCGAACGAATTTTCCTGGGACGTGCCGGGCGGCAAGGCCCAGGCCGGCGGCCTCGCTGGAAGCAAGCTGACGAGATGATCGAATCCGGTCGATCGCGCTCTGGCGATCGACGGCAGCCGGTTGTCACCTGAAGGTGCAAACGGCCGAAGTTCAAGAGCCCGGACGGGCATCGGTACACACATCCAAGGGAGCGATACATGGCCGCAGCGTTGAACGCCTTCATGGAGATCGGCGAAGCCAAGGGCGAATCCAAGCAAGAGCCGTACGTCGGCTGGATCGAGCTGCAGTCCTGGGATTGGGAAGTCGAGGCGGAGACCAGCTGGACCAAGGGGGGCGGCGCCGCGGTCGGCAAGCCCAGCCCGGGCAAGATGAACTGGGAGCATTCCTGGGATCGGTCGTCGAACACGCTGCTCACCTACATCTGCACCGGCAAGTCGTTCCCCGAGATCAAGCTCGAGATGTGCAAGGCAACGGGCAGCAAGGGACGGCAGAAGTTCTTCACCGTGCTGATGAAGGAAGCTTTCATCACCAAGGTGAACCAGAGCGC
Organism: Burkholderiales bacterium; assembly: GCA_031360885.1. Taxonomy (GTDB): domain Bacteria; phylum Pseudomonadota; class Gammaproteobacteria; order Burkholderiales; family Burkholderiaceae_C; genus Schlegelella_A. The sequence continues at coordinate 6,628 of JANMCC010000304.1, read as the reverse complement.
GACCGACGAAGGCAACGTTCTGCAGAAGGTCGAGATGGTCTTCAAGTCGATCGAGATCGAATACTTCCAGCAGGGCATGGATGCGAAGAACCCCGGCCAGCTTCGGCAGGCCGGCAAGTTCGACTGGGACATCCCCGCCGGCGTCGCCCACCCCGACAGCGGCGGCTGAGCGTTCCCGCCAGTCTCAGGCGCTCGCCGGAAGCGCGGGCGCCTGCGGGCCGGCCGCTGGTGCCGCGGTGTGCACGCACTGGTCGAGGAACAGTGCGACATCGGCCACACCGACCCGGCTGAGCGCCGAAAAGGTCGCCACCGCGAAATCGGATTCATCGGTCGCCGCCTGCTCCACGACGCGGCTGGCTTCCGCCACCGCGCGATCGGTGTCCCGGCGGTTAAGCTTGTCGACCTTGGTCAGCAGCGCGAGCAGCCTGACCGAGCCGTTGCCGACCCGCGGCGAGACGAACTCGAGCAGATTGCGGTCGATCTCGGTGAAGCCTAGACGCGAGTCGAGCAGCACGACGATCGCGGCCAGGTTGCGACGCGTTTCCAGGTAGTCGGCCATCACCTCCTGCCAGCGCAGTTTCTTGCTGCGCTCGACCGCGGCATAGCCGTAGCCCGGAAGGTCGGCGAACAGGGCATCGGGCGCGAGCTTGGGGCCGAGCTCGAACAGGTTGATGTGCTGGGTGCGACCCGGCGTCTTGGAGGCGAAGGCCAGCCGCTTTTGCTGCGTCAGGGCATTGATCGCGGTCGACTTGCCGGCGTTTGAGCGGCCGACGAAGGCGATCTCGGGAAGCTCGCTCACCGGCAATTCCGAGAGCTTGCTCGCGGTGATGAGAAAGCGCGCAGTGTGCGCCCAGGCCATCGCCCGCTTCGCCATCGCCGGCTCGTCGTCGCCAGGTGAGGCTGCCGGCGGCGAAGGCGGCAATGGATCGGTCATGACTGTCCCAAATTCGTCATTGTAAAATCAGCAGCTTTGCACGAGGACTTCCTCTTCCATGAAGCCTGTTGCTCGAGTGAGTGTCGGTCTGGCCCTGACCTTCGTGGGGGCGTGGGTGCTCGCCGCCGAGCCGGCCGCGACGGCGAAAGCCGATCCGGCCAAAGGCGCGGCGATCGCCGCGGGAACCTGTGCCGCTTGCCACACGAGCGACGGTTCGCGCGGCAGCGCGGCCAACCCGATTCTGCAAGGCCAGCACGCCGACTACCTTGCCAAGCAGCTTGCCGACTTCAAGGCCGGCAGGCGCGAGAACGCGATCATGAAGGGCATGGCGACGCCGCTGAGCGAGGCCGACATGAAGAACGTCGCCGCGTTCTACGCCAGCAAGCAGGCCAAGCCCGGCTTTGCCAAGAACAAGGATTTCGCCAGCCTGGGTGAAAAGCTCTACCGCGGCGGCGCCGCCGACCGCATGGTTCCCGCCTGCTCGGGTTGCCACAGCCCCAACGGCGCCGGCATCCCGGCCCAATACCCGCGACTCGCCGGCCAGCATGCCGACTACGCCGAGGCGCAGCTGACGGCATTTCGCAGCGGCGCCCGGCACAACAACGCAGCGATGAACGGTGTCGCCGCCAAGCTCAGCGACCGCGAGATCAAGGCCCTCTCGGACTACATCGCTGGCCTGCGCTGATCGGCCGCGGCCACGGTGGCCGCGAGCCCTGCGCCCTCGGGCTTGAGCAGCAGCCCTTCCACGCCGTAAAGCTTGGCCAGCGCGGCGAGCTTGGCCGGCGCCGAGCGGACCGCGAAGTCGCGGCCCCAGGCCTGCGCCAAGCGGTCGATCTCTAGCAACACTGCCAGCGCCGACGAATCGAACCGCTGCAGCGGACCCGCGTCAACGACGACCGCGCTATCGCCCCCCTCTTTCTCGAGCGCCTGCTTGAGCATGCGCAGAGTATCGCGCGCCTCGCGGGCAGTCAGGGTGGCGGGAAGCAGCAGCATGGGTCAGCCCGCGAGCGAATCCGGATCGCCCATCAGGTCTTCGCGCCGCCCGCTGCAGCGGCCTTGTTGCGTTCGGCCAGCTTGCCGACCAACCCGTCGATGCCGTTGGCGCCGATTTCCTGGGCAAAGCTGTTGCGATAGTTCTCCACCAGCCAGACGCCGAGAACGTTGACGTCGTAGATCTTCCACGAGTCGCCCGCCTTCGCGAGCCGGTAGTCGAGCTGGATCGGGTCGCCCTTGCCCCGGATCTCGGTGCGAACCACGACTTCGGCGTCGGCCGGCTGCGACCGCATCGGCTTGAGCTCGATCGTCTGCTCCTGGCTCACCTGCGACAAGGCGCCGGAATAGGTGCGGAGCAAGAGGAGCTTGAATTCGTCCTGCAGGCGCTTCTGCTGCTCGGGCGTGGCCTGGCGCCAGTAGCGGCCGACCGCCGACGAGGTCATGCGCTGGAAGTCGACGTACGGCATCACCTTCTGGTCGACAAGAGCGCTCACCTTCTTCAGGTCTCCGCTCTGGATCGACTTGTCTCCCTTGACCGACTCGAGCACGTCGCTCGAGATCTCCTTGACGAGCGCATCAGGCGCCTTGCCCGCCTGCGCATGCGTGCCGAAGGAGGCGAAGAACATTGCGGCGGCGGCCACGAGCCAGCCGAAGTTTCTTGTCTGGGCGATCATCGAAGTGTCCTAGCGTGGAGAGATGCGGCAGGGTGCATCATTTGCCGAGTCCTTGCTTCCGCGAGGGCACTCAGCGTGCCGGGGTCGAGCCGGCCGCGGCCGGCGCTGAAGCCGATCTCGCCGAGGCCGGTGCGGCCGCGGCGCCTGCCGCCCCGTCGGCGGCGTCGGAGGCCGCGCCATCGGGCGCCGCCGGCGTTTCCGGCACATCGCCGTCGAATACGAGGCTGCGCCGCCGCTGCAGGTAGGCATCGCGGACGAAGGTGTACTTGTCGAGCGCGATGTCGTCGATGACGCGCGTCGCACCGAGCAGACTGGAGCGGGTGTTGATGATCTGCAGCACGGTCAGCCCGACCTGTGTGCCGGTGCCCTCGAAGAACGCCGGCGGCGTGGCGAGGCGGTCGAGCGGAATCGCGACGGCGTCGCGAACCGTCGACGGCCCGAGGATCGGCAGCACCATGTACGCGCCGGCGCCGACGCCGTAGCGTCCCATCGTCTGGCCGAAATCCTCGTAGTGATGCTCCAGGCCCAGCTCGGAGGCGACATCGAGAACGCCGAACAGTCCGAACAGGGTGTTGGTGCTGACCCGGGTGATGTCTTCGAAGCCCGTCTGGAACTTGCCCTGCAGCAGGTTGTTGATCGCCGACCAGGCGTCTGAGAAGTTGTTGTAAAAGTTGCCGACGCCGCGGCGGATCACCTGCGGCACCACTTCGGTATAGGCCGTGGCGACCGGCTTCAGTACGGCGCGGTCGACGTCTTCGTTGAAGTTGAAGACCTTGCGGTTCCAGTTCTCCCACGGATCGAGCCGCTGGCCGGGGCCGCCCCGCGCCGCCTCGATCGTGGTGCAGCCGACGAGCGCCATGCACAGCAGGCCGCTGGCCAGCGTTCCGGAAACGCGGATTGCACGGCGTCGGCTCATTTCTTCGTCCCGCTCGCTCCCGTTGCCGCGGGCGTTCCTGCGTCGGCGGCCTTGCTGAACAGGAACTGGCTGATCAGGTTCTCCAGGACCACGGCCGATTGGGTTTGCCTGATCTCGTCGCCCGGAGCGAAGTTCTTCTCCTGCGCGCCGGGCTCGATGCCGATGTACTGGTCGCCGAGCAGGCCGGAGGTGAGGATCCGCGCCGACGAATCCGACGGGAACTGCACTCCCCGGTCGATATCGATCCGGACGGCGCCCTGGTATCGCTTCGGATCGAGCGTGATCGCGGAGACCCGGCCGACGGTGACGCCGGCGCTGCGCACCGGTGCGCGCACCTTCAGCCCGCCGATGTTGTCGAAGTACGCGACCAGCGCGTAGCTGTCGCCGCCGCCGAAGCCGCTCAGGTTGGCGGCCTTCACGGCGAGGAACAGCAGCCCCAGCATGCCGAGGAGCACAAACACGCCAACCAGCGTCTCTACGCCTTTTCTTCCCATCGCTCCATCCTCGATCCAGCCACGATGCTAACGGTCCGCACCTTCAACCGCCCGGTGTGGAGAACATGATCGCCGTCAGCACGAAATCCATGATCAGCGTCGCCAGCGAGGCGACGACCACCCCTCGCGTGGTCGCGTCGGAGACGCCCTTCGGCGTCGGCTCCGCCTCGTAGCCCTGGTAGAGGGCGACGAAAGTGCAGATCAGCCCGAATACAACGCTCTTGACGATGCCGTTGCCGACATCGCGCCAGGCATCCACCCCCGAATGCATGATCGACCAGAAGTTGCCCGCATCGACGCCGATGAGCAGCACCGCCAGGACGTAGGCAGAAAGGATGCCGACTGTCGAAAAGAGGATCGCCAGGATCGGCATGGCGATGATTCCGCCGAGGAAACGCGGCGCCAGGATCCGCTCGACCGGGTCGAGCGCCATCATGTCGAGGGCCGCCAGCTGCTCGCCGGCCTTCATCAGGCCGATCTCGGCCGTCAGCGACGTGCCGGCGCGGCCGGCGAAGAGCAGCGCCGCGAGCACCGGACCGAGCTCGCGCGTCAGCGACAGGTTGACGATCAAGCCGAGCGAATCGGTGGCGCCGTAGCGAACCAGCGTGTAGTAGAGCTGCAGGGCGAGCACGAAGCCGACGGCCAGGCCGGAGGCGACGATGATGAGCAGCGAAAGGTTGCCGATCGCGTGCACCTGGGCGACGATGAGATACGGCCGCTTGAACGCCGCACCGCAGGCCCGCACCAGCGCCGCAAACAGCGCGGCGTGGTGACCGAGGATGCGCAGGACCTCAAGCGTCGCGGCGCCGAGCCGCGCAACGGCGTTCGTCACCGCGACGCGCGGCGCCGCAAGGGCGCGGTCACGCGCGCACCCCCAGGTCTTCCGCGAGCGGCGGCGCCGGATAGTGGAAAGGCACCGGCCCGTCCGGCTCGCCGCGAATGAACTGGCGGACCATCGGATCCTGCGACTCGACCAGCTGCTCCGGCCGGCCGCGAGCGAGAACTTTCCCCTTCGACGACATCAGGTAAGCATAGTCGCAGATGCGGAAGCACTCCTCGACATCGTGCGAGACCAGGATCGAGGTCGCCCCGGTCGTGTCGTTGAGGGTGCGGATCAGGTTGGCGGCGACCGCCAGCGAGATCGGATCGAGCCCGGTGAACGGCTCGTCGTAGAGCAGCAGCTCCGGATCGAGCGCCATCGCGCGGGCGAGCGCGACCCGCCGCGCCATGCCGCCGGAGATCTCGGCGATGCGCAAGGGTGCGGCGCCGCGCAGGCCGACGGCATTGAGCTTCATCAGGACGATGTCGCGAATCATCGACTCGGTGAAATCGGTGTGCTCGCGCAGCGGGAAGGCGACGTTCTCGAACACCGACAGGTCGGTGAAGAGCGCGCCGAACTGGAACAGCATGCCGAGCCGGCGGCGAATCGCGAACAGCCGGGCGGCATCGGTACGGTCCACGAGCTCGCCGTCGAAGCGGATCGTGCCGCTCCTGGACGGATGCACGCCGCCGATCAGGCGCAACAGCGTCGTCTTGCCGCTGCCCGAGCCGCCGAGGATCGCCGTGACCTTGCCGCGGCCGAAATCCATCGACACGTCGTCGAGGATGGTCCGCGGCGACCCCTCGTAGCCGAAGACGACGTGGTCGACCTCGACCAGCGCGTCGGGATTCTTCCGTTCGACCTCGGCGGTCGCGCCCTCCGGGCTCGGCATGCTCAGCGCGGCAGCTCGCTCGAGCCCATCAGGAACTCGTCGACGGCGCGCGCCGCCTGGCGCCCTTCCCGGATCGCCCAGACCACGAGCGACTGGCCGCGGCGCATGTCGCCCGCCGCGAACACCTTCTCGACATTGGTCGCGTAGCCGCCCTCGGCCTCGACGTGGGCGCGGGCGTTGCCGCGCGCGTCGCGCTCGACGCCGAAGGCTTCGAGCGTACCGGCGACCGGGCTGACGAAGCCCATCGCCAGCAGCACCAGGCCGGCCGGGATGATCTGCTCGGTGCCCGGCACCTCGACCATCTTGCCGCCCTGCCAGTCGACCCGCACCGCCTTCAGCGCCTTGACCTTGCCGCCTTCGCCGATGAATTCCTTGGTGGCGATCGCGAACTCGCGCTCGCACCCTTCCTCGTGGCTCGAGGAGGTGCGCAGCTTGGTCGGCCAGTACGGCCAGACCAGCGGCTTGTTCTCGTGATCGGGCGGCATCGGCATCAGCTCGAACTGGGTGACGCTTTTCGCGCCGTGCCGGTTGCTCGTGCCGACGCAGTCGCTGCCGGTATCGCCTCCGCCGATGACGATGACGTCCTTGCCGTCGGCGCGGATCTGGCTGGCGATCTTGCCGCCGGCGTTGACCATGTTCTGCTGCGGCAGGAACTCCATCGCAAAGTGGATGCCCGCCAGATCGCGGCCCGGCACCGGCAGGTCGCGCGAGCGCTCGGCGCCGCCGGTCAGGACGACCGCATCGAACGCCGCCGTCAGCTCGTCGGCGCCGATCGACTCGCTCGACCAGTCGGTGACGCGCTCGTCGCCTTTCAGCTCGCCGACGCGAACGCCGGTGCGAAAGACGACGCCTTCGGCCTGCATCTGCGCGACGCGCCGGTCGATGTGCGTCTTCTCCATCTTGAA
>JANMCC010000295.1:0-17715 GCA_031360885.1 Burkholderiales bacterium | reverse complement strand
CGGAACGCCAGGTGACGGTCGAGGTCGCGCCCGGCCTGCGCTGCAATGTCGATGCCAGCCTGATGCGCGCCGCCATGGAAAACCTGATCGGCAACGCGTGGAAATACTCGGCGCGGGTTGCGCACGCACGCATCGAGATCGGCACGATGGCCGTCGATGGGCGAGACGTCTTCTTCGTGCGCGATAACGGCGCCGGCTTCGACATGACACAGGCGCATCGACTCTTCGCGCCGTTCCAGCGGCTTCACGCGCCGAACGAGTTCGACGGCACAGGCGTGGGCCTCGCCTCCGTGCAACGCATCATCGAGCGCCACGGCGGCCACATCTGGGCCGAGGGCGCGACGGGGCACGGCGCCACGTTCTTCTTCACGATGCCGTAGCGGCGCGGCCGGCGCAGCCACGGCCAGCTGCGCTGCCCACGCAGTTGTTCCAGTCTCCTCTGCCCCAACTTCTTGCGGCCGGTTAGCCCATGCGCCACGCCGCCCGCTCAGGTGCACTTTGGACGCCACGGCAGTAGAAAGCTGGCGCGGGGCAGCTCGAACCGCAAGTCGCCGCCCTCCGGCAGAAGTCGCGGAAAATCGCCGGCAAGCGAGTCGCAGGGAGACCTTCACCCGGGAGATGTGATGAGCAGGACAAAACGGCCCCGTATCGGCCTCATCGTGCCGCCTGCGGAGGGCCGGGTGCCGGAGGACGCGCGGATCCTCTACGGCGAGCGCATCGAATTCATTGCCCGTGGCCTCGGGATCGGCGGTGTTTCGCCGGCCGGCTTCGCCCCTGTCGTAGACCGCATCGTCCGGCTCGCGGTGGAGCTGCGCGACGAAGGCGTCGAAGCGATCTCGCTCATGGGAACATCGATCAGCTTCTACCGTGGCGCGGCGCTCACCGAGCAGCTCCGCGCCGAGATGACGGCCGCCACCGGCCTGCCCTGCACGACGATGAGCCACGCCGTCGTGGCGGCGCTGAGGACACTTGGCGCTCGGCGTATTGCAGTAGCCACCTCATACATCGATGAATTGAACCAACGGCTGGTCGCCTATCTCACGACCGAGGGTTTCATCGTGACGGCCATCGAGGGCCTGTCGGTGGTCGCGGTTAGCGAGGTCGCCGAGGTGCCAGCCCAGATCCTTGTCCGACTTGCCGAGTCGGTCGTGCGGCGCGACCCGAGCGCCGACGCAGTCTTCGTATCCTGCGGCGGCCTGTTGACGCACGGCGTCATCGAGCCGCTGGAAGCAAGGCTGGATCTGCCTGCCATCGCGAGCTCCCCAGCCGGGTTCTGGGATGTGGTGCAACTTGCCGGCGCCGACCCGTCGGCACAGGGCTTCGGGCGCCTGTTTCAGGCTCCCTACAGCGGCACAGGCAGAGCGACGACGCCGGATCTCCCTGCAGCATCGGCGTAAGCAAGAAGCGGTAGAGCGGCCTCGGGGCGTTGACCCGAGACACGCTTGAACGAAGCACGCCTGGCTGAACTCGACGACTTCGCTTGAGCCAAGGCCACTGCGTCGGCACCGGCCGGGAAGTGCAGTTGTCCCGACGCGTCGTTCGCGGCACGAAACACCGTTTCAGCCACGTCGGACTCGGCCGTCACCGCGGCCGGCTGCGACGGGCAAGCAGGCGGCAGAGCAGAGGCTGCTTGCGCAGATCGACGAGCGACCTGCCCCTGGCTATTCGGGCCAATCATTCCTGGAACTCGGCGAGCGGCGCTCTTGGCTGCTCCGCTCGGGGCTCAGCCTCAGTGGTGACGCTTGCGATCTTCGCGGTCGTAGTCGCGGAAGTGATCGCCGCCGCGGAAATCCTCGCGCCACTGGTGCCGGTGCCACTCCGCATGACGCCAGGCGCGTTCGCGCTCCCAATCGAAGCGGCCGTCGTAGCCGCTCCAGCGCGGGCGCTCGAACACCTCGCGCGGCGCGTAGACGGGCGGCCTGTCGTATACCGGCGCGGGCTGCACGTAAACGGGACGGGGCTGCACGTACACCGGCCTCGGCTGCACGTACACCGGCCTCGGCTCCACGTAGAACGGCTCCGGCTCGATCCACGCCGGTGCGCTCTGGAAGCCGACCGAGAAGTAGACGTCCGGGCGGGCCTCGGCGACGGTGGCGGCGCCGAGGGTCAAGGTGGCGAGCGTGGCGGCGACGAGGAACTTGGCGGAGAAGAAGCGGTTCATGACGGCTCCCGGAGTTGCAATGGAGTCATCTTGCGCGGTCCAGCATGAACCGAAACTGAACGAAACGCAGGTCCTCGATCAGGCCGTCCGCAGCACGATCTCCACGCGTCCGCCGCCCCTCTCCGTGCGCCCGAGCGTCAGCTCGCCGCCATGGCTCGCCACCAGGTCGTTCACCACCGCCAGGCCGACGCCGTGGCCGGGAACGCGCTCGTCGCCGCGCACGTGCAGCTGCAGGATGGCGCTGGTGTCGCCGAAGCCGGGGCCGTCGTCGTCGATGCGCAGGAGCAGGGCATCGCCTTCGCGCCGCGCGCTCACGGCGACCCGCTGCCGCGCCCACTTGGCCGCGTTGTCCATCAGGTTGCCGAGAATCTCGAACGCGTCGCCCTCGTCGATGCGCCAGGCGAGCGCCGGCGCGCAGTCGAGCGCGAAGACGAGGCCCTTGTCGGCGTAGACCTTGGCGAGCGAATCGCGGATCCGCTCGAGCACCGGGGCGAGCGCCAGCGCCGGCACGAAGCGCGACGCGCCGCTCGCGGCGGCGCGGCCGAGCTGGTGCTGGACGATGTCGTCCATGCGCGTCACTTGCGCCGCGACCGCCGTCGGCAGCGTCGACGGCTCGCTCAGCGCCGTGCGCAGCACCGCCAGCGGCGTCTTCAGGCTGTGTGCGAGAAAGCTCAGCGCCTCGCGGTAGCGCGTCTGTCGCTGCCGCTCCTGGGCGATCAGGGTGTTGAGGTTGTCGGTGAGCGCCGCGACCTCGACCGGGTAGCGCCCCTCGACCGCCGTCTGCTCGCCGTGCTCGATGGCGCGGATCTCGCGCGTCGCTTCGCCGAGCGGCGCCAGGCCCCAGCGCAGCAGGAGGGTCTGCGACGCGAGCAGCAGCAGCGCTGCGCCGCCCAGCCAGGCCCATGACGTGCGCTCGAAGACGGCGATCTCGCGGTCGAACTCGGCCTTGTCCTCGACGACCGACAGCACCAGCGGTACCGCGCCCGCGCTGCCGCCCCACGACACGCCCGTGCCGACCGCGAGGTAGCTGCGCCCCGCCGCGCCGACGACCTCGTAGCGCCACTGTCCGGTGCCGGTCTCGCGCAGGAACGGCGGCTCGAGGCCTATTGTCGAGGCCGAGCGCCAGGTCTGGCCGCGGGCGACGTTCACCACGCTCGCGTAGAGGCCCGAGCCGGGCAGGGAGAGGCGCGGCTCGGGGAACGCCACCGGCATCACGAGGGCACCGGCGGCGTCGACCTCGGCGCCCGCGAGCAGCAGGTAGACGGTGGTCTGCAGCCGGGCGAAGCGCGCGGCGCGGACGCTCTCCTCATGGGCGCGCTGCACGGCCCAGCCGGCGCCGGCGAGGAACACGACCAGCATCAGCGCCGCGCCGAGCATCAGGCGCGCGCGCAGCGAATCGCGCCACCTCATCCGAGCGTGAACCGGTAGCCGCGCCCGCGCAGCGTCTCGATCGGCGCCAGCGTGCCGTCGGGATCGAGCTTCCTCCTGAGGCGCCCCATCAGCACCTCGAGCACGTTGCTGTCGCGGTCCTCGTCATGCGGATACAGGTAGTCGGAGAGCTCCTGCTTGGAAACGACGCGGGCGCGCTCGCGCACCAGGTATTCGAGCAGCCGGTACTCGAAGGCGGTGAGCTCGACCGGGGCGCCGCCGAGCCGCGCCGACTGCGCCGAGAAGTCGATGGCGAGCGGACCCACCGTGAGCACGTCGGACGCGGCCTTGAGCGAGCGGCGCAGCAGCGCCTTCACGCGTGCGGCGAGCTCGAGGTACTCGAATGGCTTGACGAGATAGTCGTCGGCGCCGGCTTCGAGACCGACGACCTTGTCTTGCCAACTGCCGCGCGCGGTGAGGATCAGGATCGGCAGGGTCCGCCCCTCGCCGCGCAGTCGCTTGACGACGTCGATGCCGCTCAGCTTGGGCAGGCCGAGGTCGACGACGACGAGGTCGACCGGGTACTCCTGCGCCTGGAACAGGCCGTCGGCGCCGTCGGCGGCGTGGTCGACGCGGTAGCCGTCGGCCTCGAGCTGACGCGCGAGTCCGAGCCGCAGCGCCTGGTCGTCCTCGATCAGCAGGACGCGCACGCGCGGCGGTCCGGCCCGTCAGCCCACGACGCGGCCGCTGGCGGCGTCGACGACGACGACATGAACCTCGCCCTTGGCGCTCAGGATCTTCACGCGCCACACGGGCTTGCCGCCAGCCTCCGCGCGCTCGACCGCGAGCACGCGGCCGCTGGCGACGCGCTGCGCCACGGCCGCGGCCTCGTCGCGGCCGACGTCGGCGAAGGCCGGCAGCGCCGAGCCGAGGATCAGCGCGCAGAAGAGGGGCCTGAACAGCTTCATGCGTCTATCGTCCCACAGGTTCCACCGACACGCGGACCGGAAGGTACGCGCCCGGCTGATCCTGCATCAGCGTCGAGAAGCGCTGGCCGCGGTATTCGTAGTCGACCCGGTAGCCGACGACGCGCGACTGAACGTCGCTCACCGTGCGGCACGAGGTCACTTCGCGCGCGACGGGCTCATAAGGCTGCTCCCAGCGGCCGCGATTGGCGAGGTTGTCGCCGGTGAGGGCGCCGACGACCGCGCCTACCGCCGTGGCGGCCTCGCGGCCGTGGCCGCGGCCGACCTGGTTGCCCAGCAGCGCGCCGGCGAGGCCGCCGACCACGGCGCCGCCATAGTTTCGTCCACCCGCGGGGCGCGCCTCCGACACCCAGTCGCTCCTGCATTCCTGGCGCGGAACGCTCACGTTCTCGTATTGCGCCTCGACGCCGAGGACGCGGGCGTTGTCGGTATAGGTGTGGGCCTGCGCGCCGGCGGCGGCGGTGGCGGTGGCGAGCAGGACGAAGAGGGCCGAGCGGTTCATGGGAGGGCTCCATCGGTTGGGATGGGCGCATATTGCGGGCGGGTGCATGAACCGAAGCTGAACGAAATCAGTGCCCGTTTTTAAGCTTTTACGTCCGGACGCTCCAGACAAGGAAGAGGCCCGCTACCTCGTAAAGTGCGGGCCTGTTCAGTCTTTTCCGGTCTGTTTCAGACCCTATCTGCTGGCCGGCGACAGACCGATGGCCTGGGCGATCGCAGTGGTCTCTGTCGCTGCCGGATCAATCCAGGCGCTACCGCTCCTTGCCCAGGTCGGTCAGCAGCCGCGTCGTCAGGTACAGCCGCGGCACGATCGAATCGATCTCGATGTACTCGTCCTTGGCGTGATAGCCCCAGCCCGACAGCCCCAGGCTTTCCAGCACTGCGGGCTTGCCCGAGCGGCTGGCGAAGCCGGCATCGGTGCCTGCACCGGTGCCGGGGATGAACTGCAGTGCCCGGCCGTCGAGCTCGGCATAGATCGCCTTGGCCCGACCCGCCAGCGCCATCGTGCGTGCGTCGCCGACGAACGGCGGGCGTCCGATCGCCAGGCTGTAGCTGACCTCGGTGTCGGCGACGCGGTGCTCCTGCGCCTTGGCATTCAGCGCGACCAGCAGCTTGTCGGCCGCGTCGGTGGCGGTCAGTCGTACGTCGGCGAAGGCTTTGGCTTCGTACGGAATCTGGTTACGCGTGTGGCCGGCCTCGGCGCGCGTCCAGTTCAGTTGCGCGCCAGGGATGCCCTTGGCCAGGTCGGCAGTCAGCAGCACCTGGTGCGCCATCTCGACCAGCGCGTTACGACCCTGATCGGGCGCTGCCCCGGCGTGCGAGGCCTTGCCCTTGACGTTCATCGTCGCCTCGGCGGTGCCTGCCGCGCCCAACAGCACGCCCTCGGTCTTGACTACCGCCTTGGCCGGGTTCGGCTCGTACGACAGCACCACGTCGTGCTCGGCGCCAAGCGCGGCAATCGTCTCGCCCGAGCCAGCCGACTGCGACTCCTCGTCGCCGTTGAAGACCACCGTTAGGCGCGCGTAGTCCTTCCAGCCGGCGTCGCGCAGGATGGCCAGCGAGTGCAGGATCACCGCCATGCCGCCCTTGTCGTCGGCGATGCCCGGGCCATAGAGGCGGTTGCCGTCGAGCTTGATCGGCTGCGTGGCCAGGATGCCCGGCTGGTACACCGTGTCCATGTGGGCGATCAGCATCAGCTTTCGCTGGCCGCTGCCGTCCAGCCGCCCGACCAGGATTTCACCCTTGCCGGCGGCGGCCGTGCGACGCTCGACCCGCAGCCCCAACGCCTTCAGCCGCGCCTCTGACCAGTCGGCCATGCGCGACAGGCCGGCCGCATCCATCGTGCCGGACTCGATCGCGACCATCTCGCGCAGCGACTCGACCACCGCGGGCTGCGCCGCCTGGGCCGCAGCGAGCAAGGCGCGGTCGGTTTCGGCGGCCAGGGCGGCGGACGCCGCGGCGAGCAACACGGTTGCGGCGACGCCGCGCAAAGGTGTGCAGGTCATGGTCGGATTTCCTCGTTGATCGGCCCCGGCATGTGCCGCGGCCACGTGCGTCGATGGGCGAGTGCAGCATAGGCCGTGGGAAGCGTTTGCAGTAGTGCCGATATCACCAGAGTTGATGGCTCTATCGCCAAGGGGCACGCGCAACCCGACCCACCGTCTGCTTCGATTCCTCGTGCTCGACGACATGCTCGACGGGCCCGGCGCAGCAGTGGTCGACGTGCTGCGGTTGGTGAGTGAGCTGGCAGCGGCGCGGGGTGCGCGCCGGGTGCGGCTGTCCTGGCAGTGGTGACGCCGACCTCGGCGACTCGAAGACGATGGCATTCTTCGGCAGGTACATCGAGGTAGCGCCCCCTCGCGCCTATCTTGGACGAACGAGGAAAGCGACGATGGCGCCGTGACCACCGTTACGTTCGAGGAGAAGGACGGCCAGACGCATCTGACGCTCTCCGAGCTCCACCCGACAAAGGAAGCGCTCGATCGCAACAGCGGGAGCACCGAGGGGCTGCGCGAGCAGTTCGCGCAGCTGGACGCGTTGCTCCCGACGCTCGGCTGACGGCGACGGCGCGACCGCCTATCCCCAAAGCCGCTGCTGACAAGGGGCTGCTCCTGGCCAGGTCCGGGTACGGGCGACGGTCAGCTGTCAGGTCGGCCGATGCGAACGGCAGGTTTCAGACGAGACGATCGGAACCGGGAGGACCTGCTACCGACCCATCGGCATCGTCCGCCGCGCCTGTTTTAACGCCTCAAAGCTGACGTTCATGCTGTGGCAGCCGAAGCGAGGCCGCCGGTATCTTCCTACGACGTCGGTTAGCTGACAGCGCGCGACACTGCCAAAGACCGATGCTGAAGCGGCGGTCAGGGATCATCCGAGGGATCCAGCTCGCGGTCCAGCAAGTGGGCGCTTTGCATCAATTGGCAGGCGCGGGCCTGCGTCAGCAATCTGACGAGTTCGCCGCTGAGTTCATCGTCTCGGGGCCCGCGCGCCGCACGCACTAGCGCGCGTGCCACCTGCGCATGGTGTGTGGCCCAGAGGATCGGCTCGTCGCGTACGTAGTGTTCCAACGCGTCGGCCAGGCGCAGCACGTCGCCGTGTCGGCCCTGCGCCAGGCGAAGCCGCATCAGCTCAGGGTAGCCGAACAGATGGTTGTGCGCGACCGCGCCGCCCGAGAGCAATGCCTCGGCCTCCGCTATCAGCTCCTCAGCCTCGTCGGCGTCGGTGGTGTTGCTGGCGATCTCGATCAGGACCAGCGGGCCCGCAAAGGCCTCGGCGTGGACCTCGACACACATGGACCACGCCTCGCGTGCCAGGGCCAGAGCGTCGTCACGCGCACCTGCGCGCCGGCGCGCCCCTGCCAGGCCGGTGCGGCTCACCATCTCGAAACGCTTCATGCCCGCCGCGTGCGACAAGTCGACCGCCCGTTCGAGCGTGCGCGCCGCGTCGGCATCATCCATCCAACCGAGCATCAGGCCGGTCGATTCGGTGACCATGGCCTCGGCATTGCGATACGACAACGCCGACGCGGCCTCGCCGGCAGCCTGCATGCCACGTCGGCAATCGTCGGCACGCCCCTGCCAGTAGTAACACCAGCCGACCATCGCCTGGTTCATCACCGCGAAGCGCAGCGCACCGGCCTGCCGACAGGCTTCGACGCAACGTTCGAAGGATTCGAGAGCCGAATGCATGCGGCCGGCGGCGTAGTGGGCATCGCCCAAGCCGGACAGTGCCTGCGCCTGGGCCAACATATCGCCGCACTCGCGCGCCAGCTCCAGCGCCAGGTTGTGCTCGCTGGCGCAGAGGGCGCTGTCACCACGTGCAAAACACAGGTTGCCGCGCAGGTAGTGGATGCGCGAGCGCCAGCGTGGGTCGCCGAGCCGCTCGGCAACCGGCCCCGCCGCGTCTAGGGCCTGCCAGGCTGCATCGACCTGCGACAGCAATCGTTGCACATTGGCGATCTCGTACCATGACCGCATGGTCTCCGTGTCCGAAGCGGCCTGCTCCCGCGCTTGTTCGAAGGCAGCCAACGCTTCTGCATTGCGGCCCAGCTCGCGCAGCGCCTCGCCATGCAGCTGCGCCAGCGCGTGACGCTCGGCCGCGGTCGTTGCACAAGCCTGCCCGCGACCGGTCAGGGCCAGCGCCTCGGCATAGCGGAAGCGCTGCAGCTCGGCGTGTGCAGCGTCGCCAAACGCGGCTGCGGCGAGCGGGCTTTCGGCAAGCGCTAGATGCTCGGCGCGCAGTCCGCCATCGTGTCCGGCAAACCAGTCGGCGGCGCGCTGATGCAGTTCACGGCGCCGCGTCTTAAGCAACGAGGCGTAGGCGCCATCGCGGATCAACGCATGCACGAAATGCACTGCCCCTTCATCGGGCCGCAGCAGCCCCGCCTCGACCAACGGCTCGATGCGGGGTGCGTCGACGAGCGAGCGCCACGCGTCCAGTTCCACACGCTGGCCGAGCACCGAGGCGGCCTGCAGCGCCGCTTTGTCGGGCGGCGCCAGCCGGTCGAGCCGCGCCAGCACCAGGGCCTGGATCGAGCCGGGCAGTGAGTCGCGCACGGCCTCACCGGACGCACGCAACAGTTGCTCCAGGAAAAGCGGGTTGCCGCAGGCGCGCGCGACGCAGCGTGCCACCAGTTCGGGCTCGGCGTGCGCCAGGTGCCGTGCCAGCGTCTGCGCGTCGGCGTCGCCGAGCGGGCCGATGTCAAGGGTTAGCGCCGGCATGCCCGGCGCATGGGCGCGACGCGCCGCATCGAAGCCTTCGGATTGCGGGCGAGTCGTCACGGCCAGCAGCACGCGCCTTTCGTGGCAAGCGGCCGCCGCGCGAGCAAGCAGCGTCAGCGCCGGCGCCTCTGCCCAATGCAAGTCCTCCAACGCAACCAGCAAGCCGCCGGCGGCGGCGCGCGAATGCAGCAGCGCCACCAGCGCATCGCGTGCGCCGCGTTCGCGCGCCACGCTGTCCAGCGCCGCGAATGCCGCCTGGGCCGGGCCCGGCAGCTGGCGCTCGAGCAGCGCATAGACGTGAGCGTGCAGAGGCCCGGCCAGACCGGCGACGGCGAGGGTTGCAGCCACCCTCTCCGGCTCGGCGGCGGGTGGCAGCTGCAACAATGCCGTCATTAGGATGCGACATGCCGCCGCGCCGCGCGTCGGCCCGAAATCGGGCACCGCCGTCCTGACCACCGCTGCGCCGGACGCGCGCGCTGCTGTACACAACTCTTCCAGCAGACGCGACTTGCCGATGCCCGGCTCGCCGCGAATCACCACCCATCGTGCGCCTTCGCCGTCCAGGCAGGCAAGCAACGCCGCGCATGCGTACTGCAGCTCGTTGTCACGGCCGATCAGGGGCGCGGCCGGCCGAGCTTCGATCTCACCCAGCACGCGCCACGGCTGAATGGGTGCGGCCTTGCCGCGAACGGCGGTTGGCGGCAAGCGTTCGGCTTCGAAGTGCGAGGACACCATGCGCCAGGTGTCGTCGCCGACGACGATGTCGCCTGCGCCGGCCTGCTTGAGCAGGCGCGCCGCAATGTTCACGGCGTCGCCGGTCACGCCGTGCCGGCCCTGGTGCGGAGCGCAGGGACGCGTGACCACAAGGCCACTGTTGATTCCGCTGTGCAGATCGACGCGCACGCCCAGACGTTCGGCATAACGTCCGGCGAGTTCACGCACCGACCCGTGCAGCTCAAGGGTCGAACGCAACGCCCGCAACGCGTCGTCCCGACCGGCCTGCGGAATGCCGAACAGCGACATGATCTCGTCACCGACGAACTGGTTGACGACGCCACCGTGCGTTTCGATGACGCCCGTGGCCGTGTCGCGCAGCTCGGCCATCAACTGGCCGACGTCCTCCGGATCCACGCGCTCGTTCAGTGCGGTGTAGCCGCACAGGTCGCTGAAGACGATGGTGACATGACGGCGCTCGCCGGGCTCCTCGCCGGCGGCCGGCGTGGCGACCCCCATTGCGTCCGTGGGGTGGCCACAGCTGGTGCAAAAGCGCTGGCCCGCTGCCAACGTCGCGCCGCAGCCGTCGCAACGACGCGGCAGCGCTGCGCCGCAACTGCCGCAGAAGCGAGCGTTGTCGGCTTGGGCCTGGCCACAAGCGGCGCAGTGGAGCATGGCACCCCTCTCGCGGTCCGAAAGCGATCGCTCGGACGGCACGTCGCATATTGTGAGCGCCCTTCGGGCGCCGGACGACGCCCTGCGCAGGGTCTCCCGACGGCACTGCGTGTCCCGCGGCGACGATCATGGAACCTCGGAGCTGCTACAAGCCGATTAACGCCGCTGACCGCTCCTGCTTGCCCAACGGCCCAGTTGGCCGCGTGGCGCTCGATTCGAGATCTCGCCACTTGCGGTGTCGACCCAGTACAGCTGAAACACGCACTTCGCAATGTCGAGTCCGTATGTCGTCATGTCCATGAGAGGCCTCCTCCCATGGCGGGTTGGTGTGGAACACCGCTCTGGCACGCCTCTGTAGGTACGGGCCGACGCCACCGCTTATGCTGCGCCGCGGTGCCGTTCGGTGCCGAAAGGTGGGCGGTGTCCATACCATCTCGGCCGTGTGAGGTCACAGCCATGCCGGGAACCTGCCTATTGACGTGCGCGCGATGGCCCGCGGCGCAACTACATAGTAGCGCCGGGTCCAAGCGGCGGCGAGAGGGGTTGTGCCGCCTGATAGGCACGTCGCGATTTGCCTATCGGGGGGGTTCCACTACGGGGCGACAGCCCGCGTCCGGCGGCCCGTGAACGCTCTTAGCTTATCGCGACGATGGCATGGCGTAGCGGAGACTATCCTCGAACCCGCGCCGTCGAGCCGTCCCCGTTCCCCCCTTCCGAACACACACTGGATTCGCCATGTCCGCCAAGAGCACGCTCAGCCCTCAATTCATCGCCGCCCAACGCAAGCGCCTGGAGGCCTTGCAGGCGGAGCTTCGCGGCGCCGACAGCACGGCCCAGGAGGCGACGCGGGCTAGCCAGGAGGATGGCGGCGCCGAGGCCAAGGAATACGAGGACGCGGCGCAGGCCTTGGACCTGAAGGAAGTGCTGCAAGCCAGGCACGACGTGGATCAGCCGCGCCTGGCCAATATCGATCGAGCGTTGAAGAAGATCGAGCTCGGGACCTACGGGCTGTCCGACAAAAGTGGCAAGGCAATTCCCAAGGAGCGGCTGGAGGCGTCTCCCGAGGCGGTGCTGACAGTGGAAGAAGCGGCAGCAAAGGAATAGCGAGCGCCTAGCCGAGCGATAACCAGCGCGTCGCGCTGTAGAAGACCCGACCCCAAGCGGGCGCTCGAGACTCCGGGTCAACTCCCCGATAGCGGAAGCCCCGCGCTCGCCGTGAGCCGAGGCGGGTGGGGTCTACGCCACCTGTCGACCCCACTCCTCGCCGAGGTGTGGCTGCTCAGCTGATGTCCGGAGTGCGCCAGCGGGCCATCGGCTCGTGCTGCGTGGGCCGGAGCTCGCTCGATGTCATCATCGCGCGGTGCAACGGACCAATCTTCAGCGACGGTGGGCCACATCGCTTCTGGTCGCCGTCACGCTCGCCTTCGGCCTGGTCATTTGGCCCTACTTCGGCGCGATCTTCTGGAGCGTCGTTCTCGCTATCGTGTTCGCGCCGCTCCAGGACTGGATCCTCGTCCGGTTCAAGCGGCGCCGGACCGCGGCTGCGCTGGCCACGTTGGCGGCGGTCATTGCCGGGGTGGGCATCCCGCTGACGGTCGTGACGGCGCTCGTGGTGCGACAAGGAAGTGCGCTGTACGCCGCCTTGGCTTCCGGCCGGATCGATATCGGCGCGTCGCTGCAACAGGCAGTCGCAGCGTTGCCCCACGGGGTGCTGGTCGTCCTGGACGAGCTGGGCCTTCGCGACCCGGCGGCCGTGCAGGCCAAGCTCGTGGGCAGTGCCGGCGAGGCCAGCCGCTTCATCGCGTCCCACCTCGTCCGGCTCGGGGCCGATTCCTTCAGCTTCGCGCTCTCGGTGGCCGTCATGCTTTACCTACTGTTCTTCCTTCTGCGCGACGGCAGCGTTCTGGCGGAGCGCATCGACGCCGCGATCCCGCTCACCGGAAAGGACAAGCAATCGCTGCTGGCGACCTTCGTTGCCGTGATCCGCGCTACCGTCAAGGGCGGTGTCGTGATGGCGGTGATCCAGGGCACGCTTGGCGGTGCGGTCCTGGCCTCGCTGGGCATCGCAGCACCTGTGCTCTGGGGTGTGGTGTTCGGGCTCTCGTCGATGCTGCCGGCGGTGGGTGCCGGCGTCCTCTGGGTGCCGGTCGCGCTGTATTTCCTGCTTACCGGCGCCTACCTCAAGGCACTCTTGTTGACCCTCTTCGGATCGATTGTGCTGACCGTCATCGACAACACCGTCCGGCCCCTTCTGGTGGGCCGGGAGACGCATCTGCCCGGCTACCTGGTGCTGATATCGACCCTCGGAGGCGTCGCCGTCTTCGGGCTCAACGGCGTGGTGATCGGGCCTGTAGTGGCGGCCATGTTCGTGGCTACCTGGGCTCTGCCCATCGCGCGGGCCGGCCGTGGACATTCGCGCACGGATGCGGCATAGCCCCGCAGCGAGGTCCCTCTACGTCCGTCCGTGGGCGAGAACGCAGTCGTTCGTGACCGCATGCATGGCCGCGAAGCGAATTTCAGGGATCGCCTTGCAGCATGTCCGGAAGCCGGCACTATGCGTCCGCCCGCACCCCATCGCCGAGCTTGATAGCGCCTCCGACGAGTACGCGCGCTGTCATGCCCCCATGTCCGCGCATGGCGGCATAGCCGCCCGGGCCGATGGTCTCTTCCATGCGCGAACAAGGATGGCAGGGGCCCACGATTTCCAGCAGGGCACTGCCCACTTGCACCTTGGCATTCTTCAGCGCGAGCAAGTTGATGCCCGAGACGACCAGGTTGCGACGCAAACCGACCGGGTCGACCTGGCCGACACGCGCCAGCCGAGCGATCACGGAGAGGTGCTCGGCCTGGATAAGCGTGACCTGTCGGGTCGACAATTCCGATTCACCACGTTGGCCCAGCCGATCATCTGCCAGCCCGATGCCTGCCAGGGCCAAGGTGCCTGCGACCATGCGCGCGACCTCGCGCGGCGAACTCCGCACGACGATGGACTCGACTCGCCCCTCGATCTGGGGCGGCCTGTTGAGGTCGCGGATGGTCTTCATGCAGGCGGCGGGCGGGCACAGGTGTGAGGGCGCGGTCGAGGCCATTGTGCAACGCGAGGCCCGGTCGATGCCCTGTGCAAACCGAACCCGATGCGTCGCGCCAGAATGTCGGAGTCCGCAACCACGCACGAGGCCCAACCATGCTGAAGTTCTACTACTCGCTCGCGCCCAACCCGATGAAAGTCGCCTTGCTCCTGGAGGAGTTGGGCCTGCCGTACGAGGCTATCCCGGTAGATACCCGCAAGGGCGAGCAGCATGCGGCCGCATTCAAGGCACTGAATCCGAACGCCAAAGTGCCGGTCATCGTAGACGGAGCGACGACGGTCTTCGACAGCAACGCGATCCTGCTCTACCTCGCGGAAAAGACGGGCCAGTTCCTGCCCGAGCCGCAGGATCGTGGCCCCATGCTCTCGTGGCTGATGTTTGTGGCATCCGGGATCGGACCTTTCAACGGGCAGTGCGTCCACTTCAAGCACTACGCTCCCGAGCCCAATTCGTACGCTCTGAACCGCTACGACTTCGAAGCCTGGCGTCACTGGAAGATCCTCGAGACGCATCTGGCAGACCGGCCGTGGATGGTCAGCGGGCGCTACACGCTGCTGGACATGGCCGTGTGGGGCTGGGCACGCGCCGTTCCGTTCGCGCTGGGGGCCGACGCGTGGGAGCAACTGCCCCACGTGAAGCGCCTTCTCGACGCAGTAAATGAGCGGCCCGCCGCGCAGCGGGCCGCCGCGCTGAAGGACCGGCATGCGTTCAAGGCCGAGATGGACGACGAGGCACGACGGGCCATGTTCCCGCAGAACGATCGGCTGAAGCGCTGATCACTGCGGCGGCACGTGACGAACTCTTCGTCGCGCGCAGCTTCTCGCCCGGCTCCCTCTTCAATCGGTCCGCCTGGAGCTGTCGGTCGCGCGCGGCCGCATCTGGCCGAGACCTTCGGCGACGGATGTCGGCTGACAGGCGCCTCAACGTGAGTGTCAGGTCTCAGGCGGCGAATTGGACGGATCAGCTGTCGAGCGTCGACCCATCAGCGACATCGGCGGCCCTGAACTCAGCGACGCGAAGCGGCCGGTCGCATCCGTACACTGCCGCTCTACACTTGCTAGCGAATGAGGCTTCCTGCCCTGCGCTCCCGCCTGCTCCTGCTGACGCTGGGCAGCATGGTCCCTTTGGTTGTGCTGATCGTGCTGCTGGCAGCGGTCCTTTTCGAACGCGAGGAGAACCTGGCCCGAGATGGAGCGCTGGCCCGGATGCGCGCCACGGCATCGGCCGTGGATGCGGTACTCAGCGGCCACCTCTCGTTGCTGCAGAGCCTGGGCAGCAGCGAGGCGCTGGAGCGTCCGGACCTGGCAGCGTTCAAGCATGCTGCCGCGCGGATCAGGGAGGGGCAGGTTCATTGGCGCAACGTCCTCCTGGTCGATGCCACGGGGCAGCAGCGAATGAACGTGCGCCTGGACGACGGTGCCGCACTGCCCCGGGAAGAAGCCAGCCAGATGCCGAGCCTGCGGCACGTGCTCACGACCGGCGAAGCCCACGTCGGCGACGTGGCAAGGGGGCCTTCGGGCTTTGTCGGCATCCCGCTGCAGGTCCTCGTCCGCGTCGGTGGCGAGCGGATGGCGCTCAAGCTCGTCCTGCACCCCGAGGCCTTTTCATCGCTGGTCCAGGCGCAGCAGATTCCCGGCGGGTGGGCCACCGCGATCATCGATGGGAACGGGAACTTCGTTGCCCGGGTTCCCTTCCGCGCGCCCGGACTGCGAGCCTCTGCGCCGTTGCTGGATGCGATCACGGGTGCCGACCATGGCTGGCGGCGAGTCCCGACCCTGGAAGGCACGGACACGCACCAGGCTTTTGCGCGGTTGAGGTCGGCGCCCTGGTATGTGGCCGTGGCTGTCCCGCGCACGGATGTGCTGGCGGGCGTACGAAGTGCAGCAGGTTGGCTGATCTGGGGCGTGCTGGTTTCGCTCGGTCTGGCCGGTGGGCTGTCGCTGTGGGTTTCGCGGCGGATCTCCAAACCGATTCAAGGGTTGGCACGGGCAGCGCGGCAGATCGGCACGCCGGACACGAGCGCACTGCAGGATGTGCAACGCTCGCCGGGCTTTGCAGAGGCCAGCGAGGTGGCCGGTGCGCTCGAGCAGGCAGCCGCGTCCATCCGCGAGCGCGAGGCGCTGCAGCAGCGAGAGCAGATGGCGATGCGCGAGGCCGATCGGGCGAAGGACGAGTTTCTCGCCATGCTCGGACACGAACTTCGCAACCCGTTGAGTGCGATCACCAACTCGGTGCAGGTGCTGCGCCGCGTGCCAGCCGGCGCCAGCAGCGCCGAGCGGGCGCACGAGGTCATCGATCGGCAGACCCGGCAGATGACACGTCTGGTCGAGGACCTGCTTGACATCAGCCGCCTGGCGACCGGGAAGCTCCGTCTGGAGTTCGAGCTTCTGGATCTGGCGCAGGTGGTCTCGAACGCGGTCGCGACGTGGCAGCCCGCCGCGGCGCGGCAGGGCAAGGTCATCAGGTTGCAGACATCGGTGGCATGGTCGCGCCTGGACCTTTCCCGCATCGAGCAGATCCTCGGCAACCTGCTCGACAACGCCTTGAAGTTCTCGCCGGCTGGCAGCGGGATCGACGTGAGCGTTTCCGCGCAGGGGCCTCACGCTGTGCTGGAGGTGCTGGACCACGGCCGGGGCATCCCGGGCGAGGACCTGCCGAAGGTTTTCGATACCTTCTACCAGGCGTCGCAGCTTCTGCACCGTCCGCATGGCGGCATGGGCCTCGGGCTGTCACTGGTCCGGCGCCTCGCTGAACTGCACGGGGGCTGCGCCGAGGCCAGCAGCGAAGGAGAAGGAAAGGGCGCACGCTTCGTCGTCCGCCTGCCGCTGGCGGCGGCCCTCGAGCCCGTCGACAAGGCGTCGGCCGACGACCCGCCTTGCCAGTCCCGCCGCGTCCTGGTCGTGGAGGACAACGACGATGGACGTGCGGTGCTGGAATCCCTGCTCCAGCTGGAATCCCACGACGTTCGCACCGCCGCCAACGGGGCGCAGGCCTTGGCTATCCTGGAAGCCTGGCATCCCGAAGTGGCACTCATCGACATCGGCCTTCCGGACATCGACGGGCATGAACTGGGGCGCCGCATCGCAGCGCTCGCATTGCCCCTGCCGCCGCGACTGATCGCGATGAGCGGCCTCGGACAGCCGGAGGACAAGCAACGCTCGGCCGAGGCTGGCTTCGAACTTCACCTGACCAAGCCGGTAGACCCGGCCGTCTTGTCAGTCGTGTTGCAGGCACGAGTTCCGAACTCGACGCTCCTCAACTGACGACGGCGCGGCGGGTGGGCAGCCGCGCGGGTGGACTTTTGACGAGACAGGATGCCATGAAGCTTCCCGTCGTCACCGGCAGCAATTGGCCGGGTCCGGGTTCCCCCCGCGGTCGCCGCATGCTGACTTTGGCCGGCAGGGCCATCGCGCCGTAGGTCAGCTTCCTGGCGCCGCCTCGTACTCTCACTGTCGGCCATGACCTGCCGTAGCGCGTCGTCCTCCGAAGCGGTCATCACCGGCAACGGACTTCGGCGCCCCGGCGCGCGGAACGTCCGGCCCAGCGTCCCCAACTCTGCGCGCGGCACCTCGGAGTTGTAGAGCTCGTCGTTGAAGCACGACAGCAGCGGGCGGCTGCGGCCGATCGGATCAGAATGCGCGTTATGGACGTGCACGCCGAACCGTCGCCGCCAGCCCCCGGCCGTGCGTCGGCGGCCGCGCCGCAGCGCTTGCGCAGCATTGAGGAGCTGCCGGGTCCGCGCGGCTGGCCGCTGGTCGGCAACATGCTGCAGGTACGTATGGCACGCATCCACCAAGACATGGAGCGCTGGAGCGGGCAGTACGGACCGCTGTTCCGGGTGCGACTGGGGCCGACGCGGGTGCTCGTCGTTGCCGACCACGACATCGTCAACGCACTGCTGCGCGACCGGCCCGACGGTTTCCGGCGCAGCTCGCGGTTGCGCGAGGTCGGTATCGAGATGGGCGGCACTCCGGGGTTGTTCTCTGCCGAGGGCGATGCGT
>JANMCC010000236.1:0-11329 GCA_031360885.1 Burkholderiales bacterium | reverse complement strand
CGAAGAACTGCACGTCGTCGATCAGCAGGAGGTCGAGCGAGTGGTACTTGGCCTTCAGCTCGTCGAAGGTCTTCCTCTGGTAGTTCTTTACCACGTCGGTGATGAACTGCTCGGCGTGCAGATAGAGGATGCGCGCGTCGGGCCGGTCTGCGAGCAGCGCGTTGCCGACGGCGTGGATCAGGTGCGTCTTGCCGAGGCCGACGCCACCGTAGATGAAGAGCGGGTTGTACATCTGCCCCGGCGCGCCGGCGACGTGCAGGGCGGCGGTGCGCGCCATCTGGTTGGCGCGGCCGGGCACGAGGGTGTCGAAGGTGAGCGCAGGGTTCAGGCGGCTGCGCGAGGGCAGCGCCGCGGCGCTCGTGGTGGCCGAGCCGTTCATGTGCGGGGCCGGGCGGGACTCGTCGCGCACGCCGCGTGCGACTGCGCTGGCGGCCGCCGGGCTCGCGCCCGCTGCCGCGGCGGGCGCGCCATCGCGCGCGGCCAGGGTGATGTCGAGGCGAACGGGCTTGC
Organism: Burkholderiales bacterium; assembly: GCA_031360885.1. Lineage (GTDB taxonomy): Bacteria > Pseudomonadota > Gammaproteobacteria > Burkholderiales > Burkholderiaceae_C > Schlegelella_A. The sequence goes on along the minus strand of JANMCC010000236.1, from coordinate 10,819 downwards.
CGGCCAGCTCGCTCAGCGCGTTTTCGATCCGGCCGGCGTATTGCGTGCGGATCCAGTCGAGCTTGAAGCGGTTGGGCACGCGGATCGTCACGGTCGCGCCGGCGTCGCCGAGGTCGGCCACCTCGGCATCCGGCAGGGGCCGGATCCAGGTGTTGAATTGCTGGTCGGGCAACTCGGCGGCGAGGCGCTCGCAGCCGCGTTGCCAGAGGTCGGCGCGCATATGTGGAGAAGTACCCGGGGAAAGGCCAAGATTGTAGCGCGCGGAGGCCTCCTGGCCGGGACTTATCCACAGTAGAAACACGCAGTGGCGCCGAATCGGCGGCGGTTCGGCGCGGCAATCCCGTGCCGTTGACGGCGGGGCCGGTTCTTGATGTAATTGCGGGTTCGCCTCGGAGCGCCCGCTCCCGGCCAGGAAAAGCACCATGAAACGCACCTACCAAGCCTCCAAGACCCGCCGCGCCCGTACCCACGGCTTTCTCGTTCGCATGAAGTCGCGCGGTGGCCGCGCGGTCATCAACGCCCGGCGCGCCAAGGGTCGGAAGCGCCTGGCTGTCTGAGGCACCGCCTCGCGCGGTCGCATGCCTCGGCGCCAGCCCGCGGTCGAGGTGATGGCCCGCCTGGTGGCCTCGGCCGATTTCGAGCGCGTGCTGGGCTCGCGCAGCCGTGCCAGCACGCTTCATTTCGCGGTTCACCACCTGCCGGCCGCTGAGGCGGCCCCTCCCAAGCCCCTCGGTCAGACCGTGACCGGAGAGTTATCCACAATTCTCGGAGAATGCGGTGAACCGCCTGTGGATGACCTGCCTGGCGAGCCCCCGAGGCGGCTCGGCGTCGTGGTTCCGAAACGGCACGCGCGCCGCGCCGTGACTCGCTCCTTGCTCAAGCGCCAGATCTACGCGGCCGGCGGACGCTACGCCGCAGCGTTGGACCATGGCCTGTGGATTGTTCGTCTGCGCGCGCCCTTCGACCGAACCCGGTTCGTCAGCGCCGCATCTTGCGCGCTGCGTGAAGTGGCCCGGGCCGAGCTCGAAGACCTGTTCCGTGCCGCCAGCGCCTCCCGCCCCGATGAGTGAACTCTCCGCCTTCCGCTGGAGCCTGCTGCCACGCCGCCTGCTGGTCGGCGCGGTGCGCGTCTACCGGCTGCTGCTCAGCCCGTGGCTCGGCAATGCCTGCCGTTTCGAGCCGACCTGCTCGGTATACGCGATCGGCGCGCTCGAGCGCCACGGCGCGCTCGCCGGCACGGCGCTGACGGTGGGCCGCATCGGCCGCTGCCATCCCTGGTGCGCCGGCGGACACGATCCCGTCCCGGCGCTGCCGCCGCGCCTCTTCAGGGCCCTGCTGGCTCGTCCAGCGGCGCCCGTTCCCCCTTCAGCATCCGGCGCCTCCGACGCCGCTTCCTCATGACTGACATTCGTCGCAGCATCCTCTGGGTGGTGTTCTCCGCCTCGCTGTTCCTGATCTGGGACGCCTGGAACAAGCACAACGGGCAGCCGTCGTTCTTCGCCCCGCCGCCGGCGAAGGTCGCCGCCCCCGCCACCGTGCCGGCGTCGAGCGGCGGCCTGCCGAAGCCGACGACGGCGATCGCCCCGGCCGCTTCCACTACGCCGGGCACCGCGCCGGCCGCCCCCGCGGCGGTCGCGCCCACGGAAGCGGCGCTGACCGAGATCAGCACCGACGTCGTCAAGGCGACCCTCAGCTCGACCGGCGGCACGCTGGTGCGGCTCGAGCTGCTGAAGTATCCCGACCACGTCGTGCGCGAGTGGTACGAGCCGCTGCTCGAGATGTTCGGCCGCAAGGCCGCGCCGGCGGCGCCGAAGGACGTGGTTCTGCTCGACCAGACGCCGGAGCGCCTCTACGTCGCCGAGTCAGGCTTGGTGCCCGCGGCGGGCGGCTCCGGCCTGCCCAACCACCACACGGCGATGACGGTGCTGCCCGGCGAGCGCACGCTCGCTGCCGGCCAGAAGGCGCTTACGGTGCAGTACGAGTCGCCAGTGGTGGGCGGCGTCAAGCTGCGGCGCAGCTATACCTTCAAGCGCGGCGACTATGTCGTCGACGTGAAGAACGAGGTCGTCAACGAATCAGGCGCGCCGGTGTCGCCGCGGCTCTACCTGCAGCTGGTGCGCGACGGCATCGCGCCGCCCGGCGAGTCGAGCTTCTACTTCACCTTCACCGGCCCGGCCATCGACGACGGAGCCAAGTTCCAGAAGGTCGAGTTCAAGGACATCGAGAAGCGCAGCGCCGGAGCCAGGCCCGACCACACCACCGAGTCCGACGCCGGCTGGGTGGCGATGGTGCAGCACTACTTCGCCTCCGCCTGGCTGATCGACAAGGAGGGGACCAGGCAGCCGCGCGAGTACTTCACCGGCAAGGCCGACACGATCAATCCGGCCACCGGGCAGACCGCGCGCGTCTATTCGGTCGGCATGCTGGTGCCGCTGGGCGAAGTGGCGCCGGGCGCGACCAAGGCCTTCGACGCCAAGCTGTTCGTCGGCCCGCAGGAAGAGAACAAGCTCGCCGAGCTCGCTCCCCGCTTGGAGCTGGTGAAGGACTACGGCATCTTCAAGATCCTGGCCGAGCCGCTTTTCTGGCTGCTGACGCAGCTGCACAAGATCTTCGGCAACTGGGGCTGGTCGATCGTCGGCCTGGTGGTGCTGCTGAAGATCGCCTTCTACTGGCTCAACGCCAAGGCCTACGCGTCGATGGCCAAGATGAAGGCGATCAACCCGAAGATCATGGAAATGCGCGAGCGGCTGAAGGACAAGCCGCAGCAGATGCAGCAGGAGATGATGCGCATTTATCGCGATGAGAAGGTCAATCCGCTCGGCGGCTGCCTGCCGATCGTGGCGCAGATGCCGTTCTTCATCTCGCTCTACTGGGTGCTGCTGTCGACGGTGGAAATGCGCGGCGCGCCGTGGATCGGCTGGATCACCGACCTCTCGGCCAAGGACCCGTACTTCATCCTGCCGATCCTGATGACGCTCACCAGCCTGCTGCAGACATGGCTCAACCCGACGCCGCCCGATCCGGTGCAGGCACGCATGATGTGGATCATGCCGCTGATCTTCTCGGTGATGTTCTTCGTCTTCCCCGCCGGCCTGGTGTTGTACTGGCTGACCAACAACATCCTGTCGATCGCGCAGCAGTACGTCATCAACAAGCGGCTGGGCGTGAACTAGGGCCTGTTGACGCTATGGGGAGCCACGCGTGACTCGGCAAACGGTCGCCCGCAAGGCGCAAACCGCAGCCATAGCGTTGGCTATGGCGAGGATTTGCAACGCGGCGGGCGCCCGTTTGCTGAGATCACCCTTCGGGCCGGGGTGGCGCAAGGCGCGTGGCTTCCCATAGCGTCAACAGGCCCTAGTGTGAACGAGCCGATCGTCGCGATCGCGACCGCGAGCGGGCGCGGCGCGATCGGCATCGTCCGCATCTCCGGACACGCGCTGGCGCCGCTGGCTGCGGCGCTCTGCGGCCGCGGCCTCGAGCCGCGCCACGCGACCCTGGTGTCCTTCCTCGACCGGCACGGCGAGCCGATCGACCGCGGCCTGGCGATCCACTTCCCCGCGCCGCACTCGTACACCGGCGAAGACGTGCTCGAGCTGCAGGCGCACGGCGGGCCTGTCGTGATGCAGCTGCTGCTCGCGCGCTGCCTCGAGGCCGCGGCCGAGGCGGACAGCGCGTCGGGCCGGCCGCGCCTGGCGCGGCTGCGGCTCGCCCGGCCCGGCGAGTTCACCGAGCGCGCCTTCCTCAACGACAAGCTCGACCTCGCCCAGGCCGAAGCCGTGGCCGACCTGATCGATGCGAGCACCGAGGCCGCGGCGCGTTCGGCGGCGCGCTCGCTCGACGGCGCCTTCTCGCGCGAGATCGGCGTGCTGGCCGGGAAGATCGTCGAGCTGCGCCTGCTGGTCGAGGCGACGCTCGACTTTCCCGAGGAGGAGATCGAGTTCCTGGAGCGCGCCGGCGCGCGCCGGCGGCTGGCCGAAGCCAGGGCGCAGATCGAGGCCGTGCTGGCGACGGCGCGCCAGGGCGTGCTCCTGCACGAAGGAATCCGCGTCGTCCTCGCCGGCCAGCCGAACGTCGGCAAGAGCTCGCTGCTCAATGCGCTGGCCGGCGCCGAGCTGGCGATCGTCACCGACATTCCCGGCACGACCCGCGACAAGGTCGGCGAGACGATCCAGATCGAGGGCGTGCCGGTGCACGTGATCGACACGGCCGGGCTGCGCGAAGCCGGCGACGCGGTCGAGGCGATCGGCGTCGCGCGCTCGTGGGCGGCGATCGGCGAGGCCGACGCGATCGTCTTCCTGCGCGACCTGACGCGGATCGGCGACGCCGACTACGACGCGGGCGAAGCGCCGATCGCTGCCCGCCTCGCCGCCGCCGCCGCTGCCGGCCGGGTCTTCGAGGTCTTCAACAAGTCCGATGCCGCCGCCCCGGACCGCCTGCCGGTGCAGGACGCGCAGGCGCTGGTCGTCTCCGCGGTCACCGGCGCCGGCCTGGAAAGCCTGCGGCGCGCGCTGCTCGGGCGCGCCGGCTGGCAGGCGGCGGGCGTTGGCGTGTTCCACGCCCGCGCCCGCCATGTCGACGCTCTGCAGCGGGCCGGCGCGCATCTCGCCGCCGCCGAGGCGCATGCCGGCGCCGGCGACCAGGCGCTGGAGCTGGTGGCCGAGGAGCTTCGCTCGGCGCACGACGCGCTCGGCGAAATCACCGGCGCGTTCTCCGCCGACGACCTGCTGGGCGCGATCTTCGGCCGCTTTTGTATCGGCAAGTAAGCGCCGGCTCAGGTCGAGCCCGTCCCGCGGCCGCGGGGTGCCTGGGGTCAATGCCCAGCTAACCGTGACCGAGTGGCATTCCTGAGCCTCGCGCACCATCGATAATCGGCGACTCGGCACTGGCCGCTCCGCGACGAAGGCGGCCAGGCCTCCGGAGGTACAGCAGATGGAAATCGACGAGCTCGTCAGCGCGGTACAGACGCTCAACGCGGAAGACTCCTTCCGCGCCCGCCTGACGCTCGAGAACTGGCGCGTCATCGCGCCCTACCTGGCGCGCTACGAGATCCGGGCCGGCGATCTGCTGATCAAGCAAGGCGACGCCGATCGCTCGATGTACTTCATTTCCCAGGGCAGCATGCAGGTGTTCGTCACCGGCGGCCCGCCCGGCAGCAACAAGGTGGCGATCCTGCGCGCCGGCGCCGTGGTCGGCGAGCCGGGCCTGTTCGGCGACACGCCGCGCACCGCCAACGTCGAGGCGATGACGCCCTGCGTCGTCTGGGCCCTGCGCGGCCCGCGCATGGAAGAGCTCGCGCAGCGCTCGCCCGCGCTCGCCCTCGAGCTGCTGCGCGCGGCCGGCGCCGTGATGGCGATCCGCTTCCGAGCCACCGTGGCGCGGCAGGCGCCGGTCACCTGATCCGCCCGGCGCGGGGCCGCGCGTCGCTGGCCCGGCCTCAGTTCGAGCGCAGCAGCTTTTCCTCGGCCAGCGCCAGCGGCTCGGGCAGGCCGGAGAGCACCAGCGTGTCGCCTGCGGCGAGCTGCAGTGTGTCGTCGGGCTGGAGCACGGCGCTCGAAGCCCGGCGCAGCGAGACGACGCTGACGCCCACATCGGGCAGGGCCTGCTCGCCGAGCGTCTGACCCAGGCTCGCCCCTTCCGGCGGCAGGGTCACGCTCAGCAGCCGGGCGTGCTGCAGCTCGTCGGCGGTGTCGTCGTCGGCGCCGTGGAAATAGCCGCGCAGGAGGCCGTAGCGCGCATCGCGCTGGTCCTGCACGACGCGCAGCACGCGCCGCATCGGCACGCCCACCAGCGCCAGCGCGTGACTCGCGAGCATGAGCGAGCCTTCGATCGCCTCCGGCACCACTTCGGTGGCTCCGGCGGCGCGCAGCCGCTCGATGTCGCTGTCGTCGATCGTGCGCACGATCACCGGCAGCTTCGGCGCGTGCGCGCGCACGAGGTCGAGCACGCGCATCGCCGAGGGCGTGTCCTGGTAGCTGACCACCAGCGCGCTGGCTCGCGCCATGCCCGCGGCCATCAGGCTCTGCAGCCGGGCGGCGTCGCCGAACGCCACCGCCTGTCCGGCCGCGGTGGTCTGGCGAACCCGGTCGGGGTCGAGGTCGAGGGCGAAGTAGGCAATCTTCTCGAGCTCGAGCAGGCGCGCCAGGTTCTGGCCGCTGCGGCCGAAGCCGCAGATGATGACGTGCGACTCGATGTTGATCGCGCGCTTGGCGATCGTCGTCATCGCCACCGATTGCAGCAGCCAGTCGTTGGCCGACAGGCGCATGACGATGCGGTTGCTGTACATGAAGACGACGGGCGTCAGCAGCATCGAGAGCACCATGCTCGCCAGCACCGGGCTCTGCAGCGTCTCCGGCACCAGGCCGCGCTCGTTCGCCAGGGCCAGCAGGACGAAGCCGAACTCGCCGGCCTGCGCCAGGTACAGGCCGGTGCGGATCGCCGTTCCCGGCGCGGCGCCCCACACCCGGGCCAGGGCGGTGACGAGCGCGAACTTGAACAGCACCGGGAACACGGTCATCGCCAGCACCAGCGGCCAGTACGACAGGACCGAGCCGGCGTCGAGCTTCATGCCGACGGTGATGAAGAAGAGGCCGAGCAGGACGTCGTGGAACGGCCGGATGTCGGTCTCGACCTGGTGCTTGAATTCGGTCTCGGCGATCAGCATGCCGGCGATGAACGCGCCAAGGGCGAGCGAGAGGCCCGCGAGTTCGGTGAGCCAGGCCAGGCCGAGCGTGACCAGAAGCAGGTTGAGGACGAAGAGCTCCTCGCTCTTGCGGCGCACCACCAGGGTCAGCCACCAGCGCATCACGCGCTGGCCGCCGACCAGCAGCACGGCGAGCAGGGCCGCCGCCTTGACGAGCGCGATCGCGAGCGCGCCGAGCAGCGCCTCGGGCGAGGAGCCGAGGGCCGGGATCACCACCAGCAAGGGCACCACCGCCAGATCCTGGAACAGCAGCACGCCCATGACGCGCCGGCCGTGCTCGCTCTCGAGCTCGAGCCGATCGGCCATGAGCTTGACGACGATCGCCGTCGAGCTCATCGCCAGGGCGCCGCCGAGCGCGACGGCGCTTTGCCAGCCGAGGCCCACGCCGTGCCGGCCGGCCAGGGCGAAGACCGCCGTCAGAAGCGCGTTGCCGGCCACCGTCGCCAGCATGGTGAGCACCACCTGGCTCAGGCCGAGGCCGAACACCAGCTTCCTCATGCTGCGCAGCTTCGGCAGGTTGAACTCGAGGCCGATCACGAACATCAGGAAGACGATGCCGAACTCGGCCAGGTGGGAGATGCCGGCCGAGTCGCCCGAGACCGCCATCGCATGCGGTCCGATCAGGATACCGACCGCGAGATAGCCCAGGATCGGCGGCAGCCGCGACAGGCGGCAGAGCACGACGCCGGCGACGGCCGCGACCAGGTAGAGGAGCGTCAGTTCGAGCGACGATGCCATGCGTGGCGAGCGATGAAAGAGGGCAACCCTAGAATCGGCCGATCCTACTGGACGCCTCCTCGACCTCCCTGGTGTCAGCCCCTCTCGCCTTCGACGCAAAACGCGTGCTCGAGCTCGCGCGGAGCACGCTCGACATCGAGGCGCGCGCACTCGAGGGCTTGAAGGCGCGCCAGGGCGAGGGCTTCGTCGCCGCGGTGCAGGCGATGCTCGCATGCACCGGCCGCGTCGTCGTGATGGGCATGGGCAAGAGCGGCCACGTCGGGCGCAAGGTCGCGGCCACGCTCGCCTCGACCGGCACGCCCGCGTTCTTCGTCCATCCGGCCGAAGCCAGCCACGGCGACCTCGGCATGGTGACGAAGGACGACGTCGTGCTGGCGATCTCGAACTCCGGCGAGAGCGACGAGATCGGCGCGATCGTGCCGGCGATCAAGCGGCTCGGCGTGACGCTGGTGGCGATGACCGGCGGGGCCGAGAGCAGCCTGGCGCGTCATGCCGACATCGTCGTCTCGAGCGCCGTCGACCAGGAGGCGTGCCCGCTCAACCTGGCGCCGACCGCGAGCACGACCGCGCAGATGGCCCTCGGCGACGCGCTCGCCGTCGCCCTGCTCGACGCCCGCGGCTTTCGCGAAGACGATTTCGCCCGCTCGCATCCGGGCGGCAGCCTCGGCCGCAAGCTCCTGATGCACGTCGCCGATCTCATGCACAGCGGCGAGGCGGTGCCGCGCGTCGGCGTCGAGGCGCGCGTGCCTGAGATGCTGCGCGAGATGACGTCCAAGGGCTTCGGCTTCACCGCGGTCACCGACGCCGCCGGCGTCATCGCCGGCATCTTCACCGACGGCGACCTGCGCCGCCTGATCGAGACCGGCGCCGACCTGCGCGGCCTGGCCGCGAGCGAGGTAATGCACGCCCGCCCGCGGCTGATCCGCGGCGAGGCGCTCGCGGTCGAGGCCGCCGACCTGATGGAGACGCATCGCATCACCGGCCTGCTCGTCGTCGATGCCGAAGGGCGGCTGGCCGGGGTGCTGAATTCGAACGACCTGATGCGGGCCAAAGTCATCTGATGGCCGCAGCCCTCAAGCCTCCGGCGCTGAGCTTCCCGCCCGAGCTGCTGCTCGCGGCACGCGGCCCAGGCGCCGGCATCGCCGCGGCGATCTTCGACGTCGACGGCGTCCTCACCGACGGCCGGATCTACATCGGCGAGCACGGCGAGACGGTCAAGGTGTTCTCGACGCTCGACGGCCACGGCATGAAGCTGCTGGCCGAAGCGGGCATCGTGCCGATCGTCGTCACCGGCCGCGACTCGGCGGCGGTGCGCCGCCGAGTCGCCGATCTCGGCCTGGCGCATGCCGCGTACGGCGCCGCCGACAAACTGGCGGCGAGCGAGGCGCAGCTGGCGGCCCTGGGCCTGGACTGGAGCCGGGTCGCCGTCATCGGCGACGACTGGCCCGACCTGCCGCTGATGCAGCGTGCCGCCTTCGCCTGCGCGCCGCCCGGCGCGCACATCGAAGCGCGGGCCGCCGCCCACCACGTCACCGCGGCGCCCGCCGGCTTCGGCGCGGCGCGAGAGTTCTGCGATCTCCTGCTCGTTGCCGCCGGTCGCTACGCGGACCTGCTGCACCGACCCTTGCGTTCCCTGGATGGCGCTCGCTGACGCCGACGGCCCCGCCGGCTCGGGCCTCGACGAGGACGACCCGGTCGATCTCTCGTTCGCCGGCCCCGAGCCGGTCGTGCCGACGGCGCCGTGGTACCTGCGCCTGTTCGATCTCGCCTCGGCGTACCTGCCGTTGGCGATGATGGCGGTGCTCGCCGCCGGCACCTGGTGGCTGGTGCGCAACGCGCCGACCTTCGAGGGTCCGCGCCCGGTCGTGGCGCCGCGCCACGAGCCCGACTACGTGATGACCACCTTCGTCGTCCAGCGCTTCGCCGCCGACGGCACGCTGCGCACCCAGATCGAGGGCGACACCCTGCGCCACTATCCCGACGACGACACCCTCGAGATCGACGCCGCGCGCATCCGCGCCATCGCCGACAACGGCACCGTGACGCTGGCCACGGCCCGGCGCGCGCTGGCGAACGGCGACGGCAGCGAGGTTCAGCTCCTCGGCGACGCGCGGGTCAACCGGCCGGCGAGCGGCAAGGAGGAAGCGGTCGAGTTCCGCAGCGAGTTCCTGCATGCCTTTCGCAACGTCGAGCAGGTGCGCTCGCACCTGCCGGTGGTCATGACGCAGGGCACGAGCGTGGTCCGGGCGAACAGCATGAACTACGACAACCTGGCCCGCTCGGTCGAGTTCAAGGGCCGGGCGAGCGCGGTCTTCGCGCCGAAGAAGAGCGGCGGATGAACGGCCCGCTGGCCTTCGTGACGGGCGCCTCGAGCGGCATCGGCCAGGCGCTGGCGCTGCGCTTGCATGCCGCGGGCTATCGGCTGGCGCTGGTGGCGCGGCGCGTCGACGAGGTCGCGCGCTGGGCGGCGGAAGCCGGCATCGCGCCGGCGCGCTTCGCCGTCTACGCCGCCGACGTGCGCGACGTCGAGGCCATCGTCGCCGCCGGCCGGGCCTGCATCGAAACCCAGGGCGTGCCCGATGTCGTGATCGCCAATGCCGGCATCAGCGTCGGCATCGACACCGCCGACTTCGCCGATCTCGAGGTGCTGCGCGCGACCCTCGAGACCAACGTCCTCGGCATGGCGGCGACCTTTCATCCCTTCGTCGCCGCGATGTGCGAGCGCCGCTCGGGCAGGCTGGTCGGCATCGCCAGCGTCGCCGGCATCCGCGGCCTGCCCGGCCACGGCGCGTACTGCGCGAGCAAGGCCGCGGTGATCAGCTACTGCGAGACGCTGCGCGGCGAGATGCGGCCGTTCGGCGTCAAGGTCGTGACTATCGCGCCGGGCTACATCGACACCCCGCTCACCCGCGGCAACCGCTACTCCATGCCCTTTCTCATGACGGCCGCCGATTTCGCCGATCGCGCCTGGCGGGCGATCGAGACGGGCGCGAGCTGGCGCGTCATTCCCTGGCAGATGGGGATGATGGTCCGGCTGCTGCGGCTGCTGCCGAACTGGCTGCTGGACCGGGCGCTCGCCGGCCGACCGCGCAAGCGCCGGCAAGGCGAAACGTCATAGGGCAAGAAAAAGGCGATGCGCTTTCGCCGCACCGCCCTTGGTCTGACCGGAAGACCGGATCAGTAGCCGCCGCGACCGCCGCCGCCGCCGCCGCCGGAGCGGCCACCGCCGCCACCGCCGTAGCCGCCGCCACCGCCGGAGCGGCCACCGCCACCACCGCCGTAACCACCACCGCCGCCGCCGGCACCACCACCGCCGCCGAAGCCGCCGCCACCGGAGCGGCCACCGCCGCCGCCGAAGCCGCCACCACCGCCGGAGCGGCC
>JANMCC010000226.1:0-6698 GCA_031360885.1 Burkholderiales bacterium | reverse complement strand
CAGCCGATGATCGAGGCGATGATCGAGACGCCGCCGAGCATCAGCGGGTAGACGACGGCGTTGATCGTCGCGCCCGTGACCATCAGGGCGCCGAGCGCCATGGTCGCGATCAGCGTGACGGCGTAGGTCTCGAACAGGTCGGCCGCCATGCCGGCGCAGTCGCCGACGTTGTCGCCGACGTTGTCGGCGATCACCGCCGGGTTGCGCGGGTCGTCTTCCTGAATGCCGGCCTCGACCTTGCCCACCCGGTCGGCGCCGACGTCGGCGCCCTTGGTGAAGATGCCGCCGCCCAACCGGGCGAAGATCGAGATCAGCGAGGAGCCGAAGGCGAAGCCGAGAAGGGGCTTGAGCGTCTCCGAGTCGACCTTGGTGCCGCCGCTCAGGTACCAGAAGAAGCCGCCGACACCGATCAGGCCCAGGCCGACGACGAGCATGCCGGTGATCGCGCCGCCCTTGAAGGCGACGGCAAGCGCCGGGCCGATGCCGTTGGTCGCGGCCTGCGCGGTGCGCACGTTGGCGCGGACCGAGATGTTCATGCCGATGAAGCCGCAGGCGCCGGAAAGGAAGGCGCCGAGCACGAAGCCGGCGGCGGTGAGCCCGCCGAGGAAGACCGCGATCAGGATGGCGAGCACCACGCCGACCATGCCGATCGTCTTGTACTGGCGGGCGAGATAGGCGGCCGCGCCCTGCTGGATCGCCGCGGCGATCTCCTGCATGCGCGCGTTCCCCGGGCTCTGGGCCAGGATCCAGCTTCGCTGCACGAATCCGTAGACGACTGCGGCAAGTCCGCAGGCCAGGGCGATGTAGAGCGCCGTCGATGTGGTCATCAGATGAGTCCTTCCTCGGTCGATGTCATTGCTTTGAAGAGCGAGCCGCGTGAGCAAGCGCACGGGCGGGCAAACCGTCGAATCTTAAGGGATGGCGCGAGGGCCTCGACCGGGGGTTCGGACCCGGCCGGCGCCGCGGGCGGCTCGCCGGGGCGACAATCGGGCATTCACCGAGGCGCGCACCGCATGAGCCTGCACAACGTCACCCCGGGCGCGAATGCTCCCGACGAGTTCAACGTGATCATCGAGATCCCCATGAACGCCGACCCGATCAAGTACGAGGTCGACAAGGAAAGCGGCGCCATGTTCGTCGACCGCTTCATGAGCACGGCGATGCACTATCCGTGCAACTACGGCTACGTGCCGCAGACGCTCTCCGACGACGGCGACCCGGTCGACGTGCTCGTGATCACTCCGTTCCCGCTCTCGGCGAGCGTGGTCGTGACCTGCAGGCCGATCGGCGTGCTGAAGATGGAGGACGAGGCGGGCGGCGACGCCAAGCTGCTGGCGGTGCCGATCGACAAGATCCTGCCGATCTATCGCCACTGGCAGAAGCCCGAAGACATGAACGAGCTGCGCCTGAAACAGATCCAGCACTTCTTCGAGCACTACAAGGACCTCGAGCCCGGCAAGTGGGTGAAGACCCAGGGCTGGGACGGCCCGGAAGCGGCGCGCGAGGAGATCCGCGCCGGCATCGCCGCCTACGCGCGTCGTCTCGCCGGCGAGTCTGCCTAGGCCGAGATTTCGGGCACCGGCGCCGCCGCCTTGAACGGCAGGCGGTCGTTGAGCTCGTCGAGGTAGACCGCGATGCCCGCGCCTTCGCGGGCCAGGAACTCGTCGATCGCCCGGGCGAACTGCGGGTGCGCGAGCCAGTGCGCGGAGCGCGTCTCGACCGGAAGCAGCCCGCGCGCCATCTTGTGCTCGCCCTGGGCGCCGCCCTCGAAGCGCTCGTAGCCGTTGGCGATGCACCAGGCGAGCGGCTCGTAGTAGCAGGCGTCGAAGTGCAGGCAGGGCACGTACTCGGTGGCGCCCCAGTAGCGGCCGAAGGCGGCCTTCCTCAGCGGATCGACGACGATCAGCGAGCTGGCGATCCGCTCGCCGCCGCGCCAGGCGGTGAAAAGCAGCCAGTTGTCGGCCATCGTCGCCGCGGCCCGCTTGAAGAAGTCACGTGTCAGGTAGGGCGTGGAGTGGTGGGCGCGATAGGTGAGGGTGTAGCAGCGGTAGAAGAACGACCAGTCGTCGGCGCCGATCTCCCGGCCCTGGGCCGTCGTGAAGGTGACGCCGGCTTCGGCGACCCGGCGCCGTTCCTGCTGGATCTTCTTGCGCTTCTCGCGCTGCAGGCTGGCCAGGAAGGCCGCGAAGTCGGCATAGGGCTCGGGCGTGCGGTTGTGCCAGTGGAACTGCACCGTGCTGCGCATCGACCAGCCGGCCTCGATCGCCGCGGCCTGGTCGGCGGCGTCGAGGAACAGCAGGTGCGCCGAGGAGATTCCCGCCTGGCGCGCGAACTCCTCGATGCCGCGCAGCAGGAGCACGCGATGCTCGTGGTTCGCCGCCAGCAGGCGCGGACCCGGAACCGGGGTGAACGGAATGGCGCCCGTGAGCTTGGGGTAGTAATCGAGTCCGTGGCGGCGATAGGCGTCGGCCCAGGCCCAGTCGAACACGTATTCGCCGTAGGAGTGGTCCTTGAGGTAGAGCGGGCAGGCGGCGACGAGCTCGCCGGCGCGCTCGAGCAGCAGGAAGTGCGGCGACCAGCCGGTGCTGCCGACGGCGCTTGCCGAGGCGTGCAAGGCGCGCAGGTATTCGATGGCGACGAAGGGCGTGGCGCTCGGCTGCAGCGCGAGCAACGCGTTCCAGCGCGCGGCATCGATCTCGGCGGGGTCGCGGCAGACGCTCAGCGTCCACTCGCCAGATTCGATCTCGCCGGTGGGCTGCAGGACGGGCCGGGCGCGGGATGTTTTCAAGCGCCTCATGTTAGGTCGAAGCCGCCGGCGACGCACGGCGCGCGCCGCGCTTCTCCCACGCGACGCGTGGGAATCGGACCTTGCCCCTAAACTCGGCCTCTCCCACGCGCTACGGAGCTCGGCCATGAAACAGATCACCGCCATCGTCAAGCCGTTCAAGCTCGAGGAGGTGCGCGAGGCGCTGGCCGAGATCGGCGTCTCCGGCCTGACGGTCACCGAGGTCAAGGGTTTCGGCCGGCAGAAAGGGCACACCGAGCTCTATCGCGGCGCCGAGTACGTGGTCGACTTCCTGCCGAAGGTGAAGGTCGAGGTCGTCGTCAAGGACGGCGACGCCGAGCGCTGCATCGACGCGATCGTCAAGGCCGCCAAGACCGGCAAGATCGGCGACGGCAAGATCTTCGTCACCGCGATCGAGAGCGTGGTCCGGATCCGCACCGGCGAGCTCAACGAGGACGCCGTCTAGCGGCCGCTAGGCCTTGACCGGCGACGGCTCGCCGCGGGTGTCGACCAGCCGGGTGCCGCAGACGAGGTCGTGCCAGAACTGCCGGCCCGGCGCGGCAAGCGCGAGCAGCGCGTAGAAGACGATGCCCAAGACGACTGCCCCGAGCCCCTGCCAGGGACCGAGGCCCATCAGCGCCGCGAGCAGGCTCGCCGGCGCGAACCAGGCGATGCAGCAGGCGACGTAGCGCGCCAGCGCCCGCCATTGGCCGACCCGGCCGCCGGTCGCCGCGACGACACGGATGTGCCAGGTCTGCATCGCCAGCGTCTGTCCACGCATTGACCAGCAGCCGACGAAGTAGATGCCGTAGACGACCAGCGCGAACGCGCGCAGCACGGTCTCGCTTTGCAGCGGATGGCGCTGGCCGGTCTGGGCGAAGAAGAGCGTGCCGAGGACGGCCGGGATCAGGGCCACCCCGAACAGCAGCATCGCCTCGTAGACGAAGCACGCCATGCGGCGCGCCAGCGACGGAGTGCCAGCGGGCACCGCGACCGGCGGCGCCGTGGCGCCGCGATCCGGCGTCATCGTTGCGGCGTCGGCTCGGCCGCCTTGACGGGCTTGGCCACGGGGGCAACGGGCCGAGTCGGCGCGGCAGGGGCCGCCGTCGTCAGCGGCGGCGCCGGGACCTTCACCACCGCGGCCGCCTGCGGGCCGCGCTTGGGCAGCAGCGTCGAGCCGTTGACGAACTCGGGCGTGGCCGCGATCTTCGGCATGCCCGACTGCTGGTGCGCGGGCGGTGTCACCGGTCGGGTGATCAGGCGCGTCGTCGCGCCGGGCGAGGCCTGGACGACGGTGGGCGCGACCGGCTTGGGCTTTTGCGCCAGGGCCGGATTGGGCACGACGTTGGCTTTGGCCTGGGTGCCTTCACGCGCGGCCGAAACGGTCTTCGATGCGGGGAACGGGTCCGGACGCGCCGGAGCGGCCGAGGCCGCGGCACGCGCCGCGAACTGCTGTTTGGCGTCGGGCGGCAGGTTCTGGTACTCCTGCCACTTCGCCGACCGGTCGGGCGCCGGCACCTGCTGCGCCTCCTGGTAGCGCAGACGCATTTCACCCCGCTCGGCGGGCGTGAGGCGGGCCCATTCGTTCATGCGCTCGCCGATCCGGTCGCGCTCCTGCGGCGGCAGGGAGGGGTAGCGGTCGGCGATCGCCAGCCATTTCTGCTTGCGCGGCGCGTCGATGGTCGACCATTCACGCTCCAGCGGCGCCAGGGCCTGGCGCTGCGCCGGCGCCAAGGCCTGCCAGCGCACGCCGGACTCGGCCCGCGGGGCCGGGCTGGTGAACGGCGGGGGCGGAACCGGGGTCTTGACCGCGGCGGGCGCCGCGGTCTGCGCGAGGGCCAGGCCACCTGCGGCCAGCGCCAACACGGCCACGGCGAGGCCGATGGCGTGTCGCAGCAGCCCGCGCGTCATGGCCGGCCGTTTCATTCGCCCGGAGGAGCTTTCAGGTATTCGACGAAACCGGCGTCCCGGTAGGCGTTGATCGGCAGGTCATCGCTCAGCAGGGCGGCGTCGACCTCGGCGGCGACCGAGATCTGCGAGCGCGTCTGCCAGTCCTCGATCAGCACCAGCCCGCCGATCAGCGCCGCCAGTGGCAGCACCGTGGCGATCCGTTGCCACCAGGGCGAGCGGCTGAAGCCGAGGGCGGCGCCGCCCTGGCCGGCGCTCACGACCTCGACGCCGGAGCGGGCCAGGCGGCCGGCTTCGAGCGCCTTTTCCCGCGCGAAGCGCAGCCGTTCGCCGATTTCCGGGGCGACGTTCTCCGCCCGCTCGCTCAGGCGCGAGGCGATGCTTCGCGCGAAGCGCGATTCGATGGCCTCCTGAGCGGCGGGGCCGTAGATCCTGGCAGACGCATTCATGTTCCGATTCCCTTCGCCCTGAGGGCCTTGGCCAAGGCGTGAACTGCCCGCGAGCAGTGGGTCTTGACGCTTCCCTCCGAACAGCCCATCGAGGCGGCCGTCTCGGCGACATCGAGTTCCTCCCAGTAACGCAGGAGAAATGCCTCCCGTTGACGCGCCGGCAATTGAGCCACTTCGGCCTCGACAAGTTGCAAGATCTGAGCCCGCGACACCGAATCGGCCGCGCTCTCGTGCTCGAGGGAGCTGCCGAGGGCTTCCAGGGTCTCCAGGATGTCGAAATCGCCGTCGCCGCCGGCTGCCCCTTCGAAATCGGAGAAGTTGCGGACGACGGCGTTGCGCACCTTCTGCCGCCTGAACCAGTCCATCGTCGCGTTCGAGACGATCCGCTGGAACAGCAGCGGCAGCTCCGCCGCCGGCCGGTCGATGTATTTTTCCGACAGTCGGATCATCGCGTCCTGCACGATGTCGAGCGCCGCGTCCTCGTCCCGAACGGCGTACACGGCGCGCTTCCAGGCACGCTTCTCGACGCTCTTTAGAAAGTCGGAAAGTTCTTTGTCAGTGGCCAAGGAAGGTCGGCCGGAAGGCCGAAGCTCGGAGCGGGCGCGATTATCTCATCGCGACTTCGGTCGTCCGGACGGAGCCGGACGGCTCGCCGCCTGATGCGATAATTCGCGGTTGCACGACATTTTCGATCGCCGGCACGGCTCCGACCGCGGAGTCGCTCCAGGCATCGTTTGAAGGCACCACACCCGCCTCACGAGGGCGAGGGAAGGTGCACCGATGGTTTTTCGTCAGAGAAATTCACAGAGGTGGAAAGAATCATGGAAACGTCAGCACCCGACCTGAAGCGGGTTCCCGTGGCCGCGCCGCGCGCCGAGCCCGAAGGCGAGCCGAACGGCTCCGAAATCCTGATCCGCTGCCTGCAGGCAGAAAACGTCAGGTACCTCTGGGGCTATCCCGGCGGTGCGGTCCTCTACATCTACGACGCGCTCTACAAGCAGCAGACGATCGAGCACGTGCTGGTTCGCCACGAACAGGCGGCGGTGCACGCGGCCGACGGCTACGCCCGGGCGACCGGCGAGGTCGGCGTCGCCCTGGTGACCTCGGGGCCGGGGGTGACCAATGCCGTGACCGGCATCGCCACCGCGTACATGGACTCGATCCCGATGGTGATCATCACCGGCCAGGTGCCGACGCCGGCGATCGGCCTCGACGCCTTCCAGGAGTGCGACACGGTCGGGATCACGCGGCCGATCGTCAAGCACAACTTCCTGGTGAAGGACGTGCGCGATCTTGCCGCGACGGTCAAGAAGGCGTTCCATATCGCCCGCACCGGCCGGCCCGGCCCGGTGGTGGTCGACGTGCCCAAGGACGTCTCGATGGCGACCGCCCCGTACAGCTATCCGGCGACGGTGGAGATGCGCTCGTACAACCCGGTGCGCCGCGGCCACGGCGGGCAGATCCGGAAGGCGGCGCAGCTCCTGCTCGCCGCCAAGCGGCCGTACATCTACACCGGCGGCGGGGTCGTGATCGGCAACGCCTCGGCCGAGCTGCGC
>JANMCC010000165.1:0-11267 GCA_031360885.1 Burkholderiales bacterium | reverse complement strand
CTCGCCGCTGCACGGCGAGCACTCCGACAAATAAGGTAGTCGGCCGGTGCTGCTGGTCGGCATCTGCGCGCTCTCGCTCAGCTTCTTCGTCACCGCTCTCGCCACCGAGCTGAGGATGCTGAAAGTGGTGCGCCTGTTCAGCGGCGCGATGCAGTCGAACGCCTCGGTCGCCAACGCCTACGTCGCCGACATCACCGCGCCGGCCGACCGGGCCAAGCGCTTCGGCCTGCTCGGCGCCATGTTCGGGCTCGGCTTCATCCTCGGGCCGGTGATGGGCGGCCTGCTCGGCGCGATCGACCTGCACCTGCCCTTCTTCGCCGCAGGCGGGCTGGCGCTGCTCAACCTGCTCTACGGCTGGATCGTCCTGCCCGAGTCGCTTCCGGTCGAGAAACGCCGGCCGGTCAACTGGAAGCTGGCCCTCAATCCGGTGGCCTCGTTCGCCGAGCTCGGCCGGCTCGGCGGGGTCGGCCCGCGGGTCGCCGTCGTCGCGCTGGCGGCGCTGGCGCAGTTCATCCTCTACACCAGCTGGGTCCTCTACGCGACCTTCAAGTTCGGCTGGGGCCCGCGCGAGAACGGCTGGTCGCTGTTCGCGGTGGGGGTGATGTCGGCGCTGGTTCAGGGCGTGCTGCTCGGCCGCCTGCTCAAGCGCTTCTCGCCGCAGCGCCTGGCCATCGCCGGGCTGATCTCTTCGACGCTGGCCTATGTCGGCTACGGGCTCGTCAGCGAAGGCTGGATGCTGTTCGTCGTGATCGGCGCCAACGTCCTCGCCTACACGGTGGCGGCGTCGATCCAGAGCATCGTTTCCGGCGCCGCCGACGCGACCACGCAGGGTCGCACCATGGGCGCCATCAGCGGCCTGCAGAGCCTGATGGCGGTGCTGGCGCCGGTGCTGAGCGCGCCGCTCCTGGGCATCGTCTCGCACCTGCCGCGCGGCGACTGGCGGATCGGCATGCCGTTCTACTTCTGCGCCCTGCTGCAGCTCGCGGCGCTCACCCTGGCCTGGCTGCATTTCAACAAGGCCGGCCTGTCGCCGCCGGCGGCGACACCGCGCACCACCTGACGACCTGGAGGCCCATGCACGACCGGATCCTCATCCTCGACTTCGGCTCCCAGGTCACGCAGCTGATCGCGCGGCGCATCCGCGAGGCGCACGTCTTCTGCGAGATCCACCCGAACGACGTCAGCGACGCCTTCATTCGCGAGTTCGCGCCGAAGGGGATCATCCTGTCCGGCAGCCATGCCTCCACCTACGAGGAGCACGAGCTGCGCGCACCGCAGGCGGTGTTCGACCTCGGTGTGCCGGTGCTCGGCATCTGCTACGGCATGTTCACGATGGCGGTGCAGCTCGGCGGCCAGGTCGAGGCGAGCACGCACCGCGAGTTCGGCTACGCGGAAGTGCGGGCGCGCGGGCACACCAGGCTGCTCGAAGGCCTCGAGGACTTCTCGACGACCGAGGGCCACGGCATGCTCAAGGTCTGGATGAGCCACGGCGACAAGGTCACCGAGCTGCCGCCCGGCTTCTCGCTGATGGCCTCGACGCCGAGCTGCCCGATCGCCGGCATGGCCGACGAGCGCCGCGGCTACTACGCGGTGCAGTTCCATCCCGAGGTCACGCACACCGTCAAGGGCCGCGAGCTGCTCGAGCGCTTCGTCCTGCGGATCTGCGGCGCCCGGCCCGACTGGGTGATGGGCAACTACATCGACGAGGCGGTGGCGCGGATCCGCGACCAGGTCGGCGACGACGAGGTGATCCTCGGCCTTTCCGGCGGCGTCGACTCGAGCGTCGCCGCGGCGCTGATCCACAAGGCGATCGGCGACCGCCTGACCTGCGTCTTCGTCGACCACGGGCTGCTGCGCCTCGACGAAGGCCGGCAGGTGATGGAGATGTTCGCCGACCGGCTGCACGTCAAGGTGATCGCCGTCGACGCGAGCGAGCAGTTCCTCGGCCAGCTCGCCGGCGTGAGCGACCCCGAAGCCAAGCGCAAGATCATCGGCCGCGAGTTCGTCGAGGTGTTCACCCGCGAGGCCGGGAAGCTCAAGCAGGCCAAGTGGCTGGCGCAGGGCACGATCTATCCCGACGTGATCGAGTCGGGCGGCGCCAAGTCGAAGAAGGCGATCTCGATCAAGAGCCACCACAACGTCGGCGGCCTGCCGGCGACGCTCGGCCTGAAGCTGCTCGAGCCCTTGCGCGAGCTGTTCAAGGACGAAGTGCGCGAGCTCGGCGTGGCGCTCGGCCTGCCGCACGACATGGTCTACCGCCATCCCTTCCCCGGGCCGGGCCTGGGCGTGCGCATCCTCGGCGAGGTGAAGAAGGAGCACGCCGACCTGCTGCGCCGCGCCGACGCGATCTTCATCGAGGAGCTGCGCAACACCGTCGATACGGCCAGCGGCAGGACCTGGTACGAGCTGACCTCGCAGGCCTTCGCGGTGTTCCTTCCGGTGAAGAGCGTCGGCGTCATGGGCGACGGCCGGACCTACGAGCACGTCGTGGCGCTCAGGGCGGTGCAGACCAGCGATTTCATGACCGCCGACTGGGCCGAGCTGCCGTACGCGCTGCTGAAGAGGGTGTCGAGCCGGATCATCAACGAGGTGCGCGGCATCAATCGCGTCACCTACGACGTCTCCTCGAAGCCGCCGGCAACGATCGAGTGGGAGTGAGCTACCGGGCCTGGTCGGGCCACTGGTCGCCAAGGCGCTCGAGGGCGCGCGCGACGATCGCTTCGGTTGCTATGCCGAGGAGGTGCTCGCCAGGCGGCAGCTGCGAATAGATCATCGCGTGCCGCTCGCCATCGGGCGCCCAGCTGCGGTAGCTGGCGAGGGCCGACATCCAGCAGACCGAGGGCGTGCCCGCCAGCCAGGCGAGGTGCATGGAGCCGGTGTCGCCGCCCAGGTGCAGCGCCGCGCCTTCGATCAGGGCAAGCAGTTGCGCGACGTCGAGGGTGCCGGCGAACACCCGCCAGGGCGGGAACGGAAGGGCGCGCAGCAGCTCGTCGAGCGCACGGCGCTCGCGCGGCGAGTCGGCGCAGGAGATCGCCAGTCGCAGGTCGGGGTGCTGCTCGTGCAGGCGGAGCAGCACGTCGACCAACTGCGCAGGCGGCAATTCCTTGCGGCTGTGCCGGGTGTACGGGCTCAGGTGCACATAGCGCGCACCGGCCTCGCCGACTCCGGGCAGCTTGTCGAGCGACCCGCCCGGAGCCAGCCTGGAGACGGGCTCGGCGGAGCGAACGCCGGCCTGCTGCAGGGCGTGCCAGCGCTGCAGGTACATCGGCTCCTGGCCGAAGGGGTGCTCCACGACGTCGGTGCCAAACCAGCGCCAGGCGTGTCGCGAGCGCAGCGGTCCGGGGCGACGCACCAGGCGCCGGGGCGCGCCGCTCAGCCAGGCGGCGGTGCTCGCGTGGTCCGAGCCCATCAGGTCGATCGCGATGTCGAAGCGCTCGGCGCGCAAGGCCCGGACCGTGGCGACCACATAGGACAGCTCGAGCGAGCGGCCGCGCCGATACGGCCAGACCCGGTCGATCCAGGGCGCCAGGCCGAGCAGGCCCGCGTACTCGCGGCGCACCAGGCAGTGCAGCTCGGCCTGCGGCCAGGTCTCGCGCACCGATCCCATCGCCGCCAGCGAGTGGACGAGGTCGCCGAGGCCGGCGACCTCGACGATCAGGATCTTCCTCGCCGCCGCGGTCTGGCTCGCGAAGTCGGGAGTGGCGGGATGAAGGCTCGGGGTCACGAGGTGGTCGAAGCGCGGGCAGCGAACGCAGAATACGGCCAACCGTCGAGCGACGGGACGGAAGCGCTGGTCCTGATCCACGAGCGCACCGCGATCCGTGCCTTCGGCATGCATGCCGTGGTCCACGGGCCCTCGATCGGTGGTCGACGCCGCGCGACCTGCGGCCGGCGCGCGTTAAGCTTCCATCCTCGCTTTCTGCCGCGCCGCGACCCGCCTTCGATGTCCGTCTCTCCGCTCCTCGGCGCGCTTCCCGTCTCTGCCGCGCGCGACGAGTCGGGCATGCGCCTGGCGCTCGACCAGGCGCACAACGCCTGGCTGGTGGGCGAAGTGCCGGTCGGCGCGGTCATCGTCCGCGAGACCGCGAACGGCCGCCAGATCGTCGCCACCGGCTACAACCGGCCGATCACCGATCACGATCCGACCGCCCATGCCGAGATCGTGGCGCTGCGCCACGCCGCCACGCTGCTGGCGAACTACCGGTTGCCGGAGTGCGAGGTCTACGTGACGCTCGAGCCCTGCGCGATGTGCGCGATGGCGCTGCTGCATGCGCGGGTCAAGCGGGTGGTGTTCGGCGCGACCGATCCGAAGGCGGGCGCGGCCGGATCGGTGATCGACGTGTTCGCCCAGCCGAAGCTGAACCACCACACCGAGGTCGTGGGCGGCGTGCTCGCGACCGAGTCCGCCGAGGTGCTGCGTTCGTTCTTCGTCGAGCGGCGCGAGCAGTACCGGCAGCGCCGGGCCGCGCCGCCGGCGCTGGCCGAACCCGGCGCCGAGCCGTTGCCCCCGGTCATCCCCGCCGGCGAATCGCTCGAGATCGACGCCGAGCCCGAGCGATGAGCGAGCCGGCCTCGTCCTTGCTGATGTTCTCGCCCGCGGGCGTGCTGCGCTCGGTCGTGCCGCTGCGCCGCGCCGCCAAGCGCCTCGGCGCCCTCGGCTTCAGCGTCGCCATCGACGAGTCGGCGGCGGCGAAAACGCAGCGCTTCGCCGGCGACGACGTCACCCGCCTGGCGGCGATCCACCGCGTCGCCGCCGCGCGGCCGAGCGTCGCCCTCGCCAGCCGCGGTGGCTACGGCCTGACGCGGCTGCTCGACCGGATCGACTGGAAGCGGGTGGCGAAGAGCGTGGAGTCGGGCACGCGCTGGGTCGGCATGAGCGACCTGACCTCGCTGCAGCTCGGCCTGCTCGCCCACGCCGGCGGCGGCATCACCTGGGCCGGACCGCTCGCCTGCGACGACTTCGGCCGCAGCGACGCCGAGGGCGGCGTCGACGACGTCACCCGCGACTGCTTTCTCGAAGCCATGTCGGGAGCGCTCGAGGCGGTCGGCTTTCGCACCGATGCCGGCTTCGACGGCCTCGCCGTCCAGGGCACGCTTTGGGGCGGCAACCTCTGCGTCCTCAACTCGCTGCTCGGCACGCCGCATTTCCCGCGCATCAAGGGCGGCATCCTGTTCCTCGAGGACGTGAACGAGCATCCCTACCGGATCGAGCGCAACCTCCTGCAGCTGCAGCAGGCGGGCGTGCTCGACCGGCAGCGCGCCGTCGTCCTCGGCGCCTTCAACGCCTGGAAGAAGTCTCCGAACGACCGCGGCTATTCGCTGGCCACGGCGATCGCCCGCATCCGCGCGGCGACGAAGACGCCGATCCTCGGCGGCCTGCCCTTCGGCCACGTGCCGATCAAGGTGACGATGCCCGTCGGCGCCCGGGTGCGGCTGCTGGTCGACGGCCGCAACGCGTTCATCGGCTGGTAGCATTGAAGGCTCGATGAAACCGCGCCTTCAAGCCCGCATTGCCCGGGGCCTTGCCTGTCTCGCGGCCACCCTCGCATTCACGGCCTGCAACAACAGCCCGTACCCCGA
Source organism: Burkholderiales bacterium (assembly GCA_031360885.1). Classification (GTDB taxonomy): domain Bacteria; phylum Pseudomonadota; class Gammaproteobacteria; order Burkholderiales; family Burkholderiaceae_C; genus Schlegelella_A. The sequence continues at coordinate 5,687 of JANMCC010000165.1, read as the reverse complement.
CGGCTCGGCGGCGACGAACACGCTCTTCTATTCCTTCGACGAGCGCTCGCCGCGCTATCTGGATCCGACCGCGTCGTACGCGAACCCGGAGTCGGCTTACACCTACCAGATCTACGAGCCGCTCTACGGCTACCACTACCTGAAGCGCCCTTACGAGCTCGTGCCCAAGGCGGCGGCGCAGGTGGTCAAGCCCTACTACCTCGACAAGGCCGGGCAGCGCCTGCCCGAGGACGCCGCACCGGAGCAGATCGCGCAGAGCGTCTACGAGATTCCGATCAAGCACGGCATCATGTACGCGCCGCATCCCGCGTTCGCGAAGAACGCGAAGGGCGAGTACCTCTATCACCACCTGACGCGCGCCGAGCTCGGCGACAAGCGCTCGCCCTGGGACTTCGAGCAGCAGGGCTCGCGCGAGCTCGTCGCCGACGACTTCGTCTACGCGTTGAAGCGCCACGCCACCACGCGGATCGAGGCGCCGGTGTTCGCCGTGTTCGCCGAGTACGTGCTCGGCCTGAAGGCCTACGGCGAGCTGATCAAGGCCGAGGACCAGAAGCTCCTGGCCGGGCTGCCGCGCGACATCCGCGACAAGCCCTTCCTCGACTTCCGCAAGTGGCCGCTCGAGGGCGCCGACGCGCCCGACCCGCACCTGCTGCGCATCCGCCTCAAGGGCAAGTATCCGCAGTGGAACTACTGGATGGCGATGCCGTTCGTGGCGCCCGTTCCCTGGGAGGCCGATGCCTTCTATGCGCAGCACGGGATGAACGACAACGGCCTGTCGCTGAACCAGTGGCCGGTCGGCACGGGTCCCTTCATGATGACCGAGTTCATCCGCGACCGCCGCCACGTGATGAAGCGCAACCCGAGCTTTCGCGGCGAGCCCTATCCCTGCGAAGGCGAGGCGAGCGACGAGAAGGACGGGCTGCTGGCCGACTGCGGCAAGCGCATGCCCTTCGTCGACACGCTGTACGTGACGATCGAGAAGGAGAAGGTGCCGCGCAAGGAGAAGTTCAAGCAGGGCTACCTCGACGTGCCCGAGATCGAGCGGCCCGAGTGGGGCGTGGACTTCCGCAACGACGCCAACAACTCCGACGACGTCAAGCGCCGGTTCGAGGAGCGCGGCTACCAGTTCCCGCTGATGACCGACATCTCCGACTGGTACCTCGGCTTCAACATGCTCGACCCGGTGGTCGGCCGCGGCAACACGCCGGAGGAGCAGGCGAAGCACCGCAAGCTCCGCCAGGCGCTCTCGATCGCCGTCGACTGGGAAGAGGGCTACGGCCGGATCTTCCTCAGCAAGGGCGGCGTGGCCTCGCACGGCCCGGTGCCGCCGGGCCTGTTCGGGTCGCGCGAAGGGCAGGGCGATTTCCACAACCCGGTGACGCACAGGATAGAGAACGGCAAGATCGTGCGCCGCTCGATCGACGAGGCCAAGCAGCTTCTCGCCGAGGCCGGCTACCCGGGCGGCCGCGATGCCGTGTCCGGCAAGCCCCTGGTCCTCAACTACGACTTCCAGCGCGCGATCACGCCCGAGGCGAAGACCGAGAACGACTGGATGGTCCGCCAGTTCGCCAAGCTCGGCATCCAGCTCGAGGTGCGCGCCACCGACTTCAACCAGTTCCAGGACAAGACGCTCAAGGGCAAGCACCAGATCTACTGGGCGGGCTGGCTCGCCGACTATCCCGACGCCGAGAACTTCCTGTTCCTGCTCTACGGCCCGAACGGCAAGTCGAAGTCGCAGGGCGAGAACGTCTCGAACTACGAGAATCCCGAGTTCGACAAGCTGTACCGCGAACTGCAGGCGCTCGACGACGGGCCGCAGAAGCAGGCGATCATCGACAAGATGGTGGCGATCGTGCAGCAGGACGCGCCCTGGTCGTTCGGCTACTTCCCCTGGGGCGGGCTGGCCTTCCAGCAGTGGGTCTACAACGGCAAGCCGTCGATCCTGATCCGCGACATGGCCAAGTACTACCGCGTCGACCCGAAGCTCAGGGTCGCCAAGCAGGCCGAGTGGAACCAGCCGACCTGGTGGCCGATGGTGCTGCTGATCGCGTTCGCCGTCGGCCTGGTCTGGATCGCGCGCCGCGGTTACCAGGCGCGGCAGCGGGCGACCGCGGTGCCCGTCGGGCCCGCGCCGCTGCCGGTGGCCGAAGCGGCCTAGTCTTTCCGTGCTGAACTACCTCATCCGCCGCGTCGGCTACGGCGTGCTGATCCTGATCGGGGTCAACTTCTTCACCTTCTTCCTGTTCTTCAACGTCAACACGCCCGACGACATGGCGCGCCTGAACATCGGCGGCAAGCGGGTGACGCAGGAGCAGATCGAGAAATGGAAGGCGGAGCGCGGCTACGACCGGCCGCTCTACTGGAACCCGAAGGAGGAGGGCACGGCCAAGGTCACCCGCACCGTGCTCTGGGAGCGCTCGGTGTCCCTCTTCGCGCTCGACTTCGGCCGCTCCGACTCGGGCCGCAGCGTCGACATCGGCCACGAGATCAAGACCCGGATGTGGGTCAGCCTGCAGCTCGCCGTGCCGCTCTTCATCCTGCAGGTGATCGCGAGCACGGCGTTCGCCCTGCTGCTCGTCTTCTTCCGGCATTCGAAGATCGACTTCTGGGGCGTGGTGCTGTGCGTCCTGATGCTCTCGATCTCGAGCCTGTTCTACATCATCGTCGGCCAGTTCTTCTTCTCCCGCAGCCTCCACCTGGTGCCGATCTCGGGCTACGCCGGCGGGCTCGACGCGGTGAAGTTCCTGCTCATGCCGATCGGCCTCTCGCTGCTGGCGCGCCTGGGCACGGAGTCGCGCCTGTACCGGGCGATGTTCCTCGAGGAGACCGGCAAGGACTACGTGCGCACTGCCCGCGCCAAGGGCCTGCCCGAATCGGTCGTGCTGTTCCGCCACGTGCTGAAGAACGCGCTGATCCCGATCATCACCAGCGCCGGCTCGTACCTGCCGTACGTGTTCCTGGGCAGCCTGGTGTTCGAGAGCTTCTTCGGCATCCCCGGCCTCGGCGCGTTCGTGATCGAGGCGATCGCCGGCCAGGACTTCGCGATCGTCCGCTCGATGGTCTTCGTCGGCGCGGTGCTCTACATCGCCAGCTACATCGCGATCGACCTCGCCTACACCTGGGCCGATCCGCGGGTCCGCCTCGCCTGACGCCTCCCGCATGCCGCAATTCGTCTTTCTCTGGACCGACATCGTCCTCTGGGCGATGCTGCTGCTCCTCGTCTGGTACGTCTGGCGGGTCCGCCGAAGCGCCAACCTGCGCGCCACCTGGGACAAGGTGCTGCGCGATCCGGCCGCCCTCAGCGCGGCTATCGTGCTGATCCTGTTCGCGGTGGTCACGATGCTCGACAGCGTCCACTTCCGCCGCGCCCTGGCCAACGCGCCGGGCGCCGCGGCGGGCGCGACCACCTTCTACGCGCCGACCACCGAGTCGGTGCTCGACGTCGCGCTGGCCCGGCAGATCGCGACCCGCGAAACCGGCTACTCGCAGCCGATGGCCTTCAAGAGCTTCATCAAGGAACCGATGGAGAAGAACGGCCAGCCGATGCGCGACTTCGCCCGGCTGAAGTTCGGCGGCGTGCACCTCGCCGACCCCGACGCGCAGTGGGCGGGCGACGTCACCGCGAAGGTGCTCGCCGGCCTGGCCGGCGGCCTGGCGGTGGCCGCGCTGGCGGTGCTGCTCGCCGCCTTCCTGATGCGCCATTCGCACGCCGGCACCCGCGGCGCGCTGCGCGACATCGCTGCCGACCGAACCCACATCCCGGTGCGCGCCGGCCTGGCGACCTTCGCCGTGGTCTGCCTCGTCGCCGGGCCGGTGATCGCGCTGGCCGGCAGCTACCACGTGCTCGGCACCGACCGGACCGGCAACGACGTGCTCTACCAGTCGCTGAAGAGCGTGCGCACGGCGTTCGTCATCGGCACCCTGGCGACCATGGCCACCCTGCCGTTCGCCATCGTCCTCGGCGTCCTCGCCGGCTACTTCAAGGGCTGGGTCGACGAGGCGATCCAGTACGTCTACACGACCCTGACCTCGGTGCCGAACGTGCTCCTGATCGCCGCCTGCGTGCTGATGGTTCAGGTCTATCTCGACCAGCACGCCGAGATGTTCGAGACCGGCTCCGAGCGCTCCGACCTGAAGATCTTCCTCCTCTGCGTCATCCTCGGCCTGACCGGCTGGGCGACCCTGTGCCGGCTGATTCGCGGCGAGACGCTGAAGCTGCGCGAGCTCGACTTCGTGCAGGCCGCCACCGCCTTCGGCGTCAGCCACGCGCGGATCATGGCGCGCCACATCGTGCCCAACGTGATGCACCTGGTGCTGATCACCACCGTGCTGAGCTTTTCCGAGCTGATCCTCTACGAGGCGGTGCTGACCTACGTGGGCGTCGGCGTCGATCCGTCGATGAACAGCTTCGGCGGCATGATCAACCTGGCGCGCAGCCAGATGAGCGGCGACCCGGTCGTCTGGTGGAGCTTCGTCTCGGCCTTCGTCTTCATGGTGACGCTGGTGCTGGCCGCGAACCTGTTCGCCGACGGGGTGCGAGACGCGTTCGACCCGCGCGCCCGGAGCTTCCGCCCGCGCCTGCGGCGGGCGGCGATCAGCTGATGGCGCCCCTGAGTTCCTCGTCGACGACGCTCGAGATCACCGGGCTCGAGGTCGCCCTCGACGCCGACGCCGGCATCGTCAAGGCGATCGACGGCCTCACCCTGGCGATCACCCGCGGCGAGACCTTCGCCCTGGTCGGCGAGTCGGGCTGCGGCAAGAGCATGACGGCGCTGGCGCTGATGCGGCTGCTGCCCGAGAACGGCCGGATCGTCGGCGGCAGCATCGGCCTGGAGGGCCAGGACCTGCTGGCGCTGCCCGAGGCGGGCATGCGGGCGATCCGCGGCGGCCGGATCGGCATGATCTTCCAGGAGCCCGGCACCAGCCTCAACCCGGTGATGAAGGTCGGCGCCCAGGTCGTCGAGGCGATCGAGACGCACACCGCGCTGCGCGGCGCCGCCGCCCGGGCCAAGGCGATCGAATGGCTCGGCCGGGTCGGCATTCCCGAGCCGGCGCGGCGCATCGACGAGTATCCGTTTCGCCTCTCCGGCGGCCAGAAGCAGCGCGTCATGATCGCCATGACCCTTGCGTCGGAGCCCGACTTCCTGATCGCCGACGAGCCGACCACGGCACTCGACGTGACCATCCAGGCGCAGATCCTGGCCCTGCTCAAGGACCTGCAGCGCGAGCAGGGCATGGGCCTGCTCCTGATCACCCATGACCTGGCCGTCGTCTCGGCCATGGCCGACCGGGTCGCCCTGATGTACGCCGGGCAGATCATCGAAGTCGCCGAGGCCGCCGATTTCTTCGCCGCGCCCAAGCACCCGTACGCGCGCCTGCTGCTGCAGGCGCTGCCCGACGCGGCCCGCCGCGGCGGCTCGCTGGCGGCGATCAGGGGATCGGTGCCGCCGCTCTGGCTGCGGTTCGAGGGCTGCCGCTTCGAGCCGCGTTGCGACCGCGCCTTCGGCCCCTGCCCGACGACCGTTCCGGCGCTGACCCCGCTCGACGCGACGCGCAGCGTCCGCTGCCTGCTCTACACCGAGCCCGGCGCGGCGGGCCGGGCTGCCGACGCCGGCCCGGGCGACGCCGCCGCCGCGACCGCCGCGACCGCCGCGGCAAGCGCGGCGAGCCCGGCTCCGGCGGCCTCG
>JANMCC010000034.1:0-20249 GCA_031360885.1 Burkholderiales bacterium | reverse complement strand
GCGCCACCGCCGGCGCGAGTTGCGCGCGTGGCGCGGCCGGCGGCGTCGGCGCGGCGCCGGCGCGCGCCCTCGCGGCTTCGGAGCGATCGGCGAGCGCGGTCAGTCGCATCCGCTCCTCGTCGATCCATTCCTCGTAGTGGCCGGGCAGGAGCTCGCCGCGGTAGAGGGCGAGCGCGTCGGCATGCCGGCCCTCGCGCACCGCGCGCTCGAACTCGACCGCGTCGCACTCGAGGGCGCCGTCGACCGCGGCGATGCTGGCGCGGTCGGCGACGATCACCGGCCGGGGCAGCGCCGAAGGCGGCTCGAGCAGGGCGCGCAGCGCGAACAGGGTCTGGCGCAGGCGGTTGCGCCCGGCCTCGGGCTGCACGCCGGGCCAGAGCAGCTCGACCAGCTCCTCGCGCGAGTGCCTGCGCGAGGGGTACATCGCCAGCCGGGCGAGGAGCGAGGCGACGCTGCCGCTGCCGAAGCGCTCGATCGTCTCCTGGCCATCCTCGGCGCGGATGCCGCCGAGGACCCGGACGCGCCAGCGCGCCGTGGCGACGGTCGGGCGGTTCGGGAACGTCGGCATGCAGGGGAACGGAAGGCGGCGGGCGAGGGCCGGACGATGGTAGCCAGCGGATGCCGTGCCCGGCAGGGCCCGACAGTTCGTCGGCGGCAGCAACGCTGCGAAAGTCACGCCGCGGGCCGCGACACCCCTCGCCTGCGGGGGTCGGGCGGCTGCGGTAAAACCGGCCCCTCCCCGACTTCAAGAGCCTGCATGACCGACCGCGAAACCCCTCGCCGCACCGCGGCCGACTTCGATCCCGAGGTCCTGAAGCTGTTCGACAGGTACGTGCACGGCGCGATCGACCGCCGCGGCTTCCTCGATGGCGCGGCGAAGTTCGCGGTCGGCGGAACCACGGCGGCGGGGCTGCTCGCCGCGCTGAGCCCGAATTTTGCCGCCGCCCAGCAGGTGCCCCGGACCGATCCGCGGATCAAGGCCGAGATGGTCGAGTTCGCCTCGCCGCAGGGCTACGGCACCGGCCGCGGCATCCTGGTGCGGCCGGCGAGCGGGCCGCCCGCCGGCGGCACGACCACCGGCCTGCCGCTGGTGCTCGTGGTGCACGAGAACCGCGGCCTCAACCCGCACATCGAGGACATCGCCCGCCGCCTCGCGCTCGACAACTTCATCGCCTTCGCCCCCGACGCCCTCTTTCCGCTCGGTGGTTATCCCGGCGACGAGGACAAGGCGCGGGAGGCATTCGGCAAGCTCGACCAGGCGAAGACGCGCGAGGACATGGTCGCCGCGGCAGGTTACCTCGCGGGCGTCCCCGGCGGCAACGGCAAGCTCGGCGCGGTCGGCTTCTGCTGGGGCGGCGACCTGGTCAACACCCTGGCGACGCGCCTGCCCGAGCTGCGGGCCGCGGTGCCCTTCTACGGCGCCGCGCCGGCGCTCGACCAGGTGGCCAAGATCAAGGCCGCGGTGCTGCCCATGTTCGCCGACGAGGACCAGCGCATCAACGTGACCTGGCCCGCCTACGACGCCGCGCTCAAGGCGGCCGGCGTGCGCTACGCGGCATTCCGCTATCCCGGCACGCAGCATGGCTTCAACAACGACACGACGCCGCGCTACGACGCCAACGCCGCCAGGCTGGCCTGGCAGCGCACGCTCGTCCTGTTCAACCAGGAGCTGCGCGGCTGAGCCGTCGCTCAGTGGATCTTGCGATCCTTCTTCTTGCCGTTGAAGGACTTCGGCCGATAGACGTTGCCGTCCCATTCGCCGCCGCCGTCGCGGGCGCGGCGGATCACTTCCTCGGCGGCGCGGCGGGCCCGCCGGCGCCCGGCATTCCAGGTGAAGAGACCCTCGATCCGCAGGCGCGCGCTGCGGCTCCAGCGGACGACGGCACGATCGAAGCGATGCCGGCGACGCTCGCCGAGCAGCAGCCGGAGCAGCAGCACCAGACAGGCGGCGACGACGATCGCGGGGAAGATTTTTTCGAGCACGGGGAGCCTTCAGCACAGCGGCGACGGCACGCCCTCATGGTAGCGCGCGGGCTCGCGCCGCGCCATCGAAAGGGGCGCCGCGGACCCCCCGCGGATGAGGTCAGAATGGCCGCCCCTTCCCGAACCGCCGCCGATTCGCCCACCCCGACATGAGCGCCGTCTCCCTTGCCGACTCCCGCCAGGCCTGGATCCGCCTGGGCGCCGCCCTGGCGCTGATGACGATCGGCAGCGGCGCGATGTACGTCGTCTCGGTCGTGCTGCCTTCGGTGCAGAAGGAATTCGGCGTCGCCCGCGCCGACGCGGCGCTGCCCTACACGCTGCTCATGGTCGGCTTCGGCGTCGGTGGCATCTTCATGGGGCGCCTGGCCGACAAGCGGGGCGTGATGCTGCCGATCCTGATCGGCTCGGTCGGCCTGGCCGTCGGCTTCGTCCTCGCCGGCCTGAGCGGCGGCATCCTCGCGTTCGCGGTCGTGCACGGCGTGCTGCTCGGCCTGGCCGGGAGCTCCGCGACCTTCGCGCCGCTGGTGGCCGACACCTCGCTCTGGTTCGTGGAGCGGCGCGGCACCGCGGTCGCGATCTGCGCCAGCGGCAACTACCTCGCCGGCGCCGTCTGGCCGCCGATCGTGCAGCACTTCGTCGAGACCGTCGGCTGGCGCCAGACCTACATCGGCATGGGCATCTTCTGCGCCGTGACGATGCCGCTGCTGGCCCTGTTCATGCGCGCCCGGCCGCCGGCGCTGGTGGCGGAAGAGGCGAAGGCCGGCGCGGGCACGCCATCGCTCAGGCCGTTCGGCCTGTCGATGAACGGCGCGCAGGTGCTGCTCTGCGTCGCCGCCGTGGCCTGCTGCGTGGCGATGTCGATGCCGCAGGTGCACATCGTCGCCTACTGCGGCGACCTCGGCTACGGCGCGGCGCAGGGCGCGCGCATGCTCTCGCTGATGCTGGGCGCGGGCATCCTCAGCCGGCTGCTCTCGGGCGTGATCTGCGACCGCATCGGCGGCCTGCGCACGCTGTTGCTCGGCTCGGTGCTGCAGGGCCTGGCGCTGCTGCTCTTCCTGCCGTTCGACTCGCTGGCGTCGCTGTACGTGATCTCGGCCCTCTTCGGGCTGTTCCAGGGCGGCATCGTCCCGGCCTACGCAATCATCGTCCGCGAATACTTTCCGCCGGCCGAAGCCGGCGCGCGCGTCGGCACCGTGTTGATGTTCAGCCTGTTCGGCATGGCGCTCGGCGGCTGGATGTCGGGCAAGGTGTTCGACCTGACCGGCTCGTACCACGCCGCCTTCCTCAACGGCCTGGCCTGGAACGCGCTGAATATTTCGATCGCGGTGTTCCTGCTGGCGCGCGCCAGCGGCTGGGTCGGGCGAAGAGCCTTGCCCGCGCCCACATGACGGTCCTGGTCGGCACCGCCTCCTGGACCGACAAGACGCTGATCGCCTGCGGCCGGTTCTATCCGCCCGGGGCGAAGACGGCGGAAGGCAGGCTGCGCTTCTATGCCTCGCAATTTCCGATCGTCGAGCTCGATTCGAGCTACTACGCGATGCCGGCGCCGGCGACAGCGCAGCTCTGGGCCGAGCGCACGCCCGAGGGCTTCGTCATGAACGTCAAGGCGTTTCGCCTGTTCACCGGCCACCAGACCGAGCCGCATGTGCTGCACAAGGATCTGCAGCTGGCGATGGGCGGGTCGCTGCCGCCGCGCTTCTTCTATCGCGACCTGCCCTCCGAGCTGATCGACGAGCTGTGGAAGCGCTTCCGCGAATGCCTGCTGCCGCTGCAGGCCGCCGGCCGGCTCGGCCTGGTGCACTTCCAGTTTCCGCCCTGGGTCGTCGCCGGCGCGGCCGGCCGCGCCCAGGTCGAGCATTGCGTGCAGCGCATGAGCGGCTTCGACCTCGGCGTCGAGTTCCGCCACGGCACCTGGTTCGAGGGCGCGGCGCAGCAGCTCGAGACGCTTCGCTTCCTGCGCGAGCTCGGCGTCGCCCACACCGTCGTCGACGGGCCGCAAGGGTTCTCGAACAGCGTCCCCGCCCTGTGGGAAGTCACCCATCCCCGCTACGCGTTGCTGCGCCTGCACGGCCGCAACCGCGCCACCTGGAACGTCAAGGGCCAGACCTCGGCCTCCGACCGCTTCAATTACGACTATCCCGACGCGGAGCTGGCGGAGATGGTGCCGAAGATCGAGCGCCTGGCGCTGGTGGCGATGCAGACGCACGTGATCTTCAACAACAACATGGAAGACCAGGGCCAGCGCAACGCGCGCACCCTGAGCGGCCTGCTGGTCGCCGCGGGCATGCGCTGAGGCGTTGGCCTACGTGGCCTCGGCCCCTGCGCTGGCAGGGTGGCCAAGCGTCGCTTTCGACAATCGCTCCAGAATCGAAAACCGTACACGCACCGCAGGGAGAAGCCATGAGTCTGATCAGTTTCATCAAGGAAGCAGGGGAAAAGCTGTTCAAGCACCCCGAAGCGACGCCGGCCGCCGCAGCCGCCCAGCCCGACATGGCGGCGCTGAACGCCACCGCCGGCGCAGCGATCGAGAAGTACATCGCCTCGCAGGGCCTGAAGGCCGACGCCTTGAACGTCGGCTACGACGGCGCGACCCAGACCGTCACGGTCAGCGGCGTCGCGGCAGACCAGGCGACCAAGGAAAAGATCGTGCTTTGCTGCGGCAATGTCGCCGCGGTGAGCAAGGTCAACGACATGCTGACGGTGGCCGCGGCCGCCGAGCCGGAGTCGACCTACCGCACGGTGAAGTCGGGCGACACGCTGTCGAAGATCGCGAAAGAGGCGTACGGCGACGCCAACGCCTACATGAAGATCTTCGAAGCCAACAAGCCGATGCTTTCGGATCCGAACAAGATCTATCCGGGGCAGATGCTGCGCATTCCCGCGGCCTGAGGGCGCGGTGGGCGAGGTCGCCAGGGTCGCCGCCAAATCGACGCGCGGCACGCCCGCCCAGTGGTGGCAGCTCGTCAAGGGCGCCGCGGCGGCATGGATCGACGACTACGCGCCGAGCATGGGCGCGGCGCTCTCGTACTACACGATCTTCTCGCTCGCGCCGCTGCTCCTGATGGTGATCGCCATCGCCGGCCTGGTGTTCGGCGAGGACGCGGCGCGCGGCGAGATCTTCGGCCAGCTGCATCAGCTCATGGGCGCCGACGCCGCCAAGGCGATCGAAGGGCTGCTCTCGAGCGTCAACAAGCCGGCCGAGGGCGTTGTCGCGACGCTGCTCGGCGTCGGCCTGCTGCTGGTCGGCGCGACCACGGTCTTCGGCGAGTTGCAGGATGCGCTCGACCGGATCTGGCGCGCGCCGGCGCGGGAACGCTCGGCCGGCTGGTGGAACCTGCTGCACACGCGGCTGCTGTCGTTCGGCATGATCCTCGGCATCGCCTTCCTGCTGATGGTCTCGCTCGTGCTCGGCGCGGTGATCTCGGCGTTCGGAAATTGGTGGGGCGGCTATTTTCCCGGCTGGGAAGTGCTGGCGCAGGTGATCAACATGCTGATCGGATTCGTGCTCGCCGCCGGCGTGTTCGCGATGATCTACAAGCTGATGCCGAGGGTGACCGTGCGCTGGCACGACGTCTGGCTGGGTGCGGTGGTGACCGCGCTGCTGTTCACGATCGGCAAGTTCCTGATCGGCCTGTACATCGGCAAGAGCGGCATCGCCTCGGGCTTCGGCGCCGCGGGCTCGCTGATCGTCGTCTTCGTCTGGGTCTACTACTCGGCGCAGATCTTCCTGATGGGCGCGGAGTTCACGTGGGTGTACGCGCGGACCTTCGGCTCGATGCGCAGCCTGGACGAAGCGGCGACCGAGGAGGCCGCTCCCGATTTGCCTTCGCGCAGCGAGGAGCAGCCGCCGGCCCCGCCCGCGCCGCCGCCGCTGACGCAAGTGCGGATCGCGCGCCGGCCGAGGCGAACGACCGAGCCGGCGTGGCGCAAGCTCGGCATCGGCCTGGCCGCCGGCGTGGCGCTGCGCTACCTCGTGCCGCGGCTGCTCCGACGCCGCTAGAGAAGCAGCCGCCGCGACGGCCGGCTGTCAGCGGACCGCGCGCGACCCCCATCGAGCGCTCGAGTGCGGCGGCGAGACGTGCAGTGCTGACAGGCGGCCCCGGGTGTGCTCACTGCGGTTTCAGGAGATGGGAGGACGATTTCCGCACGCTTTCTGACGCCCGGCGCAGGGCGCCGAGGCAGGCTTGCAATCGCGGCCGGCGATGAGTACGCTGCGCCCCGGGGTGAGGACCCCGTCGACAGGTCCCGTCCGACCTGCACAACGAAAGAACCCCATGCAAACCCGTCGCAAGTTCATCCAGATCGTTCCCGTCGCCGGCGCTTCGCTGCTCCTCGGCCAGGCGGCCCGGGCGCAAGCCCTGGTCTCGGAAAAGGACCCCCAGGCCGTGGCCCTGGGCTACGTGAGCGATGCCACCAAGGCCGACAAGGCCAAGTACAAGAACTACGCTGCCGGACAGACCTGCGGAAATTGCGCGCTGTTCCAGGGCAAGGCGAGCGACCCATCGGGCGCCTGCCCGCTGTTCGCGGGCAAGCTGGTCGCCAGCGCGGGATGGTGCAGCGCCTGGGCCAAGAAGGGCTGACGCCGCCCCCTACGAATCAGCAGCCAGGAGCTTTCGATGTCGCGCACGATCCTCGCCCTGCTGACCTTCGCCCTGCTCGGCTTGCCGCTCGCCGCCACCGCGCAGGCGACCGCGGAGGAGAAGGAACGGCGCGAAGCAGCGATGGCGAAGTGGAAGTCCATGACGCCCGAAGAGCAGGCGGCGGCCAAGGAGAAAGCGCGGGCGAAGTGGGACTCGATGAGCCCGCAAGAGCAGGCGGCGGCGAAGGGTCGCTTCGCCGAGCGCCACCCGCAGGCCTCCGCGCGGCGGTTGGGGGCGACACCGGCCCCGGCTCCTGCGCCGGCTCCCGCGGCGGCGTCGGCAGCCACCGGCAAGTAGCTCCGCCCAGGCCGCGGTAGGGCTCGGCCGGGTCCCAGGGGGGCGGCGCGCGCTTGGGTTGCGAGCCGACGGCGGGCAAGGGAAAGACGGACTCCCACCCGGCGACGGCAAGCCTGCATTGATGCCGGCGGCCGGGTGTGGCAGTCTCCGGCGGCCCGGCGCATGCGTTCCGGACTGACCTGGGAGTTCTCCGTGATCGAAGAGCACGTCGACATCGCCACCGCCGACGGCGCGATGAACAGCTTCGTCGTCCATCCGGAAGAGGGCGGGCCGTTCCCGGTTGTGCTCTTCTACATGGACGCGCCGGGCTACCGCGAGGAGCTGCGCGACATGGCGCGGCGCCTGGCCGCGGTCGGCTACTTCGTCGTCCTGCCGAACCTCTACTACCGCCTCACGCGCGACTTCTGGCTCGCCGAGCGCACCGAGGAGAAGATGGCGCACATGTTCTCGCTGATGGCGACGCTCGACGCCGCCACCACGCTGTGCGACACAGACGCGATGCTGCGCTACGTCGATGCGCACGCCCAAGCGAATGGCGCGAGGGTCGGCGCGGTCGGCTACTGCATGAGCGGGCCGTTCGTGATGTGGGCGGCGGCGGCGCGGCCGGAGCGGCTCGCCTGCATCGCCTCGATCCACGGCGCCAACATGGTGACGGACAAGCCCGATTCGCCGCACCGCATGGCGCCGAGGATCCGTTGCGAGAGCTACTTCGCCTGCGCCGAGACCGACAAGTGGGCGCCGCCGGCCGATGTCGAAAAGCTGCAGGCGGCGCTGCGCGCCGCGGGCACGCCGCACCGCCTCGAGTGGTATCCCGGCGCCGAGCACGGCTTCGTCTTCCCGCTGCGCGCCGGCGTCTACCACCGGGCCGCCGCCGAGCGTCACTGGGAGCGGCTGTTCAGCCTGTTCGACCGTACGCTGCGCGCGCCGGCCTGATGGCCAGGCGCTGGAATGGTTGGGGCGCAGAGGCCGACAACCCGCCCTTGTCCGGTCGCGCACGCGCCTTTCTCGGCGAGCGCATCGGCGCAGTGACGCCCGCGGTCAGCGCGACGCGCGAAGCGGCGCTGCGGGCCGTGGTCGCCGGCCGCTTGCCGGCCTCGACGCTGTTCCAGACCGATCCGGCGACCCGCCTCGACCACGCCTTCGGCCAGAGCACGCCCGACTGGATCGCGCTGCGCAGCGGCCGGGTCGCGCGCGTCGCCGACGGCGTCGCCCTGCCGGCCACGCATGCCGAGGCCGCGGCCGCGCTCGAGGAAGCGAAGCGGCTCGGCGCGATCGTCATTCCCTACGGCGGCGGCACCAGCGTCGTCGGCCACCTGCGCGTGCCCAAGGGCGACCGGCCGGTGGTCAACATCTCGCTCGAAAAGCTCGCCGCGCTGCAGGCCTTCGACGCGACCAACCTCACTGCGCGCTTCGGCGCCGGCGCGCCGGGTCCGGCGATCGAAGCGGCGCTCGCGGCGCACGGCATGACGCTCGGCCACTTTCCGCAGTCGTTCGAGCTCTCCACCGCCGGCGGCTGGGTCGTGACTCGCTCCTCGGGGCAGCAGTCGCTGCGCTACGGCCGCATCGAACAGCTCTTCCACGGCGGCCGGCTGGCCACGCCGCGCGGCGAGCTCGTGGTCGGCGGCCTGCCCGCGTCGAGCGCCGGCCCCGACCTGCGCGAGGCGGTCCTCGGCAGCGAGGGGCGGCTCGGCCTGCTCACCGAAGTGACGCTGCGCGTGCGGCCAAGCGCCGTGCACGAGCGCTTCCACGCGATCTTCTTTCCGCAATGGGACGCCGGCCTGGCGGCGGTGCGGGCGCTGGCGCAGGCGGGCGTGACGCTCTCGATGCTGCGCTACGCGAACGCGGTCGAGACCGAGACCCAGCTCGCGCTGGTCGAGGGCCACGAGGGTGCGCTGCAATGGCTGGCGCGCTACCTGCGCTGGCGCGGCGTCGGCGAAGGCGCGTGCATGCTGCTCGCTGGCGTCACCGGCAGCGAGCGCGAGGCGCGCCAGGCGCGAGCGGCGCTCGGCGACATCGCCAGTGCGCATCGCGGCGTCGCCGTCGGCACGACGATCGGCAAGGGCTGGGCGAAGAACCGCTTCCGCGGGCCGTACCTGCGCAACAGCCTCTGGGACGCGGGTATCTGCGTCGAGACCATGGAGACCTGCGTGCCCTGGAGCGGCGCGAGCGCGATGCTCGCGGCGATCGAGGGCGCCGGGCGCGCGGCGCTGGCGGCCGAAGGCGAGCGGGTGCATGTGTTCACCCACCTCTCGCACGTCTACCGGCAGGGCTGCAGCGTCTACTCGACCTTCGTCTATCGGCTCGCCGCCGACCCCGACGCCAACCTCGAGCGCTGGCGCCGGCTCAAGACCGCGGTGTCGCAAGCGGTGGTCGCGGGCGGCGGCACGATCAGCCACCAGCATGGCGTCGGCGTCGACCACGCGCCGTACTTGGCGGCGGAAAAGGGCGAGCTCGGCATGGCGCTGTTGCGCGCCGCCGCGCGCGTGCTCGACCCCGGCGGCATGATGAATCCGGGCAAGCTGTGGCCCGACGGGGCCGCCGCCGCATGAGGTGAAGGTCGATCCGCACTACGACCTGCTGATCGTCGGCGGCGGCATCACCGGCGCGGCCGTGCTGCACGCGGCGAGCCGGCGCGGCCTGAAGGCGCTGCTCGTCGATCGCGGCGACTTCGCGAGCGGCACCTCGTCGTGGTCGTCGAAGCTGATCCACGGCGGCGTGCGCTACCTGAAGTCGGGCCAGTGGCGGCTGACGCTCGAGTCGGTGCGAGAGCGCGAGCGGCTGCTCGTCGAGCGCCCCGGCCTGGTCGAGCCGCAGGCGTTCCTCATGCCCTTGTATGCAGGCAGCCGGCCGGGGCCGCTCGCCCTGGGCGCCGGGTTCTGGATCGCTGACCGCATGGCCGGCCGGCGCACGGCCCGCCGCATCGCCCCCGCCGAAGCCCTCGCCCTCGAACCATTGCTCGCAGCCCCCTCTCCCGCGACGCGGGAGAGGGCGGGGGGTGAGGTCCGCGCGCCCCTGCGCTCGGCCATCGCCTACCGCGACGGCGTCGTCGACGACGCCCGTCTCGTCCTGCGCCTGATCTTCGACGCCGTCGGCCACGGCGCCCATGCCCTCAATCACGTCGCCGCGACGCTGCTCGAACGCGACGGCCGCGTCACCGGTGCCCGCCTCGAAGACCGCATCGACGGCGATGCGCGCGAGGTGAGCGCCACCGTCACCGTGCACGCGACCGGCGTCTGGGCCGGCGCCGCCCCTGGCGCGCCGGCGCTGCGGCCCTTGCGCGGCAGCCACCTGGTGTTCGCGCGCGAAACCCTGCCGCTGCAGAGCGCGCTCGCCTGGCTGCATCCGCGCGACCGGCGGCCGGTGTTCGCCCATGTCTGGGAAGGTGCGGTCGTCGTCGGCACGACCGACATCGACCATCCGGTCGCGGACGTGCCGGCGACGATCTCCCCGGCCGAAGCCGCGTACCTGGTCGAGGCGCTCGCGCTACCGCTTCCGCAGCTCGGGCTCGATGCCTCGATGGCGCTCTCGGCCTTCGCCGGCCTGCGCGCGATCGTCGTGCCGGCGGGCGAGCTCGACCGGCCTCCCTCGGCGATGGGGCGCGACTCGGCGATGTGGGCGCGGCCCGGCCTGGTCGGCATCACCGGCGGCAAGCTGACGACGCATCGCGCGACCGCCGACGAGGTGCTGCACGAGGTCGAGAAGCAGGGGCTGCGTGTCGCGCCGCTCGCCGCCGACGCGGCGCCTGCATCGACCGCGAGCCGCCTGCACGGACGCCTCGGCGTCGCCGGCGCCGCCTGGGTCGAGGCGCGCCCCGCCGAGGAGCGGCAGCCGTTTCCCGGCACGCCGTATTCGCTCGCCGAGCTGCGCTGGTCGCTGCGCGAGGAGCAGGTGCGGCGCCTCGACGACCTGCTGATGCGCCGCACCCGCCTCGGCCTGGTCGCACCGCGCGGCGCCGAGGCGCTGTTGCCGATGCTCGAGGCGCCGTGCCGCGAAGCGCTCGGCTGGGACGCGGCGCTCTGGGCCGACGAGGTCGCGCGCTACCGGGAAAACTGGGCCGCGCGGCATGCGCCGCCGCTGGACAATCGCCGTCCATGACGGCCGACCTGCTGCTCTCGATCGACGTCGGCACGCAGAGCGTGCGCGCCCTCGTCTTCGATCGCCACGGGGCGATGCTCGCCCGCTCGCAGGTGCCGTTCGAGCCGCCCTTCGATTCGCCGCAGCCGGGCTGGGCCGAGAAGGACGTCGCCTCCTACTGGCGCGGCCTGGCCGAGAGCTGCCAGGCCCTCTGGAAACCGGGCGGCCTGGCGCCGTCGCGGATTGCCGGCGTGGCCCTCACCACCCAGCGCGGCACCGTCGTCTGCGCCCGCGAGGACGGCACGCCGCTCAGGCCGGCGATCGTCTGGCCCGACCAGCGCCTCGCCACCGCGCCGCCGCCGATGGGCGCGGTCTGGAACACGCTGTTCGGCCTCGCCGGCGCCGGCGAGCTGATGCGCCAGCTGCAGCGCCAGGCCGAGTGCAACTGGCTGGCGCAGCACGAACCCGAGCTCTGGCCCGAGTGCGAGCGCTACGTGCTGCTCTCCGGATGGCTGACGCACCGCCTGGTCGGCGAGTGGGTCGACTCGGCCGCCTGCCAGGTCGGCTACCTGCCGTTCGACTACAAGCGCCAGCAGTGGGCGAAGGCGAGCGAATGGCACTGGCGGGCGCTGGCGATCCGCAGCGCGCAGCTGCCCCGGCTCTTGCCGCCGGCGTCGCGCCTCGGCACGTTGACGGCTGGCGCAGCGGCCGAGCTCGGCCTGCCCGCCGGGCTGCCGCTGATCGCCGCCGCCGCCGACAAGGCCTGCGAGGTGCTCGGCTGCGGCGCGCTCGCGCCCGACACCGCGCACCTCTCCTTCGGCACCGCGGCGACGATCAACACCACCCAGCCGAAGTACCTCGAGGTGCAGCGCCTCCTGCCTGCCTACCCGGCCGCCCTGCCCGGCGCCTTCAACACCGAGATCCAGATCCAGCGCGGCTTCTGGCTGGTGAGCTGGTTCAAGAACGAGTTCGCGCACAGCGAGCGCGTGCTCGCCGCCCAACGAGGCGTCAGCGCCGAGTCGCTGTTCGACGCGCTGATCGCCTCGGTGCCGCCCGGCTCGATGGGCCTCACCCTGCAGCCGTACTGGTCGCCGGGCCTGCGCGACCCGGGACCCGAGGGCAAGGGCGCGATCATCGGCTTCGGCGACGTGCACACGCGGGCGCACGTCTACCGCGCGCTGATCGAAGGCCTGGCGTATGGCCTGCGCGCCGGCCGCGAGCTGATCGAGGCGCGCATGAAGCGGCCGATCACGCGCCTCGTGATCTCGGGCGGCGGCGCGCAGAGCGACGGTGCGATGCAGATCGCCGCCGACGTGTTCGGCCTCGCCGCCGAGCGGTCGCAGGTCGCCGAGGCGTCCTCGCTCGGCGCGGCGATGCTCTGCGCCACCGGCCTCGGCTGGCATGCCGACGTGCCGGCGGCGGCGAAGGCGATGGCCCGGGCGGGGCGCCGCTTCGAGCCGCAGCCCGAAGCGGTGCGCACCTACGACGCGCTCTACAGGCAGGTGTACCGGCCGCTGTACAAGCGCCTCGAGCCGCTCTATCGCAGGATCCGCGCGATCACCGGCTACCCGGCATGAGCGCGAACGCGAGCTAGATGCGGCGCGCCCGGTCGGCCCAGTAGGGCTCGCGCAGCCGGCGCTTGAAGATCTTGCCGCTGTCCTCGCGCGGCAGCTCGTCGTGGAAGGTGACGACGCGCGGCAGCTTGAAATCGGCGAGGCGCTCGCGCAGGAAGGCGCGGAGCTCGGTCGCATCGAGCTCGGCGCCGGCGGCGGGCTGCACCGCCGCGGCCATGGGTCGCGCCGTCGAACCGGATCGAGGGCCTCATGGCTGCGTGCGGTCAGCCGCGGTGCGGCTCGATCAGCACCTTCTCGCCGGTGGCGCGCTTGTTGTAGACGGCGATGTTGTCGAGCCGGAGCGCCTCGGCCATCGAGAGGCGGTGCGAATAGTGGCTGGCGAAGGTGGTCTTGAGCTCGGCCGAGACGCGGGCGCGCAGCTCCTGCGCCCGCGCCTTTCCGACCTTCTGCAGGAACGGAAACAGCAGCCAGCCGCCCATGCCCCAGGCCATGCCGAAGTTGCGCACGATCTCGGTCGGGCCGGTGTCGAGCGCGCCGTAGAGGTAGACCTGCTTGTGCGTGGCCGAGCCGTAGCGGCTGTACTCCTTGGCCGTGCGATTGATCGCCGCCTCCATGCACGAGAGGATCTGCCCGGCGAGCCGGCCGCCGCCGATGGCGTCGAAGGCGATGGTCGCGCCGGTGGCGACCAGCGCTTCGGTCAGGTCGCTCATGAAGCTCGGCGCGCTCGTGTCGCACACGTAGGTGGCGCCGTTCGACTTCAGCAGGGCGGCCTGGTCGGGCTTCCTCACGATGTTGACCAGCTTCACGCCGTCGGCGATGCAGATCCGGTTCAGCATCTGCCCGAGGTTGGACGCGGCCGCGGTGTGCACCAGCGCGCTGTGGCCTTCGCGGCGCATCGTTTCCACCATGCCCAGCGCGGTGAGCGGGTTGACGAAGACCGAGGCGCCGTCGGCGGGCGTCGCGCCTTCCGGCAGGACGAAGACCTGGTCGGCCGGGACGCTGCGGAACTGCGAATAGGCGGCGCCGCCGATGATCGCCACGGTCTTGCCGAGCAGCGCCTGCGCCGCTTCCGACGCGCCCGCGGCGACGACCACGCCCGCGCCTTCGTTGCCGACCGGCATCGAGGCGTCGAGCCGGGCGGCGAGGGACTTCATCGCCGCTTCCGCGATCGGCGCGGTGACGACCGGCCGGTCGCTCGTGCCCGAGGCCACGGCCTGGGTCATGTCGGCGGCGGAGAACAGGAGGCCGAGGTCCGAAGGATTGATCGGCGCCGCCTCGATCCGCACCAGCACCTCGTTCGCGCCGGGCTCCGGCACGGGAATGCTGGCGAGCGACACCTCGAGCTCGCCGCTTTTCTTCACCAGCGAGCGCAGTTGCAGGGCGGTGCGGGGCGGGGTGCTGCTCATGGGCGCCTTTCGAAGTCGGGCCGCGAGTTTAGGCGCGCCCGGCTGGCGCCGCAGCCTTGATCAGCGCCGCGCCGCCCGCATCTCACCGGTTTGAAAGGCCCCGCCGTGACCGCCAGCCCCGTCGTCCAGATCAAGCCGCTCGGTTTCCCCTGGGAAACGATCGACCCGTTCCTGTTCTGCGTCTATCACGACGACGCGTATCCCAAGGGCAACGGCAAGATGGGCCCCGACGCGGCGCTCGCCGGCCGCGACATCGGCCAGGACTTCAGCAGGAAGAACGGCTGGAGCATGTACCACGGCGCCACCGTTCCCGGCTTTCCGGGCCACCCGCACCGCGGCTTCGAGACCGTGACGATCGTCCGCAAGGGCCTGATCGACCATTCCGATTCGCTCGGCGCGACCGCCCGCTTCGGCGGCGGCGACGTGCAGTGGCTGACTGCCGGCAAGGGGATCGTCCACGCCGAGATGTTTCCCTTGCTCGACGACGCGCAGCCGAATCCGCTCGAGCTGTTCCAGATCTGGCTCAACCTGCCGGCGAAAAGCAAGATGGCGCCGCCGCACTTCACCATGCTCTGGTCGGAGGCGATTCCGCGCCTCTCGGCGCAGGACGGCGAGGGGCGCAGGACCGAGGTGGCCTGCATCGCCGGCCGCCTCTCGCCGGCGGTCGAGCCGCTCGCGCCGCCGCCCGACTCGTGGGCCGCGGAGGCCGATTCCGACCTGGCGATCTGGACGATCCGCATGGCGCCGGGCGCGCGCTGGACCCTTCCGCCCGCGACCGGCGAGGGCACGCGCCGGATGCTCTACTTCTTCAAGGGCAACGCCGTGCGACTCGCCGGCCAGGAGGTGCGAGGCCACGCCGCGATCGAGCTGCGGGCCGGCGCCGAGGTCGAGTTGGCGAACGGCGACGCGACCGCCGAATTCCTCGTCCTGCAAGGCCGGCCGATCGGCGAGCCGGTGGCGCAGCACGGCCCGTTCGTCATGAACACGCAGGCCGAGATCGTCGAGACATTTGCCGACTTCCGGCGCACGCAGTTCGGCGGCTGGCCCTGGGCCGACAACGCGCCGGTGCACGGCCGCGACCCGGCGCGCTTCGCGAAGCATGGCGACGGCCGGGAGGAACGGCCGGTGACCGCGGCCGACCCTGCGGCCGCAGCGCTGTCATCCTGAGCGCCAGCGAAGGATCTCGACGCCCGCCGAGTCAGTAGATGCTCGGCTCGGCGACCGGCGCGCCGAACGAGGTCTCGAGGAAGTCGAAGTCGCAGCCTTCGTCGGCCTGGCGGATGTGCTTCAGGTACATCCAGCCGTAGCCGCGCTCGTAGCGCGGCGGCGGCGGCGTCCAGGCGGCACGGCGCCGGGCCAGCTCGACGTCGCTCACATCGAGATGGATGCGCCGCGCGGCGACGTCGATCGAGATCAGGTCGCCCGTCCGCACCAGCGCCAGCGGGCCGCCGATGTACGACTCGGGCGCGACGTGCAGGATGCAGGCGCCGTAGCTGGTGCCGCTCATGCGCGCGTCGGAGATGCGCACCATGTCGCGCACGCCCTCTTTCAGCAGCTTCTTCGGGATCGGCAACATGCCCCACTCGGGCATGCCGGGGCCGCCCTGCGGGCCGGCGTTGCGCAGCACCATCACGTGCGCCGCGGTGACGTCGAGGTTCTCGTCGTCGACCGCGGCCTTCATCGCCGGGTAGTCGTCGAAGACGATCGCCGGGCCGGTGTGGCGCAGCAATTCGGGCGCGCAGGCGCTCGGCTTGATGACGCAGCCCGAAGGCGCGAGGTTGCCGCGCAGCACCGCGAGCGCGCCCTCGGCGTAGATGGCGGTCTCGACGCTGCGGATCACGTCGTCGTCGAACACCTTGGCGCCGGCGATGTTCTCGCCGAGCGACTTGCCCGTGACCGTCAGCGCATCGGCCTGCAGGTGCGCGTCGAGCCGGCTCATCAGCGCTGGCAGCCCGCCGGCGTAGAAGAAGTCCTCCATCAGGTAGGTGTCGCCGCTCGGCCGGATGTTGGCGATGACGGGGACGACCCGGCTGGCACGGTCGAAGTCGTCGAGGCCGATGTCGAAGCCGGCGCGCCGCGCCATCGCCACCAGGTGGATGATGGCGTTGGTCGAGCAGCCCATCGCCATGGCGACGGCGATCCCGTTCTCGAACGAGGCGCGGCTCAGGATCCGCGCCGGCGTCAGGTCGTCCCAGACCATCTCGACGATGCGCCGGCCGCATTCGGCCGACATGCGCGCGTGGCCGATGTCGGCGGCGGGAATCGACGAGGCACCGGGCAGCGACATGCCGATCGCCTCGGCGATTGCCGTCATGGTGCTCGCCGTGCCCATGGTCATGCAGGTGCCGTGGCTGCGGGCGATGCCGCCTTCGACGCCGATCCACTCGGCCTTGGTGATCTTGCCGGCCCGGCGCTCGTCCCAGTACTTCCACGCATCCGAGCCCGAGCCCAGCACCTTGCCCTGCCAGTTGCCGCGCAGCATCGGCCCGGCGGGCAGGTAGATGCAGGGGTAGCCGGCGCTGATCGCGCCCATCAGCAGGCCCGGCGTGCTCTTGTCGCAGCCGCCCATGAGCACCGCGCCGTCGAGCGGATGCGCGCGCAGCAGCTCCTCGGCCTCCATGGCAAGGAAGTTGCGGTAGAGCATGGTGGTCGGCTTGACGAAGGTCTCGGCGACCGAATGCGCGGGCAGCTCGAGCGGAAATCCTCCGGCCTGGAGCACGCCGCGCTTCACGTCCTCGACCCGCTGCCTGAAGTGGGCGTGGCAGGGGTTGATGTCGGACCAGGTGTTGATGATGCCGATCACCGGGCGGCCGGCCCAGTCGTCGGGGCCGTAGCCCAGCTGCATCAGGCGCGAGCGGTGGCCGAAGGCGCGCAGGTCGTCGGGCGCGAACCAGCGGGCGCTGCGCAGGCTTTCGGCGGAGCGGCGGCGGGTCGGGGCGGAGGCGGGATCTTTGTCGTCGGGCATGGTGCGAGCAGGGCAGCGATGCGCGACAGTGTCACTCAGGGAGGACTCTCGATGGCGATTGCTGCAACGGGTCGATATTTCGCTGCTGGTGCTCCATCCGCAGGTCGACAAGTCGACGACGCCCGGCAACGATCACGGCTGCTGGGACTGGGGCTACACCGGGAAAAACGATGCCGACAAGTCGGAATCGCAAATGCAGGCGATCATGGCGATGGTGAAGAGGCTCGCGCAGAAACCCTGACCGCACTCTCCAGGAGACAAGACCCATGAAAGCCATCCTGCTGTTCGCGCTCGCCGCCGCGGCAACCACCGCCGCCTTCGCGCAGGCCGCCGGCGACGGCGCGACGCTTTCGCGCGCGCGCATCGCCGAGATCGTCGCCAGCCCCGACCGCAGCGCGGCCGACCGCACCAACGACCTCCGCCGGAAGCCCGAGGAGGTGCTCGCCTTCATCGGCCTGCGGCCCGGCATGGTGGCGCTCGACCTGAGCTCGGGCGGCGGCTACACCACCGAGCTGCTGGCGCGTTCCGTCGGCCCGGGCGGAAAGGTCTACGCGCAGGTGCCGCGCGCGGCTTCGGCCGGCCTCACGGCGCGGGTTGCCAAGCCGTTGATGGCGCATGTGACGGTGTTCGCGCAGCCGTTCGAGAGCCCCGTGCCCGCCGAAGTCGCCGCGGCCGGCCTCGACCTCGCCACCCTGATGTTCAACTATCACGACCTCGGCCACATGGGCGTCGACCGCGACCGGATGAATCGCGCCGTCTTCGCGGCGCTGAAGCCGGGCGGGCTGTACGTGATCGCCGATCATTCCGGCCGTGCCGGCACTGGCATCGCCGAGGCCGGAACGCTGCATCGCGTCGAGGAAGCCTTCGTCAAGGCCGAGGTCGAGCGGGCGGGCTTTCGCCTCCTTGCCGAAGGCGGGTTCCTGCGCAACCCGAACGATCCGCGCGATCGCGAAACGCCCGAGGCGGGGCAGGCCAAGGACGAGTTCGTCCTGAAGTTCGTCCGGCCCTAGCGCTCGGTCAGCTCCAGCACCGCGGACAGCACCGAGTCGTCGAGCGAGCCGGAGGTCGTGAGCGCGTACGGCCGCTCCCCGGTGCGACGCGCCTTCGCCAGCGAGCGCTCCTCTTCCTCGAGTTGCAGCTCGAAGCGTTCGACCGGCGAGTAGACGAGCGATTCCGGCAGGGCGGCGCCGCACGCTTCGCAGCTGGGGACGCGCCGGTTGTAGATGCGGAACCCGCAGTCGGGACAGGTGGGGGTGGCCGCGGTGTCCATCGGATCGTCCCGGCCTACTTCGGCGTGCGGCGGCCGTCGGGCTCGACGGCAACGCCCTTGAACTTCGTGCCGTCCTGCTTGACGTCCATGAAGCGGCCCTTGCCTTCTTCGCTGTCGTCGCGCTTGACGTAGTCGCCGGTGACCGGATTCTTCACCTGGGTGCGCTCGCTGACCGATCCGGTTCGCGAGCCCTTGCCTGTGTTCTTGGCCATGTCTTCGATCCCGACTGTGGACGAGCACCGAAGGTAGCGGGAAGGGCATCGCCGGTCCTCCGGACGACGGGCCCTGCCTGCGTAGGACAATTGCGCCACGATGGTCACGCGCAAGGAAGAAGCCCTTTCCGACCGGCAGTTCGCGCGGATCGCGCGCTTTGACCGAGCCGCGCCGCGGCCGGCGGGTCGCGCTAGCTCACATCACCGCGCCGAGGCTCCAGGGCACGAACTCGTTCTGCCCGTAGCCGTGGATCTCGCTCTTGGTCTTGCGCCCTGACGCGGTGTCGAGCATGAGGCGGAAGATGCGCTCGCCCATCTCGTCGATGCTCGCCGTGCCGTCGACGACGTCGCCGCAGTTGATGTCGATGTCGTCTTCCTGCTTGATCCAGAGCGCGGTGTTGGTCGAGAGCTTGAGCGAGGGCGAGGGCGCGCAGCCGTAGGCCGAGCCGCGGCCGGTGGTGAAGCAGATCAGGTTGGCGCCGCCCGCGACCTGGCCGGTCGCCGAGACCGGGTCGTAGCCCGGCGTGTCCATGAACACCAGCCCCTTGCTCGTGACCGGCTGCGCGTACTCGAACACATCGACCAGGTTGGTCGTGCCGCTCTTGGCGATCGCGCCCAGGCTCTTCTCGAGGATCGTCGTCAACCCGCCGGCCTTGTTGCCGGCCGAGGGGTTGTTGTCCATCTCGGCGTCGTTGCGCTCGCAGTAGCGCTCCCACCAGCGGATCCGCGCGATCAGCTTGTAGGCGACTTCCTTCGAGACCGCACGCCGCGTCAGCAGGTGCTCGCCGCCGTAGATCTCGGGCGTCTCCGAAAGGATGGCGGTGCCGCCGTGGCGCACCAGCCGGTCGACCGCGGCGCCGAGCGCCGGGTTGGCGCTGATGCCGGAGTAGCCGTCGGAGCCGCCGCACTGCAGGCCGACGATGAGTTCGGCTGCACTGACCGGTTCGCGGACCGCGCGGTCGGCTTCTTCCAGCAGCCACTGCACGAGCTCGATGCCGTGGGCGACCGTCTTCTTCGTGCCGCCGGTCTCCTGGATGTTGAAGGCGTGCAGCCGGGCGCTGGTGGCCAGGTTCTCCTGGGCCAGCAGGCCGGCGATTTGGTTGGTCTCGCAGCCGAGGCCGACGACCAGGATCGCGGCGAAGTTCGGGTGCCGCGCATAGCCGCCGAGGGTGCGCCGCAGCACCTGCAACGGCTCGCCGGCGTGGTCGGTGGCGCAGCCGCCGCCGTGGGTGAGGGCCACCACGCCGTCGACGTTCGGGTAGGCGGCCAGCGCCGCCGGGTTGATGTCGGCACGGAAGTGATCGGCGATCGCCCGTGCCGCGGTCGCCGAGCAGTTGACCGAGGTCAGGATGCCGATGTAGTTGCGCGTCGCGACGCGGCCGTCGGCGCGGCGGATGCCCATGAAGCTCGCCGGCGTCGCGACGTATCGGGTCGGCTGCGCGCCGGTGCAGGCGGCGTGCTCGCGGTCGAAGCGGCCGAAGGCAAGGTTGTGGGTGTGCACGTGCTGGCCGGGTGCGATGGCCTGCGTGGCGGTGCCGATGATCTGGTCGTAGCGCCGCACCGGCGCGCCGGCGGCGATCGGCCGCACCGCCACCTTGTGGCCCGGGGGAACGAGTCCCATGACGGTCACGCCTTCGCTTGCGAGATGCGTGCCGCCGACGAGCTGCTGCCGCGCGATGACGACATCGTCGGCAGGGTGGATGCGGATCACCAGGGCATCGGTCATCGAATGTCCTTCCAGGCGAGCGGCAGACGAACTCGCCGCAACGTCAGCCGTCAATCAGCGCCGGGTTCCAGGCGTGGACCCGCTGGCGCTGTTCGCCCAGGC